>JAYUVP010000143.1:0-12252 GCA_043753995.1 Fibrobacterota bacterium
GTTTTGGCCGAGTCAAGTATGAAGCCCTTGGACGTCGCCATCTTTTTCAAGACAGCCAGCACGTCGCGAAGACCGTCGGTATGCACCCAACCGCCGACCTTATTGTACATAAGGACGCGTTTGACCTTGGTGGCCGATTCCGGTGGTGCGGTCTGACCGAATGCTGCGCCAGCAGTTATGGTCAACCCAAGTGCCAGGGCGCAACCCTGGGCAATCATTGATTTTTTCATTTTATCTCCTCCCCTAAATTTTTCAGATTCCGAAATTGAAACGGACCATGTAATACCAATCATCCCATTTTTGGGTGACCGGTTCATAGGTCGGCTTATTGTTAAAGTCGATAGGCCGGAAATGGTCGCTGGCTACTTGCAAGTAAACACCAAGTCCAGAAATGATGTTCTTGTGCAGCCAAAAAGACCACTTGACCTTGTCCCGCATTTTACGCTGGGAGGCAAGGCTATCGACATAATCTTGGCGTGACTTGGTACCCACACCCCCTATACTACCCGGAATTGGGAAAGTTCGCTGGTAAACTTCTTCAAGAGAATTAGGAAAGTCCGAGTTATAGTACTCGAGCTCGAAGGACATTTTATCCACAATTTTGAAGGTCGGGAAATTAAAGCCGAACATCAAGGGCATGCGTTTGGTCATTTTGGTGTAGTAAATCGGTTGATTCTCTACCCCCAAAACGGCCATTTCCGCGTAAATCTTCAAATCTTCAGGGTGAAGTAGGTCGGTTTGTATCAGGGCCTGGGGATTGAAGGAGGCTCGTGCCATTACCTTAATGCCTTTAAAAGTGTAGGCATGATTCCCGGCATAGGCCGAATCCTTTAGGAATTCGGTTGTGGTATAAAGAGTATCCTTGCCAGAAGTTGACGATTTATAAGATGCCGAGCGCAAGTCTTCGGGGGTAGTCAAGCTGGGTTTGGCTGGGATATAATGATTGAAGGCCACACCCGCTCCCAACTGAAAGACTTCACTGGGCTTATAAGTCAGCAAAAGAACCGGGCTTAAATCATAGGTGGGTTCCCAGTCGCGCTCCATATAAAGCATGACTTCAGGAACTAGGGCGCCGTCCATGAGATTGGCCGAAGCCTTGACACCCTGCATGAAATAGCCGGCACTGTTTAATATGTACCAGCCTCCGGTTTGAAGATAGCCAGGATAAGTTCCTGAGCGAAACAGGTATTCACCCAAATTCTTGGAGTCGGGATTGTATTTCTCGAAGAAAAGACCGAATTTGGTTTCAATCAGGGGGTTTTCGACATTGCCGAATTTATACAAGGCCGAGGCCTCTTCTAGCACGGCGGTAAATTTGGTCATGCGGGTATGAGGACCGGCGGGGTCGACAGGCAAGGAATAAAAGAAAAGGCCACCCACGGCTCCGGTGAGGGTCAAGTTTTCATTGACGGTTGCGACCTGGGTCAAGGCCACCTTGGAGCGGGTTAAAACTTGTTTTTCGACTTTTTCACCAAAATCGACCTTGCCCTGCCAAATTTGGCCGGCATCAATCCAGGCGCCAATCTTTGTTGCTTCATGTTTGACATCGACATCGCCATCGGAGGCGAAAGACAGGGTGGCAGCCAATCCACCGGCTAATGAAATTCGGCCCAAAAAGTTCAACATGTAGACGACCACCTTGTGTATTGGTTTTAGAGACCTTTCCCCAGAATCTAAGGGGACTTCGAAAGAGGGGGGTGTAATATCCCGCAAATCAATTGTATAAAATCAGCGTAAAGCTGGAGGCTTGCCGCAGATTTTTCTGTTCTCCAGAAGGAAGCAAGCTTGAAAATTAGCCTGTTTTTCAAATCTTAGGGATAGGACGGCCATTTCCAAGGTATGACCACCACCGCCACGAGATAACAGACAAAGACCAAGCCAAACCCGAGCCGGGCATAATCGGCGAAGCGATAGCCGCCGACTTTCCAAACCAGAGTATTCGGAGGGGTGCCCACCGGGGTGAGAAAGCTGCAGGATGCGCCGGCGGCAATGGCCATGAGCAAGGCATGGGGATCGGCTCCGATACCGCGAGCGACCGTGATGGCGATGGGGGAGAGCAAGGCGGCGCAGGCGGTATTCGACAAAAAGGAATTGAGTATTACGGTGAGGAAAAAGCCGAGGGTGACCAAGATCCAGGTGGGGGTACCTTGGCCGATACCGGCTTGCAGCCAATCGGCGAGTAGGGCCGCCGCGCCACTGCGTTCCAATGCCTTCGCCACCGCGAACATTCCGGCGAAGAGAAAAAGTGTGTCCCATTCGATGCTTTCATAGGCCTGCTTGTCGGTGAGGCAGCCAGTGAGCACGCAAAGCAAGGCACCGACTAAAGCCGCTATTTCCAGGGGTATGGCCTTGATGTCGAAGGCCATCACCACCACCACAGCCAGCAAAATGAGGCCGCTTATCCACATTTGCTTGGGCCGCCAAATTCCGGTCGGGGCTTCTGCGCTGATTTCGGCAGGACCTTGGGCCGGCCTTTGAGGCAAAAAGCGCTTACTGGCCCAGGTCAAATAAACCATGCCCGCAAGCGCCAGGGGAATGCCAACCCAAGCGAATTCGAAAAAGCCGAAGGGACGGTAACCTTGCTGTTTCAATATTTCGGTGACGATGATATTAGGCGGTGTGCCGATAAGGGTGGAAAACCCGCCATAGCCCGAAGTAAAGGCGAGGGGCATGAGTTGCCGTGACGCAGGAATGCCCGCCACCGCGCAGACGCTGATCACCACGGGAATGAGCGCGGCCGTGGTACCGGTATTGGAGGCGAAAGTCGAGAGCACCGCCGCCATGATCATGGTTATCCATAGCAAACGTTTTTCGCCTCGTCCCAGCTTGCGCACGGCGGTGGCGCCGAGCCACTGGGCCAAGCCCGTGTGAAACAAAGACGAACCCACCACGAACATGCCGGCGAAAAGCAATAAGGTGGGGTTGGCGAGGGCGGCGTAAAGGTCTTTGTAATCGATGATGCCCACGAAGCAGAGAAGCAAAGCGCCGAGCAAGGAGGCAATGGCAGGCGAGCAGGCCTGGGTGGCGAAGAGAATGACCAGGGCGACGAGCACGGCGAGGGTGAAAAGGATGGGAAACACCACCCTAATCTAGGTCCCCCTCGGCTCAGAAGGGGCGACCCGGGTATTTACTCACAAGACTTTGCCCGCCGTCCTCATGTATAATTGCGGCGATGTCGGCTTTGCAAAATCGTTTCGCGGCGAATCTCGCGGTTTTTTGGCTGGGGCTTTGGCCTCTGGAGGCAATGGCCTCCTTGCCCGATGCTGGTGCGAATGCATCTCCGCCCGTGGCGTCTTTCAAGCCTTGCGCTCTATTGACTCTGGAGATTAGGCCGGTGGGTAGCACCACCTTGCTCGATGGGCAGTGGCTCGATGAAAATGTTTGGATGATTTCTCTGATGCCCGGCGACCATCGGTTGGAAGTCCGCAAATCGGGTTTTCGAACGCATACGGAAGACCTCGAAGCGAGATCCGGCGAGCGCTTACGCTTGTCGATCACCTTGGAGAAAGAGCAGTAAAGGGCCGGAGCTTGGGTCCAGGCGGCTCATTTCCGGGGAGGTTGGCATGAATCGCAATATGCGCATGATGATTTATCTGGTCTTCGCGGCCATTGTGGTTTTCGTCATGATGGATTGCGCAAGGCGTATGCAGCAGAAGCGCAACCCTGCCGCCGCTTCAGAAGATGTGCCGAAGCCTTAGAGCCCCGATTCGAAATGGCAAGACCCGTTCCACGCATTCGGCGGAGCACCTCTTGATATATTCGCTAGCCTATGAATGCCGTCAAGTCGGGCCCGAAGGCGGAGCATTTCGCCGACAAGCCTGAATTCTCCTTCATCACCGCCTTGGTCGGAGCCGGCCAATTGCGACGTGACGCCCTGGGGCCTGGCGATGACGCCTGTCTATTACCCCAGCCTGATGGCCGCAATCTTTTGGTCTCCACGGATGCTTCGGTGGAAGGCGTGCATTATCGCCTCGACTGGGTGAAGCCGGCCTTGGCCTTGAGAAAAGCCGTGATGAGCAATCTTTCCGACATCAATGCCATGGGAGGAAAAACCACCCATCTATTCCTGACCTTGGGACTCAGGCCAGATTGGGATAGGTCGGTGGCAATCGAATTGGGCGAGGAAATGCGAGCCTTGGCGACAGCGCATGAATTTCTCTTTGCAGGTGGCGACACGGTACGCGTGCCTCACGATAGTTTTTTCGCCATCACGGTCTTAGGAGAAACCAGGGGTCGGCCATTACTGCGGAGCGCAGTAAAACCTGGCCATAAAATTTATGTGAGCGGCTCCCTGGGGACCTCCGCCGCCGGGCTTCAACTTTTACTGCAAGATTGGCGGCGAGAAGCATGGCCTTTCTCCACAGTTCATCCTCACGGAAGTATTCAGGACCAAGCCATTGCTGCCCATTTGTCACCGCGTCCGCCTTTAGCCTTGGGGCCGGCTTTGTCCGCTCATCGAGAAGCCGTGGCGGCCATAGACATCAGCGATGGACTGTCCTCGGAATTGGCCCATCTCAGTCGCCAATCGGGTTGCCGGCTTGTGATAGATTGGAGTAAGCTACCCTATGACCCCGCCCTTTCCGATCTCCTCGGCGCCGAGCGCCAAGGTGAGGGAGTTTTGCATGGCGGTGAGGAGTATCAATTGTTGTTTGCCGGCCATTTCACCGAAGCGGAGCTTCAAGCCTTGCAAGCTTTAACATCTTGCCGTGAAATCGGTTTTGCGGAAGTGGGAGAAGGCGTGGTTTTGCTTTCCTCTGGAACCGAATCGCCGCTGCTGCCGGGAGGGTTCAGCCATTGAACGCGCCAATACCTCCGAATATGTTCAGCCAACCCCCTCCACCTGTTCAAGGCGCTGAATTCCGTCCCGTGCCCAAGGTGCGCCGCCGGAAAAAGGTCGGCGAAATTCTTTTGGCCCAGGGTTATATCACGGCGGAGCAATTGGATCAGGCCCTCGATCAACATCAAGCCACCGGCATCAGCCTGGGCACCGTCTTGCTTAAGCTCGGCTATATCGACGAGGATACTCTCAATTCGGTTTTGGGCAAACAACTTGAATTCGCCTACCGCAAACGCATCGGCGAAATTCTCGTTGAGCACGGATATATCACGAATAAACAACTTGAAGAGGGCTTAGCCAAACAAAAAGCTCTCGGTTTACCTCTCGGCAAGACCTTGGTTAAGCTCGGTTTTATCGACGAGACCAAAATTCTCGATGTGCTCGCCGCCCAATTGGATTTGCAGCATGTCGTGCTCGAGAATTTCAAATTCGAATCGGCCGTGACCAATCTGATATCCGAGGAAATGGCCCGCTCCTACCGCGTGGTGCCGCTTTACGAAAAAGAGGGCGTGCTCACCGTCGCCATGGTCGATCCGACCAATTTGCGATCGCTTGATCATATGAAATTCAAGACGGGCAAGGATGTTGAGCCCGTCATCGCCACCGAGCCTGAAATCATGGCCGCCATTGAGCGCGCCTACAGCAATGCCCAGAACAAGCTGGCCGATCTCATGGGCAAGGACGAGGACAAGGAACTTGTTCTCACCAAGGACAAAAACGAAGACGACGAAAGTTCACCCTTGGCCGACGAAGAAGGTCGGCAAATCGTCAAGATCGTCAACCTGCTCATCAGCGAGGCCATACGCCTGGGTGCCAGCGACATCCATTTGGAGCCGCAAGAAAAGAATATGCGCATTCGCTATCGCATCGATGGTGAATTGACGGAGCAAAACCCCATTCCTTCCCGGCTCATGGTGCAGGTGATTTCGCGCATGAAGGTGCTCGGCAATATGGATATCGCCGAAAAGCGCCGGCCTCTCGACGGGCGTGCTCACATTGCCTACAAAGGCAAGGAAGTGGATTTACGCCTTTCCACCTTTCCCGTGCTTTTGCGCAGCCGTGGCGTCATGGAAAAGATGGTGATTCGAATCATCGATCCCAATCAAGAGGTGGCCAGCCTCGAAAAAGTCGGCTTTGGACCTACGGTGTATCCGTCGGTACAAAAGCTCGTCGACTTGCCCGATGGCATTATCCTGGTCACTGGCCCCACGGGCTCAGGCAAATCAAGCACCCTTTACGCATTCATCAAGCACCTCAATCAGCCCGGCGTGAATATCGTCACCATGGAAGATCCCGTGGAAAAAAATATCGCGGGCATATCGCAAGGGCAAATCAACAATTTAGCGGGCTTCACTTTTGCCGCCGGCATTCGTTCCATCTTGCGCCAAGATCCCGACGTCATCATGTTGGGTGAGATGCGCGATAAAGAGACCTGCGAAATGGCGGTGCAAGCCGCGCTTACGGGTCACTTAGTTTTTTCGACCTTGCATACCAATGATGCGCCTAGCGCCTTCACTCGCCTACTCGATATGGGCGTCGAACCCTTTCTCATCACCTCTTGCGTGAAAGGTGTTTTTGCCCAACGTCTCGTACGCCGCATTTGCGAAAAATGTCGGCAGCCCGTGCAATTGCCCGATGTCTTTTTGCAAAATATCGGGGTCCTGCCGGGGACGACTTTTTATCAGGGCAAGGGCTGCAATGCCTGCAATAATAGTGGGTATCGCGGTCGACTCGCCATCTTTGAATTGATGACACCGGACGATCAAATCAATCGCATGGTCATCGAGCGCAAAAGCGCCGAAGAGATTAAGCATTACGCGATTAAAAATTTGGGCATGTCCACCTTGCGCCGCGACGGCTTGGAAAAAGCCCTAGCTGGCCTCACTACGGTGGAGCAAGTGGTGTCGGTCTCGCAGGCCGAGATGTAAATTGCCCCGGTGTCCAGAAAATCTCCTGTTTATCCTAAGCCCGGTTGGGGCGAATCCATCGCCGATCGCCTGACCGCCGGCATCCCCGCCGCTTTGCCTTTTTTGCCCGTCGTGGCCGCCATACTCGCGCTGAAAGCGCTATTTGGCCGCCAGCTCAGTGACGAAACCTTCATCGCGATTTCCCATGCCCGCACCTGGGTGGAGAGCGGCAAGGCCGTCGCCTCCCTTCTCAATCCAGTTTGTGCCACGGACTCACCTTTTTGGCTTATGGCCTTGGCGACCTGGGCCAAGTTAGGCTCGGTGTCCAATCTGGAGCGCATTGCTTTTCAATGGGCCACCTGGGGAGATGTGCTCGCCTTATCGGGAGTCTATGCTCTCGCCCGAGCCTTAGGGGCCATGCGCGTGCTGGCCTGGATTGCAGTGGCGGCGGTGGGATGCAGTTCGGCTTTTATCACCGCTTCGGCCTCGGGTTCGAATGCCTCTTGGTTCACGGCGATTTCCTTGTGGGCCTTATTTGCCCACCTTCGACGCTTGCCTTGGGTGTGGCGGGCATTTCCGCTACTCCTTTTGCCTCTCCTGCGCTGGGATGCAAGCGTCTTGCCGGTTTTACTTATCGCCCACACCTTGATCCGACGAGAGTCGCCGCGCCTTGCCGCAATTTTGCTTTCGGCGACCTTGCTGGGACAAATGGCCTATTTCGCTTTTTATCTGTGGGCCTATGGGCAACTTTGGCCGCATGCCCTCATCGCATCGATCTCTCAGCAATCGACTTTCTCCCTCAAGGCAAGTCTGGCTTTCCTGGTTGAGATTTGGACCCAGGGTCCCCAGCTGGGAAATGCCTGGGTTACGGCCCTTTTTGCCCTTAGTCTGCAAAGCCTGGCAGCTTTCGGGGCCATGGTGGCTTGGCGTCGCGCCTCGAAGATTTCGTCCGAGGTAAATTCCACCGAGGCGAATATATCAGCGTGGACCTGGCTGCCTTTAGTCGCTCTCGCTTCGTTATTGCCAACTGCCATTCTGGCGACGTCGGCCGCTTGGCAATCACAAAATCACAGCACCTTGGTCTTGCCTATTCTGGCCTTGCTATGGATAGGTGTGGCCGCAGGATGGCAAGCCTGGCTTCATTCCTTGGGCCAAGATCAAGAAGAGGAAAACCCTCAACCCTGGCGCGCTTGGTTGGGCTTTTTGCCTATGTCCCTAGCGGCCTTGGCCATGACGGGCGCTTTGTGGCAGGATTTGCCCGGGCAATTCAAGCGGCACTATGAACAGCATCAAGGCCGCTATGCCAAGGCTTCCACCTGGATAGACGACATGATACGCCGCGTGGAAATGCATCGAAGTGCAGCAGGTAACGCGACGATGACGCCTTTGCTACCCATGGCTTTCACGGTTTTGGCGGAAGAGCCCGGGGTCTATCTCTATCGCAGCCGCGCCCGCATTCTCGATCGCGGCGGGGCCTTATCTCCCGAGGCCTTGCCGGTTTTGCGAGCGCATCCGGATTCGCTATCGGCATGGCAAGCCCTGCGCGAAACCTTCCGTCCAGAAGTCATGAGCGCCTTGCGCCCCATGTCGGTGGACTCGGCCGAGAAGCAACGCTTCGCAGGGTATCGCGGGGGTTACGTCGCCGGCGCCCCTGGCGCCAAGGATTTATTGTGGCTGGGTTTGCGTCCGGATCTTCCGGTGCAGGCGCAGCCTTGAGGGACGATGCCAGCTCAGGGGTGCTAGTTCTATTTCCCCTGCCTTAATAAGCCTCACGCCCGATATTTTTCTTCCAGGCCTCAAAGGCCGGCCAACCCTCGTCGCGCAAATCTTGGCGGCAGGGCGTGGCCCGTGCTTCCGGGGCCAGGGACACCTCCCGATAAAAAGCCTCGTCGTCGAAACCCGCGGCGGCAGCATCTTTTCGATCGCTGGCAAAGACAATGCGATCGACCCTGGCCCAGAGCGCCGCAGCTAGGCACATGGGGCAAGGCTCGCAACTGGTGAATAGCACGCAGCCGTCTAGGCGATGGCTACCGAGGCTGAGGCAAGCTTCGCGAATGGCGACCACCTCCGCATGCGCCGTCGGATCTTTGCTGCGCGTCACGCTATTAGCTCCCCGCGCCAAGATGAGCCCATCCTTGGCAATAACGGCACCGAAAGGGCCTCCGCCGTCGGCTTCCAAGGCAGCATTGGCGACGGCAATGGCAATGGCTTCGCGTAGGCATTCGGCATCACTGAGGTTTGAATCGGCCTTCATGGTGAAGTTCGATATTGAGGTGTGGGTAGGCCTTGGGCTTCGCATTCGAGAAAGCGCCTGGCCCGCAATAAAGCGATAGTGGTCATGGATTCATTCAATTCGCCCTCTTCCGCCCGGCGGCAGGCCTCGGAGAAGGGGATTTTCTGAAGACTCAAAATTTCGGTGGATTCGGGTTCATGCTCTCCCGGAGTCAAATCTCTCGCCAAATAAAGGTGAGCGATTTCATCGGAAACGGAATTGCTTAGGGTGAAACAGCCGAGATAATCGAGTCGAGCCGCGCGCAGGCCGGTTTCTTCGCGCAATTCTCGCAGAGCCGCGGCTTCGGTTTTTTCGATCCCAATTTGGCAGCCGCCTTCGGGTATTTCCCAACTGTAATAGTCGAGAGGATAACGGTGTTGACCCACTAGGGTAATATCACCGTGATTATCCAGGGGCACTATGCCTACCGCCAAGTTGCGAAAGGAAACCACCCCGTAAATACCCGCCTGGCCGTCGGGATGAAGCACTTGGTCTTCTCGCACCTGAATCCAGGGGTTGCTGTAAATTTCCTTAGACCCCTGCACTTGCCAGGGGCCGATTTGTTGCGCGAGTTTTTGGCCTTCACCCATAAGTGAAATATAGGCCCTGGAGAAAGACCCCTTTCAAGGATCGATGCGCGTGGCTTTGACGGGGAAAAGGGTCTCGACCTGTTGTAGTAGGGCGACAGCCCTTTTGCGTTCGAGTTCGTTTTCGGGAATACTCTTAGTCCAAGTTGTGTCGCTGATCACCGCTTCCAGGGTTTGGGAGAATCCCACTCGATCGTTGGTCGCGGTGGTGAAGAATTCGGCATAGGTCACCCAATTACCGGCATAGCGAGGGCCGATGGACTGGGCCATTTGAAATTGCGCCTTGGCTTCTTGAATTTCGGCATCGGAAATGCGCAAGGCCATGGCTCCAGCTAATCGATGAGGGCCGCCATAAAACAAGGTATCGTCGCGTATCAATAAATGCCTGACAAGGGCCACCCATTGTTCTCCTAGGCCTTTGCGGACATAGCGATCGCTTTCGACAAGCAATCGTCCCTCATTGACTGCCGTCCAATAGGCCGCTTCAAGAAAGGGCCCGTCCAATGCCGCCACGGCTTCGGCCTCATCTTCCGATGCGGCATATATACGGGCAAAGCCGTGATGTAAGCGCATGGCCGCTTCTCCGGCTTCGACGCCACGACGGAAATAGGTGCGACGCCGGTTGGGTTCGAGATTCCCATACAGCGCGACCACGTAACAGGCATGCGACCATTGCGTCAGCAATTGGGGAACGTCGGCTTGTTCAATATTCGCCTTGGTATAAGCGGCCTCAGCCTGCCTAGCCGATGCCAAATCCGCGCGTAGAGCGAAAAGGCTATCCGCAATTTTCCATGAATGACCCTTGGGTGTCGTCCATGAGGTAGCGGGGGCTTCTAATGGAGGTGCTATACGAACTTGGGATGCGCAGCCAGAAAAAAGGAGGGCACCGAGGGAAATTAGGCCAAGTAGGGAGCCTAATCGGATACGGTCATGAGGCTCTAACCAAGGCCAAGGTCCTGGGAAGTGGGCCTGTTCGCTGATTCCCCTTCGTGTAACCATGGGGCGCTCCTTTGGGAGAAACCAAGCCATTTCGCAATAGGTCGTTTTGACCTAACACAGTAGGAAAAAATGCTTCCCACTTGTTTCCTTGCGAGGAAAAACGGGAGAAAAAGGTCCGATATTTTTTTCTGCGAAAGTCCTATCGCTTGGCCGAAAGAGGTAAAGCCAAAACAGATTGGGTTTTTTGAGAGACCGTAATTTTTCGGATATCGCTTGAGAGGGGGCTCGGCTGCCCAGACTCTAAAGACCTTTTTTCACGGCGTGTGAGGGCGAAGGCATAAGTGAAATGACTGACTTCGGCGCCAAATAAATGGCGCATTTCCTCAGGGGTGACAATGCGCGAGCGCATGCGCGCAAGCTAGCAATCAAGCGAGGAAGATTGTAAAACCCTGGGGAAAAGGGGGATTACCAAGGCCAGGGGTGTTAGGGAGATTCCATTTCCAGGGAATCGGCGTCCTCTCCTTCATCCGGGGTGCAACCCTCAGGACTGTCTTCCTCGGCTCTCACGACGGCAAAAAGTCCGGCACTGTCGGCGGGGGCAAACCATGATGTATCGGGGCCGCGCACCCAGCGCAACGTCGGTGATACCCAATTTCCCCGGCCCGGTTTTCCATGCGGCAAATAATCCATCGCGGCGGTGTCGCCAGCCATATGCAGGGTGAAAATTTCGGCAGGTTGTTGGGTGGGCATTTGCAATCGCTTCACGCGTAGGGAATCCCCGCCTTCGCAAAAAGGGCAGGTGAAAAAGGGCCCCTCTTCGGAATGGGACCTACCGGGCTGCCAGGTGAGACTCGGCGTTTCGGAAAAACAGGGCACCACCACCACGAGCTTGTCGCCTTGCGGCGTCACCTGCATCCAGGAAGACGGTAAACCCTGTAGC
The DNA here is from genome assembly GCA_043753995.1 of Fibrobacterota bacterium. Taxonomy (GTDB): domain Bacteria; phylum Fibrobacterota; class Fibrobacteria; order UBA11236; family UBA11236; genus JAYUVP01. The sequence goes on from JAYUVP010000143.1 coordinate 11,483, forward strand.
CATTGCCTCAATGAGTCCGCGTCGGTGACCTGAAGGCTGTCGCCGCCGGGACCTGAAATCTGAATGTGATCCCATTGACGCTTTTCTCGATATCCGACCAGGAAAACCATCCCAGCTACGAGTAGGGCCCCACCGAAAAGAAGCGGAACCACGAGCTTGCCGGAAACACCTCCGGACTGGCGCAAAAAAGAAGTCATGCAGGCAAAATAGCTTCGTGCATGGTTCCCTATATTTAGGGCCATGACATCCTTGAACCAGAGCACCGCTTTCCGCGCCATGCGCGACCATGCCCAAAAAAACAAATCCGAAACCCTGCGCCGGCTCTTCGCTGCCGATCCGGACCGAGCCTCGCGTTATACCGTCGAAGCTTGCGGATGGCGACTCGACTACAGCAAGAATCTCGTTACCGACAAGTCCCTGGAATTGCTCCGCGCCTTGGCCTTGGAGCGCGGCGTCGCGGCGGCACGGGATGCCATGTTTGCGGGTGAGCGCATCAATACCACGGAAGGTCGGGCGGTATTGCATACGGCCTTGCGCAATCTCAACGGCAGCCCGGTCCTAGTCGAAGGCAAGGACGTCATGCCCGACGTCAAGCGTGTATTGGCGCAAATGGAGGCTTTCACGCAACGCCTGCGTAGCGGCGAATGGAAAGGCCATACCGGCAAGCGCATCCGCCATGTGGTGAATCTCGGTATTGGCGGCTCGGATCTCGGGCCCGTCATGGTCACCGAAGCCTTGCGTCCCTATAGCTTGGATTCCAGTGGCAACTG
>JAYUVP010000144.1:0-7443 GCA_043753995.1 Fibrobacterota bacterium
CAAGCGATGAATATGCGTATCCACGGGAAAGGTGGCTTCTCCAAAGGCTTGACTCATGACCACCGATGCGGTTTTATGGCCCACCCCGGGAAGAGACTCCAGGTCATCCAGGCTATGAGGTATTTGGCCGTCGAATCGCTGGAGTAAGGTTTGGGCAAGGGCAAATACATGACGGCTTTTGGTTGGCGCCAAGCCCACGGTACGAATGATATTCAGGATTTTTTCCTGTCCAAGCGCCACCATGGCGGTGGGATTTGGGGCTAGGCGGAATAATTCTGGTGTCACCTTATTCACGGCCTTGTCCGTGGTATGGGCAGAAAGCAAAACCGCGATGCAGAGGGTGAAGGGATCGTGATGGATAAGTGGAATGGGCGGGTCAGGATAAAGGCGGTTCAGAATCTCGCTTATCCAAGTCACACGCTGTTTCTGATTCATCGGTGCAAGAGTAGATTTCCTCAGCTATGCAGAAGAATCCAAAAATCCTTATCACCGGAGCCGCCGGCTTTATAGGCAGCGCCTTGGCTTGGAGGCTGAATCAGCGCGGGCGAGATGATTTATTGCTCGTCGATCATTTGGGCCATAATGCCAAATGGCGCAATCTCGTCCCCTTGCGCTATGTCGACTATCGCGATCGCGACGAATTGGGAGAATGGCTAAAGCTTGGCAAAATGCCAGATTCCATCGAGGCTGTTTTTCATTTGGGTGCCTGCTCGGCGACGACCGAGCCCGATGCCGGCTATCTGATGCGTAATAATTTCGGAATGACGCGTGATCTCTGCGACTTTTGCCTGGATCGCCCAAAGCCAATTCCCTTCATTTATGCCTCGTCCGCGGCCACCTATGGCGATGGCGCCCAGGGCTATTCCGATACGTTAGAAGACCTCGCCGGTTTGCGCCCCCTCAATGGCTATGGCTATTCCAAGCAGGCGTTTGATTTGTGGGCCAAGGGTCAAGGCATTCTTGATCAAATCGTGGGTCTCAAGTTTTTCAATGTGTATGGCCCTAATGAATATCACAAGGGCGACATGAAGAGCATGGTGGCTAAGGCCTTTGACCAAATCATGACTGAAGGCAAGGTCAAGCTCTTCAAATCCCATCATCCCGATTATCAGGATGGAGAACAATTACGCGATTTTGTGCATGTCCTTGATGCCGTCGATATCGCTTTATTTTTCTTAGACCCATCCACGCGCGGCGGCCTCTACAATGTCGGAACGGGAACGCCTCGCTCTTGGAATGCCATGATGCATGCCCTTTTCGCCGCCTTAGGGCGGCCAGCTCATATTGACTATGTGGACATGCCCCCGGTTCTGCGCGGTAAATACCAATATTTCACCCAGGCCGACATAGGCAAATTACGGCAAATTGGATACCGGGCGTCGATTATGTCCCTAGAAGAAGGAATAGCACAGTATGCTCCCTACTTGGTACGCGGTCACCGCGTGCTCGGCGATTAAACCCAGTTTCAAAACTTCGGTTTAGTGGTGATGCAGACCACTATGCATAAACCCGAGGCCCAAGGAAATCACCAAGGCTATGGCGAAACCGGCCATGGCCATGGGTTTCTGCTTTAGAATTCGCCGACTATGCGGAATCATGCCCGTCCAAATGGAGTAGGTCAGAATGCCGGCACTGAATCCCAGGGCCGTTCCCATCCAGGGTCCTTCGGCCTGCAACCAACCGCTACCCCCGAGATAATAGGTGGCAGGGGAAATAAGCGCATAGACCAGGCTCCAGGTCCATAGCGAACGCGTGGTGCGTGAACTTTGTCCCAGCAAATGCGCCAGGGCAAAGCTCGATGTGAATTTGTGCACAAGCATGCCGAGATTGACTCCGGACATCCAGGTAGGATGAAGCAAACCCAACAATAATCCGTCATTTAGGGAGCAAACGCTCATGGCAATAGCCGAGGCGGCTCCGATGGGGTGAGGATCATGCCCCACCTCGCAACAGGGGTCATGATGCACTACCCGCTTGGACCAAAAGGCCATGACCACGCAGCCTACGGCAAAGGCAGGCAGGCGGGACCAAGGCGACTCGATTAAATGCGGAAGCAAAATGGTGACGAGAAAGCCTAAGAAAAAGGCGACGGCGATGGGATATAGGCCGTCCATCCAGGACTCGCTGCGTCGGTCACTTCGGCCATGCCGCACCAGACTCAGGGCGCTACCTCCCAAACTTGCCAATAACATACCGAGGGGCAAAGCGTAGGAGACCATGGGGGGCAAAAGGTAGGCCCCGCATCGGACCGTGGCAACAGGACCAGGGCTTCGAGCTATAATTCGGAGCCCATGGCGCTATTTGAAAGCTGGTTTGAAGGGTATTGGCAGTATTTTGGTCTTCCGCTATCGCGAATGAAAGGCCCGTGGGTCGATTCTGTCCCGTTTTCCGTGGTCGAAGGATCGCTTTATTTTGGGCTTACATTCACCTTACTTTGGGTAACATCTTGGTTACCCTTTCCTGCAGGTCAGCCCTCGCTCCTCCTTGCACTCTTTGGGCGGATCCTAGTCAGATTAAGGCGTCACCGCCGAATATGGGGACTGGGCCCAATTTTCCTCGTCATTCTCGGCATGGGCCAAGGTGCCTTTCCCTGGAGTTTGGCGCCCACCGCCTATAGGCCAGCCCTAAGCCAAGCCCTACCCCACCCACCTCTCTCCGCGAAACGCCAGGACGTTCTTGTAGAGCAACATTTGCAATCGCTTTGGCGAGAATTGACGCCTCAACGCTATGCCTCGCTGAATGAGACCGAGGCCCTCGTCATCTGCGATCGACTTTTGGACTCCGTCCTGAAACGCTTACAACTTACCCCAGGAAGGCAAGTGCGTTCCATTAAAGCCATGGGGCCCTTGACCTCGACTTTAGGCCTGGTCTATGGCGGGCCGGCCTTTCATGATCCTTTTTTCGGCGAATTAGCCATGATAAAGCCAGAAGCCATGCCCAGCTCGAAATACTGGCGGGTGCATGCCGCCTGCCATGAAGCTGCCCATGCCAAGGGATTCACTCGAGAAATGGACGCGGAAATTCTAACCCAATTCGCTTTTAGCTTAAGTAGTGACCCACGCTTTCGCGCCTTGGGTGATTTAATGTACCTCGCCAAATCTGGCCAGCCCTTCCCCATCCCACCCCCGGTTAAAAGCGACATGGAGGACGTACGCCGTCGGCGCAAGGGGGTGGAACAAAAGCAGGTTTTGATCGCCTGGCTACGCCGCTGGGCCGAAAGGCTGCACTTGCGCAATCAACCCGGGAAATATGGCGACCGGGCGCGAGGCGAGCCCTGGAACGAGCATCACCCCTTTTACTCCACCATTGCCGGGTTTCTTGACAAATCCCCCCCAAGGATTGGCGATTGTGATTCGCGCTGACCTGGAACTCGACCTGCATGGCTTGACTATTGAGGTTGCCCTGAATAAGGTTATGGCCCTGCTGCGTCGCAAGGATTTGAGGGGAGGCACCGTGGTCCGTATTATTCACGGCCGCTCCAATACCAGCGATGACAGCATACGTGTGCAAGTCGGGCGCATGCTGAATGGCCCCTGGATGCATCGACTGCGCGACGTTTATGGCGAACCGAAGAATCCGGGTGCGACCCTGATTGTTTTGGAAGATCCTTGACCTTGAGGCCGGACAAGTCTATTTCTACGCCATGAATTTCAAGAAAAACATTCTTTGCATTGGCGCCGGTTATGTCGGCGGCCCCACCATGACCATGATTGCCCACAAGTGCCCCAATTACAAGGTCACCGTGGTTGATATGAATAAAGCCCGCATCGATGCCTGGAATCAAGGTCCTTGCCCGATTTATGAACCCGGCTTGGAAGAATTGGTTCAGGGCGCGCGCGGACGAAATCTTTTTTTCACCACCGAAGTGGACAAAGGCATCCAAGAAGCCGACATCATTTTCGTCTCGGTGAACACACCCACCAAGACTTTCGGGCAGGGCGCAGGGCGCGCCGCGGATTTGCAATACTGGGAAAAAACTGCCAGGCAAATTCTCGCCAATTCCACGCGATCGAAAATCATCGTCGAGAAGTCAACCTTGCCGGTGCGCACGGCCGAGGCCATGGAGCGAATTCTGAACGCCAATGATAAAGGCATCCGCTTCGAGGTACTGAGCAATCCTGAATTCCTCGCCGAAGGCAGCGCCATCGCCGATTTGGAAAATCCCGACCGAGTCTTAGTGGGCTCGCGAGAAACTCCTGAAGGCCTCGCCGCTCGCAAGGATTTGGTGGATGTCTATGCCCATTGGGTACCCAAGGAAAAAATCATTGAAAGCAATGTATGGAGCGCGGAACTTTCCAAGCTCACTGCCAATGCTTTTTTGGCCCAGCGCATTTCGTCCATCAATGCCATCTCGGCCTTGTGCGAGCACACCGAAGCGGACGTCAATGAGGTGGCCTATGCTATCGGCACCGACAGTCGCATCGGTTCGAAATTCCTCAAGGCTTCCGTGGGTTTCGGTGGTTCTTGCTTTCAGAAAGACATTCTCAATCTGGTCTATATATGCCAGGGCTATGGCTTAACCGAGGTCGCCGACTATTGGGAAAGCGTGGTTCAATTGAATCACTGGCAACAGACGCGTTTCGTGCGCACCATGTTGTCGAATATGTTCAATACCGTGGCTGGCAAGCGCATTGCCTTGCTCGGGTTCGCCTTTAAGGCGAATACCGGCGATACGCGCGAATCACCCGCTATCACGGTCGCCCGCCAATTGCTAGACGAGAGGGCCGCCTTAGTCATCAGCGATCCCAAGGCCCTCGACAATGCCCGCAATGATCTCAAGGACGTCGCTGCTGGCGTGACATTCGAAGCCGATCCCTATAAGGCTTGCGAAGGCGCTCATGCCATTGCCGTGATGACGGAATGGAAGCTCTATTCCGAATTGGACTATGCTCGCATTTTCGCCAGCATGCTCAAACCCGCCTTTATTTTCGATGGTCGCAATATCTTGAACCACCAGAAATTGCACGACCTCGGCTTTAATGTTTATGCGATCGGCAAAACGCCCTTAAAGCATTTCTAAGGCGAAATTACATCACAATCAAGTCGGCATGCAAAGCACCGGCTGTTTTGATGGCTTGAAAAATCGAAATGATGTCTCGGGGGGTAACCCCCAAGGCATTCAGCGATTTAGCCAGGTCGGAAACGCTGGTGCTGGCAGGTAAAACACGTACGCTGCCTTTGTCCTCGCTCGCCTTAATCGACTCATTGTTAGTGCTGGTCGTCTGTTGAGTTGCAATGCCCGGAGCAGTAGCTGTTTGAATTTGATTGTCCTGGGTTTGCTTGATTTCGACCGTAATGCTGCCTTGGGCTACCGCCACTTCGGAAATCGAAACATTACCGCCGCTAATCACCGTCCCCGTTTTTTCATTCAAAACCACCCGGGCAACCGTGGAAATATTGAAATCCAGATTTTCCACTTCAGAAATGAATTCCATGGGACGGGCCTGCCAATCCTTGGGCAAGGTCAATTTCACGGTAACAGGATCTAATGCGATGGCCACGGTTCCAGCAAACTTGGTATTCACCGCCTTGGCTAAATTCACGGCTGAGCTGAAATCGGGACTTTGCAAATCGACTCGCAATTCCGTATTCGAAAGCGCGACGGAAGGCAATTCCTTCTGAACCAAGGCCCCGCCAGGAACAATGCCAGCCAAAGCATGGTTCTTGCTTAAGGATGCCCGACCCTGACTGCCCTCGCGGGCTATTCCACCTACACTCATGGCGCCTTGAGCCATGGCAAATATATCCCCTTGGGCATTTTGAAGCGGCGATAAAAGCAAGGTTCCCCCTTCCAGGCTTTTAGCATCTCCCAGGCTGGATACCGTGACATCGAGTGCTTGGCCGCGTTTGTGGTAAGGAGTCATTTTGGCCGTAACCATCACGGCGGCCACATTGCGCACCTGTATGCGATCTTTGGGGACTTCAATGCCCATATTCCGAAGCATATTGATGACGCTTTGAGTGGTAAAGGCCGTGCGAGGGCCATCGCCGCTACCCTTGAGGCCGACCACCAAGCCATAGCCTATGAGCTGGGTCTCTTCAGCGCCTTCCACCCGGGCAACGTCTTTCACGCGCACGGCTTGAGCCAGAGATAAACTCAGGATCAATAGAACTGATGCAAACCTTAAAATCCATAATTTCGGGTAAGGGTAATTCTGAATTAAATGCATTGAAAGCTCCTCAAAAAATCCAATTGAAGAACCGCGCCAACCAACCGGGCTTGGCCGCGGTACTAGTATCACCCTCTCCAGAGTATTGGATACGGGCTTCCGCCAATTTCGACGACTGAACAATATTATCAGGACCTATATCTTCGGGCCGCACTATGCCGGAAACCTTGAGCACTTCCTTTTCCCCATTGATTGAGACTTCCTTGAGGCCGTCAATGAGCAAATTGCCGTTCTCATAAACCCGCATAATACGCGCGGACACCGTGGCCTTCACCTCCCCTGCCCGAGAGGTCTGTCCACTGCCATCATAAGCTTGATTTACGCCCATGCCAGCTCCCATGCCCGGGATAAATCTCAACCCTCCCGACCCCGCTGAAATGGATACCGAGGCGTCTTGCTTTTTATCGGTCGACGTTTTCGTGTCATTGGTGGCATGGGCATTTTCTAAAACTAAGACCGTGATCACATCCTCGACCTTACGCGCCTTTTTATCGGAGTAAAGCGAATAAAGAGGTCCTTCGGCAAAGACCAAACCATGAATCAAGGCAAAAGCGAAGCATGCGGGTACAATGCGGCGCACCGGTCTGGTAAGCTGGAATATCGGAGTCCGGCGCATTTTATCCTCCCTCGGGAAGCAAACGAAGGCTTCCATCCGACAATACTTGCCCATGTATCATTCTTTGATTGACGGGATTCCAAGCCGGGATAATTTCGCCAGCACGCCCGTCACGACGTGCCACAGCATCTATTGCGACCGTGACTGCGCCTTGACGCACAATCAGGGGAATGCTCTCCCCAGCTTTGAATAAGGCCGGCATTTCCACCAATCGCAAGGTGAGCATGCGTCCAGTTGTCACGGTCACCGACGCCGGTTTTCCTAAACAAGCGGCCTTGCCTGGTAAAATGCCTGAGGAATAATTTGTGACATCGCGAATTTCTTCGCCGATATTGTTTGAGTTAAATAATTCTCCCCGCTTGATTAAGGTCAAAGCCACAGCCACCGGAGCGAATACCCGGACTTGGGCGGTCATCGCCCATCGCCGAACCCAACGACCACCCACACCCACTCGCAATTCCACGGATACCTTGCCACTGCGCTTGAGGCCGCTAAAAACCATGCTCAATTCGCGTTCACCCTTGGGCAAGGTGACGGCCTGGGGCGGTTTAGCGATCACGGCTTTTCGAGTCATGCCTTCACCGAGGGGTTCATTTGCATAGAGGCCATCCAATAGGGCTTGCAATTCCGTTGTTGACAAGGTATCGCTGGCGGTAG
>JAYUVP010000145.1:0-36820 GCA_043753995.1 Fibrobacterota bacterium
GTGAGGACTTGAAAGCTTTCTCCCTCCAAAACCTCTTTGAGGGTTTTGCGGAAAATGGCATTGTCTTCGACAACGAGAATATCCCCTGCCGCAAGGGCATGGGTGGAGACGGCTGAGCCGGCTTCATTTACAGAATTAGACATGTGCCCGAACTCCTCAGGGTAGGACGGTGACGTCCTGGCAGGCTAGTGACATTTGCGAATCTAGCACCCTTGGGGAGATGTTGTCAGAAACAAGACCTCTTGCCAATACAGGCGCACCTGCCAAGCATAATGCATGGAACATGCCGACATTTTACGATGCTTTGACGGTATTGGCCAGCCTTTTTGTCAGGGGAAATACTGGGTTACCAGTAAGCAATCACCTTGCTGCCCATTGGACTTCGGGGCGTCGGGCTATGTTCCCTAGCTGCTTCCATTGTTCGAGTTCTTCTGGATTCGCAGTTTTTAGGGCAATAAAGCCGTCCTTCGTCATTGCTGCAACGGGCTCTCCCGCGATAAAAAGCAATCGATTCTGACCTTGGGCCGGTAAACGTGGGCCGGGACTTAAGGTCGCCTGAAGATTCAAAGGGTCCTGAGCCGACAACCACAACGGGGATTCACCGGGGAAACTTTCTTTCCGTTTTAGTGTTACTGCGGCATTTGGTAATGCGAATTGCTCGCCGCTGAAGCCCAAAACAAAACGACCTCCGCGCAATTCACCGCGATCTTCGAAGCGGCGCAGTGCCCGCAGGAGATCGCGCCAAGGCGGCAAATCGCTTTCGAGGTCGGTCAGGCGGCGAAAAACGACTCCATAGCGATTCAGCAAACGAAGGGCTGTGATTTCTGACACGGTTTCCCGATCCATTTCCGAAGCTGGCTTTGGTGCTTGAGTCAAATACCAACGGCCTGAACGATCCAAGGGATCGGGGCCACCCAAGGATCGGCGATCGTTGTTTTGCATTAAGGCCCGCAAGCCCGCTAAGCCATCGCAAGCCACCCAGCCGCGCGCTACCGCTTCCTTCAGTCCATCGCGAATGGACTCCAGAGGGAGATTTTGCTGGCGAGCCATGTCGCGCCAAAAAGCCGCGCCATATTTTTGCAAATGCTCTATCACCGGAGCGGCGTGGCCAAGGATGGATTCGGGCAAGGTGGGCATCTTGGCGACATGCTCCGCGCTGAAGAAAGCGATGGGCAAGCCTTTGTGAAAGGCTATGCGTCCCTCGCCAGCTTCGACTGCGGCGCTAGGCGCGCGCCGCCGCCAATAAAAACGACCCGATAAAAGCAGGCTTTCCAGCCAGTCGCGGCGAAAGCCGGCCACCCGGGCCGGCAATATTTCTTCTTCCCAAATGCCCAATGGCGCATCACAGGCTTCGAGCTTGGAGAGGGCTTCGGCCAATCCTTCGGGGCCTTCCCGCCGTTCCGAAGGCCAAAGATTTTGCCAGCCGAAAAGAAATTCCTGAAATCGGGCGGCGGAAACGGGTTCGGACCGCTTGCGTACCGTATCACGCGCGAGACGGTGTATGCGCGCCAATAGATGACGTTCGCACCAAGCCGGTAAGAGGGCGTCGACCCCAAGTTGTTCTTGGGGCCCGCGCAGTGCAGCCGGAAAAGATCCGCGAAAGGCAAAGCCCTCGGCTTCCAAGCCGAATAAGGCGACTTGCAAGGTCGATGTCGGCCAACCGGTGAGGGTGAGTAAGGCGGACTCGGTCACCGGTCCACTGACTTCGAGGCGACCGCGCAGCAATTCACGCGTGGCTTGTTCGGGCGAGGGTGGCGATGGTGCCAGGGGGATGGTGCGAAGAGGCGGATCCCAGGGCGAAGGTTTTGTGATATCGGATGCGATTTGATCGAAAGCGAGGGTCGCTTCTTGTACGCGCTCGGCGGCGAAATAAAGCCTTGTCCTGGATGGGAGAGTCAAGCAATAAACGCGGCCCTGGGCGCTAAGGTTTTCCAGCCAGAGTAGCGTTGTCGCAGGATCATTGCCGCCGCCTGGAGGCAAAAGATGGCTTTGCGGTGAGCCGAACAATTCCCCTTCGGTGAGAAAGCCTGAAGTAAGCAAGGCATCATGCAATTCTTCTTCGTCGCGCCATAGCGGAGCAGCGTCCCCCTGCACGCGCTGGACGGCATCGGCATCGAGTCGCGCCAGGGCATCGGTTTGGGCCGGGGTCCAATCGCGGCGCACGCGCACGGCGCGAGTTCGCCTTTCTTCAAGCGGGGCATCGTCCAGGAAGGCATAGGGGCGAGCGCTAAGCACGGCCTCGGCGAGGGGCGAAGGTTCGCGCGCATCGATTTCCATCAATTGCAATTGGCCTTGGGCAATGCGCCGCAGCAAATCTTCGAGGGCTTCTATGTCCATGGCTTCGTAAAGGCAATCGTCCAAGGTTTGCTTCACCAAGGGGTGATTGGGAATTTCTCGATCGCCACCGAGATTTTCGGGGCAGGCTATGCTGTCCGGGAAAACCAAGGCCGCTAAATCTTGGGCTTGCAGGCGTTGAATCGGAGGCGGCGTGCGCTTGCCGCCGCGATTGCGCAGAAGCGCCAGGGCGCGGCTGGCATTCCAGCGCCAGCGCACTTCGAACATGGGCGCGACCAAGGCGGCTTGCACCAAAATGTCGCGCACGCTGTCGGCATTCAGGTATTGCCAAACCTCGCTCAGGGGAAAGCTGTGAGAGGCTCCCAGGGAAAGGATGACGGCGTCTTCCGTGGCGGCAGCCTGCAATTCGAAATTGAATTTGCGACAGAATCGCTTGCGAAGAGAGAGACCCAAGGCGCGATTGAGTCGGCTTCCAAAGGGTGCATGCAAAACCAAATGCATGGCGCCGCCATCATCAAAAAAGCGCTCCAAAATGAGGCGGTCCAGAGTGGGCAAGGCCCCCAAGGCGATTTGCGCTGAAGCCAAATAGTCGACGATTTGCTCGGCCCCGCTGCCGACAATTTGGCATTCGCTTTCCAGCCAAGCCATTGCGGGAAGGCGCCAGGGCGCGGTGGCTCCATCGCCTTGCTCGGCAATGGCTTGACGTAACTCCGGAGTTTCCCCCAAGGCTTTCTCGACGCCGCCTCGCAGGGACGATAAGGCCTCGCTGAATTCGGCTGAACGACCCGGGGCCTCGCCCAGCCAAAAGGGAAGGCCGGGAGGTTCATCGCCAGCATCCGCTACGCGCAGGGCATTGGCCTCCACGCGCAAGATGCGCCAACTGCGATTGCCTAATTGAAAGACATCGCCGGGCATGCTTTCGATGGCGAAATCCTCATTGACTGAGCCGAGCAGTAAGTCGCCCGGCTCTAGCTTCACATCGATGTCGAAGGTGTCGGGTATGGCGCCTCCGCAGGTGATAGCGGTGAGCCTGGCCCCGCGCCGCGCGCGCAAGCGCCCTTGCACTTGATCGCGATGCACATAGGCGCCGCGTCGACCCACGCGGGTGCTGAAGCCTTCGGCTATCATGGCGACGACGTCCTGATAGTCCGCGAAGCTCAAGGCGGAATAGATCGCCGCGCGGCGAAAGAGATCGAAAAGTTCGACTTCCCCGCATTCGCGGCAAGCCACTTCGGCCACGATTTGCTGGGCGAGTATGTCGAGAGGTTGGCGCGGCAAGGTCAAAGTATCGAGTTCCCCCAGCCGCACGCAACGCAACAAGGCGGCGGATTCGACTAATTCATCTCTCGTGAGCGGAAAGATTCGACCCTTGGGTTTGCCGCCAATGAAATGCCCCGAGCGGCCCATACGCTGCACGAAGGACGAAATGGTTTTCGGCGTGCCGAGTTGCACGCATAGCTCGACTTCGCCGATGTCGATGCCGAGTTCGAGTGAAGCGGTGGCCACCATGACCTTGAGGCGTCCTTCTTTCAAGGCGGTTTCGGCCTTGAGTCGGCGTTCACGCGACATGCTACCGTGATGAGCCGCAACGAATTCCTCACCTAGGCTTTGTCCCAAACGATGCGCCACCCTTTCGGCCATGCGCCGCGTATTGACGAAAATCAAGGTGGTGCGATGCGCGGCGATTTGCTGCTCCAGCAGGCCATACACTTCTTCCCACACCTCCAGGGGCATGACGGCTTGCAGGGGAGAGCCCGGCAAGGTCACATCCAAATCCATGGCACGACGCAAACCCGCGTCGATAATGCTACAGGGCAAGGTTTGCCCTTTATCATCGCAGCCCACTAAAAATCGGGCGACCGTGCTGATGGGCTTTTGCGTAGCCGAAAGCCCGATGCGCTGGGGCCTGGCTCCGCAGAGGGCCTCCAGCCTTTGCAGGGACAGCATGAGATGCGCGCCACGCCGGTCGGGTAAGAGGGCATGCACTTCGTCGAGAATGACGGTGCGGACATTTCTCAGCATTTCACGCCCGCGCCTGGCCGTGAGCAGCAAATACAGGGATTCAGGCGTACTTACCAGAATGTGAGGCGCGCGACGAATCATGGCAGCCCTATCGGAGGCACTGGTGTCGCCCGTTCGCAAAGCGACGCGTACATCGACTTCTTGCAGGCGATCGTGAAAAACCCTTTCGCGCATTTCACGCAATGGGCGATTCAAATTCTTTTCGATGTCATTCGATAGGGCTTTGAGCGGGGAGACATAAAGCACCGTGGTGCGCGATGGCAAATCACCTGTCAGGGCTTGGCGCCAAAGTCCGTCAAGAGCCACCCAAAATGCCGCCAGGGTTTTGCCCGAACCCGTTGGGGCGGCGAGCAAGGTGTCTTCCCCTTGCCGAATCGCCTCCCAAGCTTCGCCTTGAAAAGGCGTGGGTTCGCCCAGGCTTTTGCCGAACCATTCAGCTAGGTCGGGATGGAAGGCATGAAGGGTACTCGAAGGCATGGTGGGAATATAAAGCCGAATGAGGGACAATAATTGTCTCTATTAGGGATAGGGAAGGGTGGCTTCGGCCTTTTCACGAGGATTTGGCCACCCTCCCCCTCGGCCGAGCCTATTGGGATGGAGAAACACAGATCGAAAATGCCACTCCATCCCTATTTCTGTCTTGCAATGTTCAAGATCCTTCAACGCAACCGGAACTCAATTTCGATACTTTGAACGTCCATCCTAGGTCGCTTTCGGAAAGTTGTGATATCTGGAAAAAACGGAAGATGGCCTATCACGGCACCTATACTTATTCGGTTATTCATTCATTCACAAACGGGAACATCTCGATAACGGGATATTTAAAAAATACATGTATTACGAGTATGGCTGCCAAGATGATTACACCCTGGGGCCTAGAATTGATTTTGTCAGCTTTCATAACGAAATGCCCTGAAAAAATCCTGGCAAACCGGATCGATTTTGTCTAAAACCCATCCGGTTCCCGGGGCCTGCCCGACGGAGTGCTATCCCCCGTTCAAATTGATATAAATCGATGTCAGATAAGAGTTATTCCCCGAAACGCTAGCCGGGATATGGCAGGTCACCCAGACCACCCTGCTCCCCACCGTGGCATTGGTATAACGAGTTGCATACTGGCGGCCGGTGTTGCCTGCCGGAATGGTGGCCACGGCGGAGGTCCAATAACTTCCATCATCGTTGCCCATATTTATTGTACAAGAGAGCGCGTCGTTCTGGTTGCGGCGATAGGCCGAAATACCGATATAGCCGTAGGTATAATCCGCCCTGGGAACTTGAATGGGACAGGTGACCTCCGTAGCGTTGTAGGGACTGGGATTGTAAATGCCATACCTGGTTGGAATCACCGGCTGGCCGCCCGCATTCGCAATACAGGAATTGCCGGCAATATTGGTTTCAAACCATCCGGCGGAAGCGGTTTGAACCGCACCCAAGACAAGGCCTAGGGCGAGGAGGAAAGGGGTCACATTCAACATGGAACATCTCCGGTTATGGGGAAGGACCAATCCTCCCTCTTTCCTTGGATGCACATGACCCTGGGTTTGTATCCCTCTGCGATAGATTTGGAATACACCTTGGGTGGTCCGTGCCGACTCATCGCCTTGTTTAAAAAACAAAGGAGGAATCGGATCCGGTTTTAAGGTAACGGATTGGGTTTAGCTCACTCAGGGATAGTCAGCGCAAGTTATGGCCATTTCTGCCATGTGTGCTGCGTACTTGGGGTCTCCTGTCGGCGGCGTTTCGGTGAGGTTAATCCGATACAGCCTGCACCGCTCCTCTAACGTGGGAGGCACAAAAGGTGGAGGAGCCGGTTTCGCATCGCCTAGGATCCGATCACAATCCATGCCGCCATACTTGTACTTGAGCTCCATGTAGTTCTCAGGCATGGACATCATCTCATTCCACATGTCCTTACATACCTCTTGCTCGGGGCTAAGGGCGGTTGAAGCGGGCGGAGAGCTGGGTTGGGCTGGCTCGGTCACGGCGGGTTTCGCGGGCAGGACTAAAGCACAGACGCTATCGACGGCCGCCTGGGTGATGGGGTGTTTGGAATCCACGACTCCCCACGCGAAGTTGTTCTGTATCATTTTGCATTGGGTCGCGGCATCAAGGGGGGGCGTGGGAGGCAGAACCCCTGGGCCCGCAGCGGTGATGACATCGTGGCATTTCCATAGGCTGAACTTGTTTTTGAATTCACAGTATTGCGGTTCGCCCGCGGTCTGCATCTTTGTATAGACGTCCACGCAAGTTTGCAAAGTATCCAAAGTGACCACAGTCGGGGCAGGGGCGGGTTGGACGGGTGTAGTCTCGACCGTTTTGACGGGAGCGGGCATGTCTACGGCTTTGGCGCATTCGGTCGCTACAATATCTTGGTAATAAGGGTACTTGGGGCTGGCCGGGTCCATGGTGACCAGCATGGTTTCGATGTTCTTGCATCGGAGCGCAGAATCAATCGGCGGGCTCGGGGGACGTATCGCATCGAGAACTGCCCCGCAATCATGCTCGTTGAACACCGCAATGCTTTTATTGAGGGCCTCCTTGTCACTCTGCGGCTGTGCATTGACATCCGCCGATAATTGCTTGCAGAGAGTCACCCTATCTACCGGCTTGGCGCACTCGACCGTTTTAGCGGGCACCTCCGCGACACTGTCCTTGAGCTGGGTCTCTTTGGCGGCGGGCTGTATGTCGTCACTCGACGACGACGGCGCCGCCTGTCCCTTTTCTTCGCCCAGGAAATCCTGGCAGCCGATGAAAACGGAAGTAGCCAGGGCTAGGCCAAGGGTTCCGTAATTGAAGAAACGTTTATTGAGCATATATCCTCCGGGTTAAGGGATGCTTCAAGATTAACCCCCCTCTGGGGAATTTTTCTTATCGATTTGAGAAGTATGAGGGATTTTATGTCCTCACCTATTTCCTTGGATTTCGCCTAAAATGGAGGTTTTACGGGGATAATTAAAATGGGTCTAGGGATTTTTTGTCCCCACTTCTGCCCCAATTGAAGTAGGATGATAGCGGGGCGGCGATTATACTTTGGATATGCAGGCCGACGAAAAGGAGCATCCCCGCCCCGTGCCCAGTCCTGGCTCCCTGCCCCGCATCCTTCATTATCTCGATTACCGCGATTTCATCCGTGATCACTGTGCTTGGCGCAAGAAGCTTGAGCCCGATTTTTCCCAGCGGGTCTTTGCCCGCGAGGCCGACCTGCCCCCGAGTTGCTCTAGCTTGCTTCCCGGCGTGGTGAATGGTCGCCGTAATCTAAGCGCGAACCTGCGTATCAAATTCGCCAAGGCCCTGGGGCTTTCCGAAAGGGATTACCGCTTTTTTGACTTGCTGGTTCAGTTCAACCAAGCCAAGGGGATGATAGAGAAAAACCATTTCTTCTCCCAGCTCTCCAGGTTCCGTAACTCGCGCGCCCGTGTCGTGGGCGAGGAGCAATACCGCTACTACACCAAGTGGCATCATTCGGCGGTATGGACTTATTTCACCTACGAACAGAAGCAGAGGCACCCGGGAATTATCGGCGCGCGCCTCTTCCCGGCGGCGACCCCGGCCCAAGTGGAGGAAAGCATTCAGCTGCTTCTCACGCTAGGCCTCATCAAAAAGACGGCCTCGGGATATGCCGTCACGGACAAGCATCTCACTACCGAGAAGGATTTGAAAGCCATGGCCACACGGCAGCATTTGCATGATCTCACCGGCCTCGCCATGGGGGCCTTGGATACCGTTCCGCCAGAAAATCGTCAGTTCAGTGCCCTCATGTTTTCCGTATCCGAGGTGGGATTCCAGTCGCTCAAGGAACGTCTTGCTGCCTTCCATGAAGAACTTCGCGAAATCGTCGACAAGGACTCCGGTGAGGATCGTATCTATACCTTGGCGATGCAGCTTTTCCCAAATAGCCAAAGCGAAGCAGGCCCGGGCATGGGTTCCACGCCACCAAAAACGGCTGCCCGTCGCATTTCAGGCAAGAGTTTATGAACCGTCACGTCTCTCATCGATTCGGCGCACCTAGCTGGCAACGAATCGCGGCCTTCCTGATCGCGGCTTTGTTGGTCTTGCCCACGGCCCTATATACGGGCTGCGAAGGCGGTAGCACGGGTGTCGAAAACCCCGGCCTGGCGGAATTGCCGGTGGATTTCCGCAATGAAGCGGGCGATATGGCGCTTGCCCAAGGCATTCTTGAGATTTATGACCGGGATCACAATCCCGCCGTGGCCTCGGAGCCCTTACTGCGCATTGAGGTTGTGAACCAAACCGGTCTAAGGCTGACCCACCAAGATTTCGATCGGATTGGGGCCGCACGCGTTCTTAAGAATGCCGCGGCAGCATCGAAACGCTCCGCCAGCGCGGGGGTCGGCTTGACCCGTTCCACAGAATTGGACAGCCTCATCCATTTCAACCTTGTCTTCCGCAGCGGATCCGGATCCGGCGCGGTCGCCACCGGATTGAGCTATGACCCTGGCCGCAAGGTTTTCGACCTAAACTCGGTCGGCGCTGCTTGGAGCGTAAGACTAATACCCAAGCCTCTCCAGAGATTCTCCGCTCGCCTCCACCGCGAAGTCGTGCACGGAAACCTAGGAAGGGTCTTCCTACCGGGCACGCCCTTCCAAGCGACCTTGGTAGATAGCGATTTCGTGCTGCAAAATTTGCCGCAAGGGCGGTTCGGAATGCGTATGCTCGGCGGCGGCGGATACGTCTACGCGGTCCGCGAAACCCTCGATACCAAGGCCGGCCATTTCTTCACCGCCGTGCCCGAACCGATTGGACGTGTGGATTCAACCCTTGCCCCCCTTGGCTTTGGTGTCGACGCCGGCGGACAACTTAACGCCAACATGCAAGAAATCACCCCTCTGCAAGGCCAGCTTCTGGGGGCGGACTCCAATGACAGCCGTCTTTCCATCGTATGGCGAGTGCTGAGATCTCTGTCTACCGATTCGGCATGGATAGCCGAGCCTACGCGACTCAATACGCAAATCCTCTTTCCGACGGCAGGAGGTTTTTTCGTGGAATTGGCGGCCACCTTGGGTGCGACCACGGTCAGAGATACCGTGCAGTATAAGTCGGTACTGGTCATCAGCCCTGCGCCCGCGAAACTCGTTTCACCCCAACCCGGCGATAGTCTCCGCCAGGGTCAAGGGTACAAAGTCACGGTGAGCACATCCCTCACTGGGCTTGCGCGCCTAGAATACGCTTATAAGGATGGAGCCGAGGGGACCTGGGTGATTGCGGTCGATAGCGTTGTCATCGCGCCTGGGGCGAACCCCACCCTATGGACGCCTCCCGTCCTCGGGAAGGATGCGTTACCGTACCTGTTACGTTACCGAATGATCCCATCCGATTCGCTGCTGGTGCAGATTTCCGGGCCATTCTTCTTGATCCCGTGAAGTCGGTCGTTCATCGTACCTTCAGTATGCGTCCATCGGCGCCAATGGGATTTCCCTCCGTAGTTTGCAAATGCCTTTGGCCCGAAGCCGACAAAAATCGAATGGGCTTTGGGCCGCTTTTCTTCATTGAAATCGATGTGATACCTGTCGCTTCTCTTCGAAATAATCCTTCCTTGGTCAAGACCAAGGTCGTGCCTTTATTCGAAACCCAGATATCTTCTATATGCAAGTCGCTCATGCCTTGATTGTCCCGAACCCAGGTTTTCCCTCTATCCACACTGAAAAAGAGCCCATTGCCCCAAGTGCCTAACCAGAGCGTGGTTCGATCCGTTTGAATGACATGTCCCACGGTGAAAGCCGAAATACCATATTCGGAAACTCCATTTATCCAATGTTGAATCGCCTTCAAAGAATCACTTGGGCTGCCGATGGGGATTTCCACAAGGCTGGGATAACCGCTGGTTCTGCCGGCCAATAACCAAACAACTTCTTGAAAGGATTGCCTTTCCAAAGCGAGATTGGAAGTGCGACCCGTCACAAGCTTTCCTTTCAGGAGGGTGTCCATGGCGGTCCAAGTATTTCCACCGTCATGGCTGAAGAGAGACGGACCGGATTCGGAACTCGAAAAAACCAGATCATTCCACGTGGCTTGAAGGTCGAGTACGTAACCAAAAGTTCTTCCGTCGTGAACCATTTTCCAAGTCTTGGCCGTATCGGGGGAAAGGAATAGGATATCATTCATGCTTCCCGTTATAATTCCAGGATCATTCAGAACACATAATGCCGAAGGCTGTCTGCCGCTGGCAATAGAATCGGACCAGGTCCGGCCGCTATCGAGACTGAACTTGGCTCCCCAGGCGATGATTTCGTTGGATGGGCTTACCGACAGGGGCAGAGGTCGAACCCGGACATAGTTTTTTTGATAGGCAATGGCTTTCCAGGTCTTGCCTTCTGAATCGCCGACGAATAAGGAATCGCCAAAGGTGGCATAAGGGATGCCACTATAACTCGAAGCGAAGCGTGAACCGGCCTTGGTCGCGCGCAATCCGAATGAAGTATCAGGTGCCCAGGAGGCGGGAGTAGGAATCGCGGTCCAAACACCCTGGGCAGAAAGAGTGATGCCGCTCCACAGGACAGCCATTAAGAAAAAAAGCATAGAATCCCCTCGCGATTGGATTTCGAAATACAGTAGGAAGCTTATCCTGGTAGGGTCGGCATTAATTGAAGTCTCTCCGAATTGTCGTTGCCAAATGTGAACGGAACAAGGGGGGGCGGAGTGAAAGGGACCGATTCCTTACGGGAGACGGGTAAAGTACGCTTGGGCAGGCTAAATTCAAGCCCGCAAACTAAAAATCATTTCGGAGTAATCCATCCATGAGTAAACCGAATCCCAAGACTGACTTTTATTTCAGCAAATCCGAAAAGTGGCAAAAGGAAATGAAGAAGCTGCGGACTATCGCTCTCGGCAGCGGACTAACGGAAGAATTGAAGTGGGGTTGCCCCAGTTACACGCTTGATAAAGCCAACATTGTTTTAATCCATGAATTCAAGAAATACTGCGCGTATCTGTTTTTCAAAGGGGCCTTGATGAAAGATCCCAAAGGCATTCTCATCCAGCAAACGAAGAATGTGCAGGCGGCTCGCCAGATTCGCTTCACCCATCTCCAAGAAATCACCAAGTTGGAAACCACCTTGAAGTCCTATATCCTGGAAGCCATTGCGGTGGAAAAGGCCGGATTGAAAGTGGAATTGAAAAAGACCAAGGACTTCCCGGTACCCAAGGAATTCCAAAGCCGATTGGATTCAATCCCTGCCTTGATGCGTGCCTTCAAAGCCTTGACTCCGGGACGGCAAAAGGGATACCTACTGCATTTTTCCTCAGCCAAACAAAGCAAGACCCGGGAGGCGAGAGTCGAAAAGTGCATCCCACTCATTCTCGATGGCATTGGATTAGATGACTAAAATTGATCTCAAAAATAAATCGGCTGCTTTGCAAGATGATTTGTCGTTTTTGGACCAGAGCACATTCACCCAAATCAAATCACTTCATCAAATCCATGTGATTTTTCATTTGGGCTATCTCTTTTATCCTTTACTGATGGGCTTCGGTTTTAGCCTTTGTTATCGAGCCATTTTTGGGCCAAGTTACGGTTTAAAATGGAATCTAGCAGTCTACCTCGTGGGATTAGTTACCGCGACCCTCGGAATGAACAGTTGTTTTTTGCTGATTCACGAGGCGACTCATCGAGTGCTTTTTCGGTGGAAATGGTTGAATGATGGGGCCGGTGTATTTCTCGCCCTATTGGGCGGAATCTCGTTTACAGCCTACCAGGCATTGCACCTTGCCCATCATGACGGCTTAGGTGGACCAAATGATCCTGACGAATACGCGAACTATACCACAAATAAGCGCTTGCTCTGGAGAATGCATTGGGGACGGTTGCTCTTTGGAACCCTCCTTTATGTGGTGGTTTTTCCATGGGTTTCGATGAAGGTCTCGACGCGACGGGAGAAATTTTTCATTGTTATAGAATATTGTTTTTTAATTGTATGTATGGGGATTTTATATGATCAGGGAGGATTAGGTGAGGCCTTCCTTGTTTGGCTTCCTTGCATGGTAATGACCAATTTTTTAATCAATATTCGTGGGTTTACCCAACATGGTTTTTCAAATCCTATGGATCCGTTTTTAGCCAGCCGTTCGGTACTGGCGCCTCGTCTCATTCGATTTTTCCTAATTAATGAGAATTTTCACTTGGAGCACCATTTGTTTCCCGGCGTGCCTGGTTATAGCCTCGCAAAGCTGCACCGTTTGCTTTCTACGGAATTGCCGTATCGATTGGTCATTCCCTCCTACGCGCAGTTTATTTTTCAGTTTATTAGGCAATCACGCACCTACGATGAAAGCATCATCGGCACTATTCTGACAGCAGAAAGTCCATCACTCTATCAAAATCAAGCCGGTCCATACCCAAACGCGGCGAAATAAATGCCCCATTGAGAGCGAATGAGGTCAAGTTCTCTTTCGGTAAGAGGCTGCAATAGGTTGGGCTTGTAATTCCGAGTGGATTCGAGATACTTTTCAAAATGCAGACGAGATAGGCTAAGGTGATCCCATCCAAAATGTTGAAAAATGGAAGCTAGGGTTTCGAAGGGATGGGTTGTCAAATTTTCGAATTTTAATTCAAAAAGGTTGCCCTTCGGAATCAAATGTTTTTGTTTGAAATAGGCTTGGTATAGCTTTGTATAGCGATTTAAAATGTCTTCCTCCACCCATTTCCAATCCATAGATTGGAAATTATTGTAGGGAAAAAAGGATTCGGCAATGTGCTTTGAGGATTGAAAAACCTTAAACGGATTTCTCGCAATGTGGACAAATTTGGCATTCGGATATTTGGAGAGAATCAATTCGATGCGGGCCGTATGCCCCGGTGATTTTAAAAGCAATCGTTTTCCAGGGTAACGAAGTGCAAGTCGAAGGATGAAATCATTCATGACCTCTAAAAATTTTTCCTTTTCGTGAGGTGAAGTATCCTCAAAAGTCAAATATCTTGAATAATATTCCCGATGAATCGGAAATCCGACACCCAAATAAGGGGAAGATAGGCCAGCTAAGGCCATTGCGAACTCGTCTTCACCAGGCAGGCGTGCTCCTAAGGGCAGGCTGTCCATGGGTCTCGTTTTGGGTATTAGGCGGTCAAGGAGCCGACTTCCCCATTTTTCAGTGAGCAGGAAAGACTCCGGATTCATAACTTGATATACGGTCGGAGTTGCAAATCTGTCGACATCGTTACCCAGTAAATAATGCAGATGTGTTGTTCCAGAGCGCCAATGGCCTAGGATAAAGATGATTTCAGGCAATGGGTCGTGCCGGGTTCGGAAAGACTGGATTTGCTTTGAGAATTTTTTTTCAGCAAGGAATTTTCAAAATGAGTTTCCAATGCTTGCAACGGTCACGGCTAAAATGCGATGGAAAAAAAGGGGATTCAACGAGGGGAAATGCCTCCGCAATAGTCGAATCCACTGAGGAAAACAAATTCCATAGAAAAAATTGTTCTTTAGACTTAAGTTAAGCTTCCGTTTCGTTGTCAAATCCATCGCCTCCCAGGGGATAATAGCTATGAAAAAATATGGTTTTGTGTTTTGCCTTCTTTTGCTTCCGCTTTTAGGGTGCGGTGAATACAATTATGTTCGAGTAAAACCGGCCATCCCTATCGGGAAGTCAGGTGATTTGACGCCGGAAGGTCAAGAGGTCGAAGCCCACCTGAACACCCTTGCCACCAATCGGGCTTGTATTGCCCACTTCAAAAAATCTTTCAAAAAAGTCGTCATTCAGGTCTTAGATGCCGATAGTCTTACCTTCACCGTTACTTTTCACGATTCTACGGCAACGTTGGAACGCGGGACCCATACTGATTCCGGAGTCTCCCAAGTGCTTCCCCTCTATCGCGGTAACCTAGCCAATTTAGTGGGGATTTTTTCTGACAATATCGTCACCGAGGAAGAAAATTATCGAATTCATCGGGCCACTTTTGGGACTTCCCTTCACTCCATATTCCAAGTGCCCGCTCTCTATCAACCCAAGGTCGCGAAGCGGTTGAAGCTTCCCAACTTTATCCAAATGACCTTAAAAAATGATTCGGGCTACCTTTTTATGGGATCCAAAGAACCGGCAACGGCTACCATGGTGAATGTGAATGGCCAATGGCTGGTTTTTCAAGGTGCGCAAGGGGATCCCGATGTCATTTATCAAGTAACGCCAAAGGATTTATCTGATTTTAATCAGTTGATATTTGGAACAACCGATGTCGCAAAGTTGCCGATGAAGGACGCTTTGAAAAAAGTCGATGAAATCAAATCTTTTCTGGATCGAATCACGACCCATCGAAAGAACGGCTAATTTAAAATGCCATCTTTGGCTGAAGGGCTGGGGATGGCCAATCGATGGGTGATTTCCACCCTTGGCTTTCCTGCGTCAGTCTATTGCTGGTATCAATTCACCGGCGATTGGGTGCAAACAAGCATGGTGCTTGGAACGCCCCTTTGTTTCGGATATTTGATTGGTTTCGTGGCCATATTGAAAATGCGTTTTTGGGCTATGAATACCAAGCTTTCCTTTCGCGGCATGCCGATGAACCAAGGCTTTATATATGCGAGCGGCATGTCATTGATTTTTTTAGGATTGGCCACCGCGATTCCACAGGACGGCATTCTGGGAAAAGTTTCCATCGCCCTAATCGATGGATTTGTCTTGGCTGTATTTGGCTTTGTGGTGGACTATAGCGGAGTTGTCAGCGGAAGAATTCGTCTCAATAATCCCCCCTTTCGGCAAGGGAAGGGCGCGTTTGAGATCGTCTCTTACTATGCCTTTATTTGTTTCGGACTGATGGGGCTATCCTATGCTTTGGCTGTTTTTTCAGTGCTGGCCTGCGCAAGTCAAACGCAAACTTGGCAAAGAAATGTTACTGTGGAAATTGCAGCGCTGGCATTAACTGTGTTTCCTTCGTCTGCGGCCTACTTTTATCTGGAATATTTTTCCAAATCGGCGCGAAGCGCCCCTCGACGGCAGGTTTAAAATGAATTCGGTTCGGCCTGCAAGAGTTTCATTTCTCGACTCCATTCGGTTTCTCACCGATCCACTGGGCTGTTCTCCAATCCTTTATAAAAAGTATGGAGCCGTGGCACAATTATCCGATTTCACCAAAGGCCTGATTTGCGTTTTCCATCCGGGCATATCCCATGAAATCAGCATGCAATACCATGCTTTCGTGCGCCTGACCATGGAGAATTTGCCGGTGCGTTTTGAAACGGATACAGCGGCTTGTCGCATGCTTTCGGGTATGTTGTCTCTACAAAATGGTGAGAAGCACCGGTCCTTGAGGCGTGAGCTTTTATCCGCCTTAGATGCCAACCATTTAAAGCAATACCTCGTAGATACCCAGGAAAAGGCTTGTCCTTCCTTGCAGAGCCTGCCTTATAGGAAGGGCTATCAAGATCTTGGCGAGTTCTGCCATCAGTTGGCCATGCAAGTTTCTTTCGCGACCTTATTCGGTTTTTCCAAAAACGAGGAGACCCTTAAACTTTTCAAATGCTTTAAACTCTGGCTCTCCGAAGGGTTTTCTCCATGGGTTGTGATTTTCCCTTTTGACTTGCCTTTCGCCCCGTATCGGAGAATTCTTGCGGCCAGCGAAAATCTTGAACGCCAATTGATTCAGACCTTGCATCACCAAAAAGAGTCGCAGCATTCTCTCATCAAGATTGTCTTCGGCGAAGACTGGAAAAACGGAATTACCCAAGAACTGACGAGTCGCATCGCTGGTTATCTACAAGCCAGTTATGAACCCATTGCCAATACCTTATTTTGGACTATTGTATTCTTGAACCGTTACCCCAGGGTTGCATTTCAAGTTATCCAAGAAATACAGGCGATAGGCCAAAGGGATTTGAGTCTATATGATTTGAATCAGTTGGAGTATACCCGCTCCGTTGTGCTTGAATCGATTCGGCTTATCCCACCGATTTTGATTTCGCCGCGATATGTTTCAGAAGAAAGTGTGATAAATGGGTTTCGTTTTATTCCCGGGGATAGGGTGATGGTTGGGCCAGGACTTTCGCATCGAGTACCGGAAGCCTTTGATTCGCCGCTTCATTTTGATCCAAATCGTTTTCAGGAAGGAGTGGGGCCAACTTTTTCCGGGTTTGGAACCGGGTTACGGCGATGTCCGGGCGAGCATTTCGGAATGAATGTTGTCTTGGTTCTGCTTTACCATTGGCTTAGCCGCTCCTTTCCTGAGATTCAATCCGGTACCCATATTCAGACCTCCGGACTCATTATCAGCAACCCCAAAAACCCGGTGCCTTTTCATCCTATTCCTTTGGCAGAGCATTCGGCTATTCCTGTAAAAATGTCAGGCAAGGCCATCCGTCGAATTGACTAAGTCCATGCTGGGATCATAGTGAGGAATGGTTGATGTCGCCTGAAATTTGAGTCGCCCATTTCTTAGGAATGAATCGAATAGCGAGAGCGGCGATTTGATTGGAAATTCCTGGTATGATGATAGCTTTCCCTTTCATGAGGCCGGTGAATCCTGCTTTCGCAACACTCTCCGAAGTCATGGAAAACCAGAGTATCCAGCGAGTTTCACGGATACCAGCTTTTGTATTGAAGCGGGTCTTGGTTGGCCCTGGACATAAAGTGGTGACCGTTATTCCCGACTCCCTTAATTCATACCGCAACGCTTCGGAGTAAGAGTAAATAAAGGCCTTTGCCGCATAATAAATGGAAAGAAATGGGCCGGGTTGAAATGCGGCGGTAGAGGCGATATGCATTATTTTGCCCGCCTTTCTTTCTTTCATTTGCGGTAAAATCCAACGATTGATTTCAAGGGGAGTGTGTATCAGAACTTGCATCATTCTCGACTCGGTGCTTTTGTCGAGATTCATCCATTGGGTCAGTCGAGTCCACCCGGCGGCATGGATGATTACGCTGATTTGAATTTGCTTTGCAAGCGCAAAGGATTCCAAGGTCGCGCAACAATTGGCGTCCTCAAGGTCGCAGACACACCAAATCACTGGCGCATTCGACAATTGGCTTAGGTTTTGCCCCACTTCTTCCAAAGTGGAAAGATGCCTTCCAACCAGAAATAGAGATTGGTTCGCCCTGGCCATTTCGTAGGCGAGGCTTCGACCTATTCCGGATGTCGCTCCGGTGATTAAGGAATAGGGCTGGGGATAAGTGGGCATGGTGAAAACCTATTTAGAATCGAATCAAACGTTTCTTTGGCCCCTAGTTCAGCCTCCTCCTATGCCTGAAGCCCGAGATGCAAAGATCGCAAAGCCGGATAATTGTCATCGAAAAACAGCTTCAGTAAGCTGATCACATCGGGCAAGGCCAAGAGTCCGAAATGCAATTCCACCACCTTTTCACGACCCAATAGCCCGAAAAGCCCGAATTTGTCTTTGACTGAGACATGCACTTCAAACGCCTCTCCATCAGGAACGGCGACGAAAACGTTTTCATGACTGTCATGCAAGTAGAGATAGGCTCCGGGTTCCAGCGACCAATCCTGCTTGAGCAAAACCTCAATCTCCTCCCGAGTGGAGGGCGGCAGGGGACGATGATTTTTATCCCCGGAGGCCAGGGCTGCTTGCAGTCGACGTGCGGACATAGTTGGAGAGGGAGGCAAAAACCTTTCTTAGCCCACATTGTGGGGGAGGCAAATAGGCATGCCTAGGCTTTTACTTTTGACCCATGATTCACATTGTGCTACGACAACCGGAAATCGCTCCCAATACCGGCAATATTGCCCGACTTTGCTTCGGCAATCAACTCAAGCTTCATCTCATCGAGCCCCTGGGGTTTCGCCTGGACGAGGCCCGCTTGCGTCGCGCCGGTTTGGATTTTTGGGACCGGCTTGACTTGGAAGTACATCGTGACTGGAGCGAATTCATTCGCCGACATCCCGATGCTGAAGCGGGTCATGGGTTGTATTTCACCACCCAAGCCGAAGCCACGCTCTGGTCTTTGACCTTTCCTGAACCGGTTTATCTGGTTTTTGGATCGGAAACCTCGGGGTTTCCCCCTGATTTCCGCCTTGCCCACACCAAAAACCTCGTCACCATACCTATGCGCAATAAATTGGAGGGCCGCTCCTTGAATCTTTCTAATGCCGTAGCGGTGGCTGCCTATGAAGCCATGCGCCAATTGGCTTGCAAAGCTTGAGGCGGAGGTCGGGCCGAACCAGGCGGAACGTTTTCTTGGATTTTTTTTGTCCGAAGGTCACCCGATCGAAATCCTTTTCGTCTAACTCGCCGCATTGTAGAATCTGATCGTCGGGTCCCCGCCGGTCCCGCAACGCAGAAGGGGCGAATGCCATGAAGAGCTCAGCCGTTTTGGATATCAAGGTTCTCGATAGACTGGAAATGGAAGCTGGCCCTTCGGTTCGTCTGCGAGCTATCGAAGACTTTTTGGCGGCCTTGCCCACCCGACTGGACGATGCTTGCGATGCCGGGCGCATCGGAGATACGCAAGGCTTGGGCGATGTGCTGAAGCGCATGCGCGAGGCGGCGGGCCATGTTGGCGCTACCGAATTGCGTGACTTAGCTGGCAGCATTGAAAGGGTTTGCCGTTACGGAGCTCGTGAATTGTTATTGCCCATGCTTTGCCAACTACAAGGCGTGATGCACCGCGCCGAAGATGTTTTCGCTCGCGAGCGCAGCTCTTTGCTCGTATCGCGTCGAGTGAATGTTCACTGAGCCTTGAGCTCCACCCGAAAGCCAGCCGCGAAGTCATGGAAGACCTCAAAGCCTGGTATCGAGCCGGACTCGTTACCCGTCTAGATGCCCTACGCTCAGTACGCCGCGATCTAGGTTCCACCTACGATGCGGAAGCCTCGGTGCGGCGCTTGGCCCACACCTTGAGAGGTTCGGCCCCCACCTATGGCTTTGCGGAAATCGGTTCCGCCGCCGCCTTGGTAGAAGATGCTACCACCGACCTATTGCTCGAATCGGTAGACCAACTCGTATTGACTATCGAAGCTGCCATGTCCCTTCAAGAAATCGAGGATCGCGTCACCGTGCTTGTCATCGACGATGACCCAAGCATCACGGAATTGCTCGGTTTGGTATTGGCCGGACCAGGCCGCGAGGTGCTTTCGGCGGGTTCCGCGAAAGAAGCTGAAAAAATTCTTGAAGAGCGGCGGGTGAGCCTGATTTTGCTCGACCTCATCCTTCCCGACACCGATGGCCGCAATTTTTTGGTGCGCCTCAAAGAAAAATCCAGTAGCTCCCATGTTCCGGTCATGGTGCTTTCGGCCAAATTGGGATCGCAGCCCAAAACCGAATGCTTTGCCCTCGGAGCCGATGCCTATTTCGAAAAACCTTTCGAGGTGGAAACCCTTTCCGCGGCCGTATCTTCCTGGCTACATCGAGTCGAAAGCGACCGGCGCGAATCGCGCCGCGATCCGCTGACCGGTTTGCCTAACCGAGCCGCTTTTCGCGAAGCGTTTCAGCGCCAGTCCTCGCTCTCGGCGCGCCGCGCCGAATCGCTTACCGTGGCCATACTCGATCTCGATCGCTTCAAGCGAATCAATGACACCTATGGGCATTCCATGGGCGACGAGGTTTTGCGGTCCACGTCCCGTGTCATTGCCACCGCCTTGCGCAAATCCGACCTCTTGGCGCGTTGGGGCGGCGAGGAATTCGTCGTTTTATTTCCGAATACCGATGTTGCAGGTGCGGTCAGTGCCATGCGTAAAGCCCTGCAGGCCTTGGCCATGGAGCGCTTTGCTCCCGCGGGTAAGCCGGTATTTCAAGTCACTTTTTCGGCGGGTGTAGCCTCGGTGGCCGCCAGCCTCAATGTGGAAGAAAGCGTCGCAGAAGCGGATCGATTGCTTTATGTCGCCAAGTCCCAGGGCCGCAATCGCATCATTACTGCCGGTGACGATATCAAGCCACAAAGCGAATCGATTTTATTGGCCACCCCGGAAGAGACCATGGTGGCCATTATTAAAAATCGTCTCAATCGCGAAGGTTTTGTGGTGCAAACTTCGGGGACGGCGGACGAAGTCATGAAAGGCGCCCTCCAACAGCCGCCGTCACTTTGCATACTCGACTCCCAGTTGCCGGGAGCTCGTAGTGGCCAATGGTTGACGCGATTAAAATCCATGCCCGGGTGGAGCCGCACTCCGGTTTTATTGCTCACCTCCTCGGATGATGGTCAAGAACTCGATCAAGATGCCGGCCTGGGAGTCGATGACTATCTCGTAAAGCCCTTTACCCCCATGGAATTGCTCACGCGGGTTCGCCACCTCATACGCCGGGGTTGAGCGTATATTCACCCCATGTGGAAATGGCAAAGTTGTATTAGGACCCTGGAAAGCAAATCTTGTTTTATTCACAAGTCCTTATATGCCATCCTCTTAGGAAGTGTTATTGCCGTTTTGTTGTCCGCCTGTCGTCGCGACGAGAGCCCGGATTTGCCCTCTAGCGCGATAATCAAGCCAACCGAACCCAAGCGCGATACCTCCCAGGCCAAGGTTCGGGCGGGGGACACCTATGCCTCCTTGATGCGAAATCTCGATTTGCATCCTGAGCAATTGGGGCGGCTATTGCATCATGTGACGACTTGTTTTCCGGTCAAGCTTTATGCTGGCCAAATTTATCGCGTGATATGCCAGCGACCACCCGAGGGCGGAGAGCCGACCTTGGAGTCTTTCGTGCTGGAAGAGCGCGGTGGCCTTTTTCGCCATGCATTGCAAGCCGTGGGTCCAGCCAGGGTAGACACGGCCGAAGTCGCGGTCGATTCACTCGCCTATTTCGCCGACTCGGTGGGGGTGCGTTTAGACACCGTGGTGGTGCGCGGCAACCTTTCCACCAATCTTTATGAAGCGGTTTTAGCGCAAGGAGAATCCCCGGCCTTGCTTGATCCCTTGACCCAGGTTTTCGCTTGGGATATCGACTTCTTTCGCGATCCGCGTGTCGGCGATTCATTTTCGGTCCTAGTCGAAAAGCGTTGGCGCGAAGATGGTGTTTTTCTCGGTTATGGTCAATTGCTTTGCGCTCGCTATGTCAACCAGGGCCATGCCTTCGAAGGTTTTCGTTATCGTGACAATTATTATGATAGCGATGGCCGAAGCCTGGAAAAACTGCTCATGAAAGCCCCTTTGAAGTTCAGCCGCATTTCCAGCGGGTTCACGGCTTCGCGCCTGCATCCTATTTTGGGTATTCGCCGACCGCATTGGGGAGTCGATTATGCGGCTCCCACGGGCACGCCGATTTTCGCTGCAGGGGATGGCGTGGTGGTTTTGGCTGGTTGGTCGGGCGGTTTCGGCAATTGCGTTAAAATTCGCCACAATGGTGTTTTCACCACCTATTACGGCCATTTGCGCGGCTTTGCCGCCGGCATACGTTCCGGGGTACGTGTGCGCCAGGGCCAGACCATAGGCTTTTTGGGCATGACGGGTCTGGCCTCGGGGCCACATCTTGACTATCGCGTTCAAAAAAACAATGCCTTCATCAATCCCACCTCGCTGAAAACTGAAGCCAAGGAAGGCGTGACCGCCGCCGAAAAGCAAGCCTTTCAAGTTTTATGTGCCCAGCTTTTAGCCCGCATGGACAAATCCTTGCCCCCGGCCCAAGTGGCGGCGAATGGCGCGGAAACCTCGAAATCAACCTGGCAAAGGCTACCTAAATCTATTTGATGTCTCGAAATTTGCTTTTCGCTCCAAATTAAAGACTTTATGGCGGTAGAAATACTGCGAAAATGGAAATACCAGTTTTCGTATTTGTTGGTGAACTCTTTAATTGGCGCATATATGATAAATCGAATTGTCTTGAGCTCAGAGCAATTGCGGCATTGGGAAGATAATGGCTTTTTAATTCTAAAGTCCTTTTTCGATCAAAAAAGGATAGATGCCGTCAATCACCTTGTCGATTCATTGTGGGAGAATCGAAAAACCTCCGGAACACTTTTGACCTCTGACGTGTTTATTGGAACACCGAATGAGCGGCGAATCTATTTTCGAATGGCAACGAATGATTCCCGCTTGGTTTCTTATAAGCTCAATGACTTATACCTTGAAAACGAAGCCATTCTTGACTTGAATCTAGATCCCCGCCTCTGCAATATCCTTCGTGAATTATTGGGTGGCCGGCCGCTCGTATTTAACACCCTGAATTTTGAGCGTGGATCTCAGCAGAGGGATCATTTCGATACTTTTTATATGCCCCCGGTGGTCCCAAACAAAATGCTCGCCACCTGGATTGCGCTGGAAAAGGGTTCAGAGAGCAGCGGCCCCCTCCGTTACTATCCAGGAAGCCATAAAATTCCACCGTATCGTTTTTCAAACGGAAAGTTTACAGCCATAGCTTCCGAAATGGCGGCCTTTGACGAGTATATAAGCAGGAATCTGAGAGATTATAATTTGTCGCCAACCACGTTTTTTCCAGAAGCTGGTGATGTGTTTATTTGGCATGCGCAGCTTTATCACGGCGGAACTCCCATACTAAACCCGGAATTGACGCGTAAATCTTTGGTGACGCATTATTTCCGGGCTAGGGACTACGTTTTGAGGCGCGGATGGCAATTTCGTAAAAAAGGCGATGCTTTTTACCTTCGTAAGCCTCACCAGTCGGTCAATGCCTAGCCATTAAGCCTTTGCGATTTGAGCCTGCAAAACCGCATTACCTTTCCATAGAAAATTCCGGACTGTCGATGCGACAACCTGGAATCAGGAGCATTTATGGCCGCCAAAAAAAGTTCCGGTTCACCGAAGACTCGTAAAGCCGCAGCCAAGGCGCCGACTCCGTCGGCTGCCAAAAAGCCCGCTGAGAAAAAAGCCAAGGCCTCTGGCGGAGAGAGTGCTGGTTTTTTGGCTGTCGGTCAATCGGCCCCCGTCTTTACCTTGGCCGACGATCAGGGAAAAAAAGTCAGCCTCACGGATTTCAAGGGCAAGACCGTGGTCCTGTATTTTTATCCCAAAGATCAAACCCCTGGTTGCACCCAGCAGGCCTGCGACTTTCGCGACAACCTCGCTCGCCTGACCGCCAAGGGCGCCGTGGTTTTGGGCGTGAGCGCCGATTCCGCCGATTCGCATCGCCGCTTTAAGGAAAAGCAAAGCCTGAATTTCCCACTGCTCGCGGATGTGGACAAAAAGGTTTTGAATGCTTACGGGGTATGGCAGGAAAAATCTCTATATGGCCGCAAATTCATGGGCATTGTTCGCACCACCTATGTCATCGACGGAAAAGGCCTCATTCGCGCCGTCTTTCCCAAGGTCAAGGTGGCTAGCCATGTCGATGCGGTGATGGCCGCTTTGTGAGTAGGCCGGGTAGCTTACGCCCCAAGCTGGTCATACTGGGCACAGGCTTCGGGGCCTTTTCGATTGTGAAGGCCTCGGCTAGGTTGAATGCCGATATCACGGTCATCAGTCCGCGAAATCATTTTCTCTTTACACCCCTATTGGCCAGCACTACCGTCGGCTCCCTGGAATTCCGCAGTGTCATTGAATCTGTCCGTCTCGTCGACCGAGGTGTTTTCCATTTGGCGCGCGCTGAAAAGCTCGATATGGCCCAGCGCAGAGTGCATTGTCGCGGTGAATTGGATGGACATGAATTTTCAGTAGAATTCGATTGGCTCATTATCGCCGTCGGAGCGTCCACTCACACTTTCGGCGTGCCGGGCGCAGCCGAGCATAGTCTTTTTCTCAAACAAATCAGTGATGCTCGTGACATTCGCCAGCGAATTTTGGCTTGCCTGGAGCGCGCCTCCCTGCCTGATATTTCGGAGGCGGAGCGCAAGCGCCTATTGCATTTCGTCGTCGTCGGTGGCGGCCCCACCGGCGTCGAATTCTCCGCCGAATTGCATGACCTCTGGAGTCGGGAATTGCGGCAGGCCTATCCTCGCATAGCTGGCGATGTGCGCATCACCTTGCTGGAAGCCGGCAAGGAGTTGTTGAGCAGCTATGATGCCACCCTCTCCGAATATACCCTGAAGCATTTCGCCCGCCAGGCCATAGAAGTCCGTACCGAAACTCCGGTGATACGGGTGGAAGCTGAGAAAGTAATCCTGAAAAACGGCATTGAAATGCCCTTTGGCTGCCTGGTTTGGGCTACCGGTAATACTGCCACGGCCTTTGTACAGGGCTTGCCCAGCGAATTGGAGCGCGATAAGCATGGACGGTTGTTCATTAACGATAGGTTAGCCGCCTCCGGTAGCGAACGGATTTTCGCCCTCGGTGATTGTAGCGCCCTCAGTGAACATCCCATAGCCGCGACGGCCCAGGCTGCCGAGCAGCAAGGCGGTTATTTGGCGAAGACCCTTCCCTTGCATTTGCAAGGCCTTCCCTGCCCGCCTTTTCGATTCAAGAATCAAGGTATGCTAGCCTATGTGGGCGGTCATAGCGGCGTCGCCGATCTGGCCAAATACAAAGGTCGCGGTTTTATCGCTTTTCTTTTTTGGCGTTCCGTGTATTTGACCAAGTTGGTGAGCTGGCGCAATAAAATGATGGTTTTGCTCGACTGGATGCGCACTGCGATTTTCGGACGAGAGATTTCACGGTTTTGATGGTGCCTGAAGGATTCTTTCAGGAATCTCAGGCAGTTTATCCCTTTTCCCTAGTTTTTCGGAGGCCTCATGGCCAATGCCCTTGCGCTGGAAACCAGCCCCTATCTCAAGCAGCATGCCCACAATCCCGTGCACTGGCGCCCCTGGTCGCCAGCGGCCTGGGAACAGGCGCGCACGGAAAACAAATTGGTTTTGGTTTCCATCGGCTATGCCGCCTGCCATTGGTGCCATGTCATGGAGCACGAGTCCTTCGAAGACGAAGGCATCGCCGCCATCATGAATCGCGATTTCATTTGCCTTAAGGTCGATCGCGAGGAAAGGCCGGATATCGATCAGGTCTATATCGAGGCGGTGCAATTGCTTTCCGGCCACGCGGGCTGGCCGCTCAATTGCTTTTGCCTGCCCGACGGCAGGCCGGTCTATGGCGGCACCTATTTCAAGCCAGCCCAATGGACCCAGCTCCTGCAGCGTCTCACGGCACTCTGGGGTCAAGATGCTGCGTCTCTGGAGCAACAGGCCGCGCAGTTGACGGCGGCCTTGCGTCGCCCCGAAGCCCAGGGTAATGCTCCCGTTACCCTGGATGCCGAAGCAGCGCGCGAAGCCTTGCGCAAAGGTGTGGACCGCGCCAAGCTGAGCTTTGATCGAAGCGAAGGTGGCACGCAAAGGGCTCCCAAATTCCCCCTGCCCGTGAATTGGCGCTTTTTACTTCGCTATGGCGAAGCGCAAAACGATGAAGCGGTATTGCGGCAAGTGCGTCTCACGCTGGCGAAAATGGCAGATGGCGGCATTTGCGATCAATTGGGTGGCGGCTTTGCACGCTATAGTGTGGACGCAATTTGGAAGGTGCCGCATTTCGAGAAAATGCTTTATGACAATGCCCAATTGCTCTCGCTCTATGCCCAGGCCTATGCCGTTTTTCGCGAGACCCGTTGGCGCGACGTCGCCCTGTCCATTGCCACCTTTCTGAAACGCGATTTGAATGCGGGCGACGGCCTTTTTTTCGCTTCGCTTGATGCCGATAGCGAAGGTGTGGAAGGTCTTTTTTATGTGTGGAGCGAGGAGGAATTGCAGGCCATGCTGGAAGAGGACTTCCCCTGGTTCGCTGCCTTGCATGGCGTCGACGAGCGAGGTTATTGGGAAGAGGAGCATTTCATTTTACTTGGCACCGGCGATCCCAAGGAGAGAGCCGAAATTGCCTCGAAATTCGATCTTACCCTGGAGGAATTGAATCGCCGCGACGCGCAGCGCTGCGAGCAATTGCTGCAAAAGCGCGCCTTGCGCATTGCCCCGGGTCTCGACGATAAGGTCTTGGTTTCTTGGAATGCCCTGGCGATTGGAGCCTTGGCTGAAGCCGGACTTTGGCTACAAGCTCCCGATTTGATTCATCTGGCCGAAAAAGGCGCACAACAATTATTGCAAAAGGCTTTCGACCCGCAAACAGGATTGCAGCGCAGCCGACAGAATGGGCAATTCGCTATTGCTGGATTTCTGGAAGATTATGCTCATTTCGCCTGGGCGCTTTTGCAATTGCATCGCGCCACCCAAGACTCCACCTGGATATTTGCCGCTGAAGGCTTGGTGAATTTCGCCGAAGCCCACTTCAGCGACGCCGACACCGGCTTATTCTATTTCACTTCGGACCGCGATGCTCCCTTGGTGGCGCGCAAAATGGAAATTCAAGACAATGTTTTGCCTTCGGCCAATGGCGTCCTGGCGCGATGCCTTTTGCGTTTGGGCGAATTGCTTGGTAAAGAGGTGTGGGTTCAAAGGGGCGAGCGCATGCTGGCCCATGGCTTGCCTGAGTTCTCCACGTACTTGCTGGCGCATGCCGGTTGGGCTGACGCCACCCTGGACCGGGTTGCGCCGCATTATTTGGTTTCGGTGCTGGGTCCGAAAGCACTGGATAATGCCCGAACCCTGGCCGTCTCGCATTTACCGCAAGCAACCGTTGTCGCAGATAAACCCGAAACAAAGCCTTTACCATGCTTGCAGGGGCAAGATGCCGGTGGGCGCGATGTTTTCGTGATTTGCCGCGATCAAACCTGCGAGGCTCCCGTCACTTCCGCGGAGGAGGCGCGAGCCCTAATGCCGGCGAAGTTTTAGTCGGGTCGCTACCATGGCAGGACAAAAAGACTTCTCGAATTCCCTCGCCGAGCTTCAACTCCCGGAAACGCCCACGGGCTTTCGCCTCGCCGTGCGTGCTCAACCACGCTCCTCACGTGAGCTAATCGTCGGTGTGGAAAATGGACGCCTCAAGGTGAAATTGACGGCGGCCCCGGTAGAGGGCGCGGCCAATGAAGCCCTTTGCCGCTTGCTTGCCAAGGCCTTGGGTCTAGCCAAATCCCGGGTTACCGTGGTGCTAGGCGATACTTCGCGAGAGAAGTGTTTAGAGGTCAGTGGCATGTCTCCCGAAGACGGTCGTATTGCGCTGTCGCGTCATCTCATTTAAAATCAGTTTGTTACGTTGATTACGCATAACAGTGAAGATTTCCCTTTCGGGCCGGGCCTTTTTTTGATAGGATAGGACACCGGATTGTGGTTCCGGCCCCTGTTTCCCCTTTTTATCGTAAGGACGAAAGCATGAACAAGCAAGAACTCATCGACGCAATCCTCGCTGACAAGCAAAGTGGCATCGAAACCAAGGCCGCCGCCGAGCGCGCGGTGTCTGCGGTTCTCAGTGGCATTGAAGAGGGTATCAAGAAGGACGGCAATGTCCAATTGATCGGCTTTGGCACTTTTTCTATCAAGAATCGCGCTGCCCGTAAAGGCCGCAATCCCTCCACTGGCGAAGAGATTAAAATCAAAGCCTCACGCTCGGTTGGATTTAAGGCCGGTGCTGGTTTGAAAGAAACGGCTAAGAAATCCAAGGCCAAGTAAAACCCAATAGGCCGGTTTGAGCCTTTAAGGCGTGTGTGCTCAGCATACACGCCTTTTTTTACGCCGGTTTTCGCCATAGCAAGGCCCACCGCGTTCTATTTTTCCGACTCTCATGACCGGTGAATTGCAAGTTGGGCGCATACCCTTTCTAGTGTGCGCGCCTTTTTTTCACGACAGTCTGGCTGGCTTGCCAGGCATCATTTTTCGCGATGGCGCACCCTCCTGGCAAAACGCGGCCTTGCGTCGCGGCGAGGTGGATTTGTCGCCCACGTCGAGTTTTGAATATGCCGAACGTCCAGAGGACTATGTGATTTTGCCTGGCTTATGCACGGCAGGCCGCTTGGAAATTCGATCGGTGCGGCTGTTTTCGCGGTATCCATGGTCCGAATTGAATGGGCGACCGGTGCGGCTTTCCGGGGCGTCGGCGACGTCCAATGCCTTATTTCAAATCCTGTCCTCCCAACGTTACGGTATCGAAACCCGGATCTGTACTCCAGAAGTTCCAACCGATGGCAACCTAGCCGGGCAAGTCGCCATAGGCGACGAGGCCCTCCATCTGGCTCATGCCGGGGATTGGCCTTATAGCTATGACCTAGCCGTCGAATGGCAGTCCTGGCAAAATTTGCCCTTCGCATTCGGATTGTGGCTCTTGCGCCGCGATGCAGCGCAGATAAAAACGGCCTTGGTCTCGCGATATCTGGAGCATTTGCATCGATCGGTGACAGAATTTCGTGAACATACTCAAGAGGCATTAAAGCATTGGTTAGCCATTTATCCATCCCGGCTACCTTTGCCTGAAATACACGCCTATTATGCGGCGGCGGATTATGCCTTCACTTCGGAGCATGCCGAGTCGCTGAAGCGTTTTTTCACCTTGGCCCATGTCCAAGGTTTGGTTAAACAAATTCCTGAATTGAACTTTTTCACGCCCTAGATGGCGTGTTTTCATTCATTCCAGATTCAAAATTTCCATTAAAAAATCCGAGCATATTTGTGGATGTGATACGGTAAGTAGATGATTACGTCCTTGAATGATTTTCATGGTTTGCCCTAGGCCATCGAAGCGAATCATCCAATCTCCGGTGCTATGCAGGCGATAGAGGGGGGCCTTTGTCACGCATCCTGGCCAGCCCATAATGATAGGCGGTAACCGTCGCAAAAGCGAAATGGGAAATCGACTCATGACCCTGGCCAAGGCATCGCGATCCGTTTTATTCATCATGTTCAGCTTATACAAGGTGCGGGGAACCGCTCCGAAAATCAGGCGTAGAAAAGCTTCCGGCGCTTCCGGAGCCACGGTGGCGAGGGCGCGGAATATGCCCCGCACGAAGCGCGGATGGGTGGCGCTGGCAATGAGGACGGCACCCCGGGTGCCTCGCAATCGGGCGATTTCCAAGGCTAGCATGCCACCCAAGGAGACCCCGCCAATCCAATCCCTGGGGCCATAGTCGGTGGCCGCTATGAGGCGATTGGCATAGGTGGCCAGGGTATCGCCGGGCTCCACTTCGATTAAATCGAGATATTGGACGCGCTGTTTAGGCAAATCCAGCTTGGAAAAAGCGTTCCTGTCCAAGGCAAAACCCGTGATGAGGAAAAGGCGAGGCTTAATCATTCCTCATAATGTCCCCTCTGCAATGCCCGGGGTCAAGGGCACCGATTCGGCGGCAAGGGCTAGTTATATTCGCTATCATGGACGCTTTATGGAATTGTCCCCGATGCGGAAATACCGTGCAATCCGGTATTGTAGTTTGCCCCCATTGCGGGGCCGTAGGCGATGTGGACATCAATGCCACCTTGACCCTTCCTCGGCGTAGCCAGGGGTCGGTAACGCCAATCGCCGAGCCCCAGGTGGACGCTGCCCAGCAAGCCCTAACGGATAGCCCTTCGGGAACCATGGCGGCATGGCGTGCCGGAAGCAAAGGCCCGCTAGCGCTCGGTGAGGTTTTTGCGGGTCGCTTTCGCGTGGAAAAGCATTTGGGCAGCGGTTCCCTGACGACGGCTTTTTTGGCTCGCAGCGGCAATGCCCCTGGTTTTATTTGCCTCAAGGTCATGCACCCTCGCAAGGCCACCGACCCACGTTTGGTTCAAGAATGGATAGCTCTCCAGCAAGCCGTATCGCGTTATCAGACCCTGGGCATAGCGCAAGTCTTTGATGCCGGCATAGAGGGTGATATGCCCTGGTGCGCGATGGAAGCCCTGTCTGGCCCCACCTTGCGCATGTGGATGTTGGAGCGCCTGCAATTCGAAAGTCGCATTCCTCCGGGCTTGGATATGTTGCAGTCCTTGATCGGTGTTTTCGAGCGCATTCATGAAATGGGTTGTTATGGCGTACTTAAACCGGAAAATGTTTTCATAACGCCACAAGGCCCGGTATTGACTGATTTCGGTGTACCCGGATTTCTCACGGCCCAGGAATTTGAATTCAATACCTATGCACGGCGATATCTCCCCTATATGGCGCCGGAACTACGTCAGGACTTCGCCAACTTATTACCGCAAAGCGATTACTACTCGCTAGGCGCGGTGCTCTATGAGATTTTGACGGGCCGTCCTCCGGGGCAGCCGGTAAAATTGCCAAGCACCTTGAGCCCACTATTCGGAATTGAAGCCGACGAAATCGTGCTCAAATCCCTGGCAACACGTCCTGGCGATCGCTTCGGCAGTAATATCGGATTCAATGGAGCTTTGTCGGCCCTTCGCGATTCCTTGCGACAGCAAAAACCCGAAGCCTTTGGTTTACCGACCCTGGCTTCGACCGTTCCAGCAAAAGGTTTTCAAACGACGGATACCACGCCTTCACGGCCCAGTTTGGCCGTGCATTCTCCGGAATTACTGGACGATCCTGATCAGAATTTCGAACCTTCGATTCCTTTCACCAGGCAACCTCCGGCACAGCCAGTCCAAAGCAAAGAACGTCCCCGAGTGGAAGCGGCAATATCGAAAATCGAAACCCCCGCCGGCAACGAGTCCCAAGTCGAAAAAGCAAGCCCAGTGAGTGACTTTGCGGCCCTCGAAAAGAATGCTTCGCCTTTCAGCGAGGTGGAATCACCCTGGGCGGTGCTTGAGGCTGGCATTTCCGATGAGGTGGTGGTGGGGAATGTCTTATTGCCGGAAGCTTTAGGAGGTCGGCCGAAGGGTTCCGTGGCGGCCTTCGATGAAGAATGGCTGGCCTCCAAGCCCACGCCCTATTGGGTTTGGCTTTTGATAGCCTTTCTGGGCTTGGTTCTCACCGTCTGTGCGGGTTATCTAGGCTTTCATTTCGGGCATTGAAGGCTGAGCCAGCCACGGATTAAAGTGGGAAGAGGATGGACGAACACGCAGCCTCGGATTCTTTGCCGCGTGCGCCTTCGCGGATGCGCTTGGAGGGGGCATCCGAATTGCCTGAAGGCAAGTCGGTGGTCTTTTCATTTTTACGGCGCGGCTATTCCGTCGAGGGCTTTTTATTGCATCATGGCAGCGGCTTTTCGGCATACCTAAACCAATGCCAGCATTGGCCCATACCATTGGATTATGGTGACGGGGACTTTTATCAGAGTGATATCCATCGCATTCGATGCAAATCGCATGGGGCCACTTATGAACCGGAAAGTGGTATTTGCGACGGGGGCCCATGTCACCGGGCTCGCCTCATCCGCTATGCCGTCGAAATCGATGGGCGCGATATCTGGGTGCAGTTGACCGAGGAATAAAGGCGTAAAATAGAGTTTATTAGAGATTTTTGGCTTTCCTTCTAGTCGCAAAATCCTCAGCCGGTGAGTATGCTCAAGGCATGCAAGACTGGGTAGAAAGATTGAACAGACGCGATGCTTCGGCCTTGATGGCCATGTACGATCGCTGGAGCCGCCCGCTTCTCTCGCTCATTGTGAAAGTCACAGGTAAAGCCGACGAGGCACCGGAATTATTATCGGATGTCTTTCGCACCTTCTGGGATCGAAGTGCCGATCCCACCTTCCTCAAAGGCAGCCTATTCGGTATCCTGGTGGAAATGGCTCGCTTTCGCGCCTTGGATGCCGTGGGTGCCCGCGGCTATCGCAATGGCACCCAGGCTTGGGGGAGTTTTGATAGCCAAGACCGATTCAGCGATCCTTCGGAAACGCGAGCTTGGGAAAAACTGGGCATTCCCGAACGTTCTCGGCGAGCGATTGCTGCTTTGGAAGTTCTTGACGAAGGTGAGCGAGTCTTGGTGGAGGAGGCTTGGTTTGAAGGTCTGACTTGCGCCCGGCTGGCCTTGCGACATAATCTGCCTCTAGAAACCGTGCGCCTGC
This sequence comes from Fibrobacterota bacterium, assembly GCA_043753995.1. Classification (GTDB taxonomy): domain Bacteria; phylum Fibrobacterota; class Fibrobacteria; order UBA11236; family UBA11236; genus JAYUVP01. The sequence goes on from JAYUVP010000145.1 coordinate 31,905, forward strand.
AATTGGTCGATGCCGTGCGCAAACTGGAAGCCACCTTGGAAGACGCTTTGGCATGAGCGACGAGAGGCAAATACAAAGCGGTTTCGACCCGGAGGTTGAAGTCCCTACCGATTGGTCGCCTTCTTTGGTAGAAGACGGATTGGCCCCGCCTACCGCTGAAGAAGCGGAATTGTTACGCGATCTCGATAATTTGGTTCACAATAGCCCTGGCTTGGGCTCAGCCGAAATGCCGGCTTTATCCTTACCTGCATCCGAGTCGAAATTATTTGAGGACGCTGCGGAAGCCGAAGCCGCGGCCGCGGAAGAGGGTAGCGCTAAAGTTACCCGCGGCGAAGCGAGAATTCCGAGTGGGGTCAATCCCAGAGTGGAAGGCTCTCCAGAAGAATGGTCCGCCTTGGCGGCGATTGGAGCCTTGGATGGCGAGGCCGTCGCCGAAATGGAAATTTGGCTGAAAACTGCGAAGACGGAGGAAATTGAAATTTTCAGCCGTCGCATGCGTATAGGCCATGCCTTGGTCTATAGCTTGAACCAAGAGCCACCTCCGGCCAGCCTACGTGATTCCTTGGCACAAAGCCTAGGTGAACAAAGCAAGGATGGTCGGCATCTTTATCCTCGCCGTTCCTTGCCGCTGACTCAGCGATTGGCCGAGGCTATGGGTTGGAAGCAAACCCGTTTGCTGAAACTCTTTTCTCTTTTTCTTTTGCTTCTGGCAATGGGTGGATGGGGTATAGCCTGGCGTGGGCATCAAAAAATCCTGCGACTCACGGCGATGTCTATCCAATCGGAAAAGGCAAGGCAAGAGGCCGAAGGGGCTCACAAAGCCGCCACGAATCGCTTAGACTTCCTGGCCACGGTTGATTTAGTCATCACGGTATTGCAAGGCAAAGAGGAGTCGCGCGAAAAGTCGGCGCATTTGCTCTGGAGCCCCTTTGGCCGCAAGGCCTTGCTTTGGGTGGGCGGCTTGCCAAAGGCTCCCGAAGGCAAGGAATATGCTTTGTGGGTGGCCTTGGGTACGCGCACCTATTCCGCCCTCCGCTTCACCGAATCGTCGACAGGGGAGGGTGGGCTATTTCTCGATATTCCCCTTTTGCAAGAGGGCCGTCCCCGTCCCATTCAAGCTTTTTACCTGACCTTGCAGCCCCAAGGTGCATTGGAAGCGGAAGACGGCGAGAGGCTATTTTCGGGTAGTGCGTATAGGTAAGGGTGCCGAGAGATTGGGGAATGAGCGAAGGCCAGGGAAAAGGCCTAGCCCTCATCCAAGCCAGGTCTTCACCCCATTCCGTTTTCTTTCCCACAAAATTCGATTTTCATGGTCAGCATGCGCTAAAGATTAGCCCACCATATCGTATTTTTGGGTTTTCACCTTAAGAAAGCAAAAACATGTTTGAACCCGCATTTTCCAGTGCAGCCATGTTCCAACGTCGGAATTTGATGCCTGTCATCAACCCCGACATGGCCGGCAATCCCATCGCGCATCCCGCCTCCAAAGCCGCGCGTATTTTCTGTGACTCCGCGAATATCAAGGAAATCGAACCCCTATTCCGTGCCGGTCTCATCAATGGGGTGACCACCAATCCCACCTTGCTTAAAAAAGCCGGAGCGACTTCTTGGGGTAATGCCAAGCAAATTCTGAAAGAAATTTGCGCCCTGCTTCAGCCCTTTCCCGTCTCGCTGGAGCTGACCGAACTGAGCTATGACAAAATGGTGACGCAGGCCTCCGAATTGGCGGCATTGGGAAGCAATAGCGTGATCAAGGTTCCCGTGGGCGGTTATACCGCCGTGGATCCCAAGGCGGATCCCTTCACCGGCCTCAAGGTGGTACGCACCTTGTGGGAGCGTGGCATCAAAACCAATGTCACCTTGATATTTAATGTCACCCAGGCTTTTTGGGCCGCCAATGCGGGTGCGACCTATGTAAGCCCTTTTTTGGGTCGTCTAGCCGACTACGCATACAAGCATGACTTGCCCGAGCTCAAGACCGGGAATTCTCTTTATTATGTCCAAGATCACAAGAATGCCAAGGGCGATCAAGTCGTTGCCAATACCGAATACGTGGCCTCCGGAGGACCTCTGAAGGATGCTGGCGCACGCTTGATTTTTGAAATCGCCACGGCCTTCGCCAACTATCAAATCACCACCGAGGTCTTGGCGGCTTCCGTGCGAAATCCCGTGCAATTGCAGGAATGCCTATTGGCTGGCGCCGATATTTTGACCGTGCCTGCCAATGTCCTGCAGACCGTCGCTGATCATCCGCTGACTTCCGAAGGCATGAAGGCTTTCGTGGAAGACAGCAAGGCATTTTCGGGCTGAAGTCCTTTTTCAAATGGACCTTGGTCAGCTTTTTGATTTTGCTGACCTTGGCCATTCCCAGCCTTTATTTCGGCGGTCCCTGGGCCATTGAAAAATTCCTTGGCCAAGAATTGTCTTTGGGCCAAGGTCGGCTGCGAGTTCTGCATCCTCGATTTACCTGGCGACTCGATTTAGCCGCCGACTCCTTGGATTTTCGTGCGCCCGGCTTGCACGTGGCCTCCGGCTTTGCCCGTGTCTCGGCCAATTTATTTCGTGGCCTTATCCATTTCGAACCGGCCATCACCGTTGATTTAGACACCGCGAAAGTCCTCACCCGGCCATCGGAAAAGGATTCCCTCCCTGCTAAGCCCGCGCGATCCCTCACCGAGCCTTTGCCTTGGCCTGATTTTAAGTTGCCGGTGGCTTTACAAATTAGGGTCAAAAGCCTGACTTGGGGTGACACCACAGGGGCCATACTTTCAGTTCAGAAGGTGGAATTACAAAGTCTTGGCGCAAGGGCGATAGAAGGGGCTATCGGCCATTTGCAGGCCAAGAGCCTGGATACGCTCGCCTTTGCATTCGGCTTTCGCGCCGATTGGGCTGGCGATAGAGTGCATGTTCAGTCGAAGCTAAGTCACCTGAAGGATACGGTAACTCTCAAATTACAGTCACCGAAATCCGATTTGCTCCGAGGCGATGCGGAGGCGACTCTTTCGGTAGCGAGCTTGAGTCCTTATCAAAGCGCATTACACTTGCCATCGGACTTGCCGCAAGTTCAAGGTTTTCGAATGCAGGCCCAAGGTGGACTAAGGCAAGGCCTTCGCCTTCACCTGAAGGCAGAAACCTCGCTTTCGGATTTCTCGCCAAAAGCTCCTTACCGGCTTACGACACAAAACCTTGTCTGGACCTTATCCTTCGCAGATTCCCAAGGGCAATGGTCCTTAACCAGTCGCGGTCAAGCTGGAGAAAGAGTCGAGGCCAAGGGTTTAGTGCGTGCCACCGCCTTGGCGCCGGATTCCTTGCTTCATCTGGGCGCCTGGAAAAGCCATGGTCGAGCCGAGGCAACCTTACAAGCCGAAGGCATACCCCTGGTCGTGGCGGGAAAAACCGTGATTGCCGAGGCACGCGTGAATGTGCATCGCTTGAGTTTAACCGAGGCGCATTTGGATTTGAGAACCGGAGACACTTCTTTTGTCGCTGCGGACTTGAGGCGTGTCGGCGATTTTTGGAATGGCGGGTTTTCCGCCAAGGTTGCCCCGCAGGAGCGCTGGATACGCGCCTTTGTCGACACGGCCGTCGCTTTTCGCGCACTGAGCGTAAGTGGAAGAGTGAAGCGAAATCAAGTCCAAGCCACCAGCTCGCTGGCCGGGCTCAATGCTTTCGGTCTTCAGGCCGATAGCCTGAAATTGCACCACCGCTATGCTGCTGGCAAATACGCCTTATTGCCTTCCTTTTGGACCTTGGGGGACGTCACCTGGGAGTTACAGGGACAGGTGGATTTGTCGCGGCGCATCAAGCCAGTGGAATTCCATCTTCATCATCCCGAATTCGGCAGTCTCGATTTTAATCTTCCAACTAGCGGTCATTTTCTGGTGCGAACCGAAAATTTATTCGTGCATCGCTTGCCTTATCGCGGTCTGGATACTTTGGCAAAACATCAACCACGGCTCAGCGGCCAGGCTGAATGGAATCGGCCACGCAAAAGCGGATCGGCACAACTCTCGGTCTTGGGTGATTTTTCCCAAAAAAATTTAGCGGGTCGGTTAGCTGCAGAATGGAATGCACAAGGTTTGCGAGTGGATACTTTGGCTATAAGCCTTGGTGCCTCGGTTTTGTCGGCGGGTGGACTTTATGATTTGCATGGACGCGATATAGTCGAATTGAAAACCCTGGCCATAGCCGACTTGCAATCCGCCTATTTGCAGGCCGCGGATTTCGATCTTGCCGAAGTGCTCAAGCTCGTACTTACGCCTTCTCCCATACTCGGAGGGCATTTGCATGGGCGATTGTCGTATGAGAGAGAGGCTGGCTTGGGAGGTGAGTATCGCATCACGGGTTTGCGTTTGCTCGCTACGGATTCGTTGTTCACCCTGAAACACCTCACCTTGAGCGGCCATGGCGATTCCTTGGTATTGAGGGCGGTCACGACTTCTGAAAAGCAGGCCTTGCTCAATGACACTCTGAACCTCATTTGTACGGGGTTATTGGCAGGTGAGCAGCCCCTCAGCGCGCATTTGACCTTGGGTCCGGATTTGCGGTTGCAAGTGGATGGGCGCATGTTGGCCTTTCGCCGATTTCTTGGAACTTTGCGCCTAAACGGAAGCTTGGTCTTGCCAGGACAAGCCGGATCCCTGCGTGATTTACGGCTCGCCGCTTCGGTGGACGTCCCCTTTGTGAAGGCAATGGAGAACCTGATTCTTCGTGCCGATACGTTACAGGGAAGTTACCTCTTGGCGGGTATGGACGCGCAAAGCTTTTCCGCGCCATTGGAATTCAAGGCAGGCAAGGCCAGCATTCCCGATTTGCGACTGCGGACAAAGGCGGGAGAGGCGATGCGAGGGCATGCTGCCTATGATGTGGCGAGTAAATCTTGGCAGGCCATGCTTCAGGGAGATTCCCTGGCCTTG
>JAYUVP010000146.1:0-7102 GCA_043753995.1 Fibrobacterota bacterium
CAGTTCGGTGGCGGATTGGTGTCTAGCCGAGTCTCAGCCCAAAGCCGGGGATTTTGCCGCGACCCCAGGCAAGGCCATGCTGGGCTGCGGCGAGAATTGATCGCTGAGAAGTTCGTGAGGCGCCCTTTACTCTGCGCTGGGCGCCTTTATGCCTTCCACGGTGCCCTTTTTTAGAATGCCATAGCCAAAACCGAAGACTCCGTAAATAATTCCTTGAGCATAGAGCAATTCGGGCAAAATCTGACCGAAGCCGCAGACATAGCCCAGGATGATATTGATCACCTGGAAAATATTGAGGAGGGGATTTTTTCGGCGCAAAAGCTTAGGCAAATAAAGCGGGCTGACCATGAGGATGCCGGTCAGTATCAACATGAGGGGCAAAATCAAAATGCCACCGGGAAGTTTTTGCGCCAATTCGTGTTTGTGGAATAGTACGGTGGTGATGGCGATAAAGCTGCCAGCAAAGGTCGAAGGAAGGCCATGAAAATATTCTTTCAAGTCTTCCGAATCGATGGCATTGTAGCGAGCTAGTCGCATGGCCGCACATAGCATGTGCATGGACATGGCGATGATCATCAGTGGCCTATGCTGGGAAAACCAGGCATAGTCCGTGAATTGCACGTAGAAATAAACCAGGAAACCTGGGGCTAAACCGAAGGCGGTGAGGTCGGCGAGCGAGTCGAATTGAGCTCCGAATTCAGACGAAGCTTTCAATATGCGCGCGGCAAATCCGTCCAGCTTGTCGAGTAAGGCGCACCACACTATCATCCAAGCGCCGAGTATCACGGGGTCTTTCACCAATCCGAGCAGGGGCTTTTCGCCTGCGGGATGGGTAAAGGCTTCGGCCATGATGAGTATGGCTCCGACGCCCAACAAAAAGTTGAGTCCCGTGAAGAGGTTGGGAACCAAATATTTTTTCTGCACCATGTTAAACCTCTTCAGACTTCAATGAGTCTGAGGCTTGGACGAAGCGCGCGGGAAAGTAGTTAATCGGCCTGGGTGTTCTTGCTTTCGGAGGGGAAGGCAGTCAAAAGATGGTCGAGGGTACCGATTAAAATCAAATGGCGGAAGGCGACGGGACTGCCGGGTAAATCGGTCAGAAGATGTGACATACGTTTTTCGCCGCGAAAGCCATGCTGTTCTAAGGCCGGATCGGTGGTGCCAATCCAAAAGGCGTCGGCCATCACCAAGGGCCGATTGAAGAGATAGGCAGACAAAAGTTGATCGGAAAGCACGCCGCCATCCAAGGCGCGCAAGCAAAGCACGCGCTTACTGGCGGTGGTGACAACCATGGTTTCATTCCTGTTTCCGCTGAGACTGAAAATCTGTTCGCCAAGATCGCGCTGCCAGAGCAAGCTGGGATTTTGCCTTCCGACCCCGATGAGGCGGCCTTGGGCCATGGCTATGGCCGCGCTTTGCCCAAGGCTTTGCAATTCAAAAGGCGTGCCTTCGGGTAAATCCAATTGCCCCAGGGTTTTGCCTGTAGGCACATCCACCGCAAAATAACGGCCCTCCAAGTCGACCACGTCGATGAGATCGCCTGACAGGGGCTTGCTCAGCAAGAGGCCACCGCGGCCCAGGGATTTTTCCCAAAGCAATTCTCCCGTGCTGAGTCGCATGAGCTTAAGATTGCCTTGCCAGTCGGAAAGGACTAGGCCTTGCGGTGTGGAAATGGCCTGGCACAAAGGGGATGGCAAAGGAATTTGCGCGAGCAGTCCCGATTGCCGCCAAGGGGAAACCAAATACAGACGAGTGGCGCTACTAACGCAAAGCGTGTCCTTTTGCCAAAGGGCGGCTTTTAAATCCAGCTCTTCCGCGAAGCGATACGAATTCACCAAGGTCCCGCGAACGGGATCCACAATGACCAAGGTCTGATTGTCGCTTTCGAGGTAAAAGGCTAGGTCATGGCCCGGAACCAAGGTCGGGTAATATTTGGGACCATATTCGCGCTTGAATATCCAGGCAGCATCCATTTGCGAGGCCAAGGTCTTTAGTAAGGGATGATTGCTCCAAGCTGGAACCAAGGACGATCGCGACGCCTGCACAAGGTCTTGGGTGATTTGCTTTACCGGTGAATTGAGCTGCCTGTCGAGCAAATAGCGTTGCCGCCAGGCATCGCCTAAACCTGGTTCAAGGCTGAGGAGGTTTTCCAAGCGGCCAAGCATTTGCTGAGGTGTGGCTCCGGTCTGGGACAGGAGACCGCGTAGTAATAGATCACCGGGGCGCTCGGCGGCCTTGGCGACTTCGAGATCGATTCGCAAGCGATGACCGTCGCCATAATGCAAGGTGACGCGCCGGTCTCCGGGCAGGAGCACGGGATCATTGACCCATCCATAAGCATAGGTCCATAGGGTGCGGCCCCGCATGTCGACGGCCTCAAGGGTGCGGGCAAAGGTGGTGACTAGTAGGACATCACCGATGGGTAAGACCTCTTGAGCCATAAGGTTGCGACGCCAAATGGATTGGCCAGTTCTCAAGTCGAAGGCATTCAAGCCGCCTTTCGGGTCTATGAGGTAAACCAGACTTTTACCGAGCACCAATCGATCCTGAAGTTGACAGGGAAAGCCCCAACTGAAAGCGTCAAAGCGCGGTCCGCGCCTCACCTCTAAATGATCGGCGTATTGCAAAAGCATGAAATCGCCCTGAAGCATAAGGGCGAGCGGGCGTTCTGCGAGCCGACCCATCGGTTTGACCTGGCCGGTTCCGAATTCCGCCCGATACAAGGCCTGATCGCTGCAAAGCAGCATGGCGGATTCCTTGTTTTCACTTTCGGCGTGCAGGATGCAAGAACCTTCGACCAAGAGTTCGGACCTCTCCCGGTCTTGTCGGAAGAAATGCAGTCGTGAACTTTCCAGCCAGGTGAAGGCATTGCCCTGGTTATTCAGTAAAAGGCCGGCCTCCGGCTTGGTTGGCACGGGGTATTCCTTGACTAGTCTGCCGGTAAAATCATGCACTAGCAAGGCGCGCTTTTCACTGTCATAGACCAATACATGGGGCCCGGCCGCATCGAGAAAGGTTTGGGCTGGCGTTATGGCGGCCTGGGTCGCTTGCAAGTTACCTAGGGAATCCAATAGCCAAAGCGGAGTGGCATCGCGCGCGCCGCGAGGTATTTCCAGCACAAAGGCTTGCTTGGGGCTCCAGCGCAAAGGATGCGTGGCGCTAACCGGGCCGGGTGCTGCAGGCAAAGCTTGCAGGGATTGCACCGCTTGGGGGTCAAGGCGAAGAAGCTTGCGCAGGAGGCCCGTGCGTTGGCCGAGGGGAAGGGCCCCGGACTCCAAGGCTTGGCGCATATGGTTGGCCGCGATGGAATTCTCTCCCCGCGCGGATTGAATTTCGCCGACGAGGGCTTGGGATTGAGCTTGGCTAACCGGGTCCTGGCTTTCGCGTAGCAGGACCTGCAAGACACGCCAGGCTTGTCCGGTATCGGCCTCGATGCGCAATAGATAGCGGGCCAATTCCACGGCTTGGCGGTCGCCGCTAGGTGGCAACAGGGCCGAGGCCCTGGCCACCAGCGATAAAGCGACAAGCCATACCAAGAAAAAAGCCCGTTGAGACATGTTTAGCGCGCGGCTCCCGGTGGTTCGAATTTGTAGCCCACGCCGCGCACGCTCTTGATGTAGGACGGGTTTTGCGCATCGGGCTCAAGCTTTTGCCTCAGCTTCACAATTTGGTTGTCGACGGTGCGGGTAGTGGGCATGTTTTCGACCGAATAGCCCCAAATGGCTTGCAATAAATCTTCGCGTGTCACCACTTCGCCTTGGCGTTGGCTGAGATAGCGGAGGATTTGAAATTCTTTGGCCGATAGATCCAGGGCCTCACCTGCGCGATGCCCGAGATAGCGTTTGAAATCAACGGTGATGTCGCCAAAAGTCAAAAGGTCTTGTTGCGGCTTTTCCTGTCCGACTCGGCGCAGCATGCTCTTGACTCGGGCCATCAATTCGGAGACGCTGAAGGGCTTGGTGACATAATCGTCGGCACCCATTTCGAGCCCGGCGATTTTACTCATCTCTTCGTTTTTGGCGGTGAGCATGAGCACGAAGGTGTCGGGCCAATGCTTGCGTATGAAACGGCAGACTTCGAAACCGCTGGATTTCGGAAGCATGAGATCGAGTATGACGAGTTGAGGCCGGAAGGATTTCAGTTTTTCCATGGCGGCCTCGCCATCAGCGGAAACCTCCACCGTATAACCATCGATTTCCAATAAGTCCACCAGGCCTTCGCGTATGGCGGCCTCGTCTTCGACGATCAGGATCTTATGCATCGGTTTCCTCGGCAGCGGGAAAAATCAAGGTCATGCGGGTTCCGGCACCAGGTTGGCAATCCACCTCGATGCGGGCCTTATGGGCATCGGCGATTTGTTTGACTATGGCCAGGCCCAGGCCACTGCCCTGGGTGCGCCGCGTCATTTCATCTCCTGCGCGCCAGAAGGTCTCGAAAATACGCAGTTGATCGGCCTTAGAAATGCCAATGCCCTGATCTTGTACGGAAATGGCGACGCCGCCGGAGATTTTTTCCACGGCCACGAGTACGCGTGTCCCGCCTTCAGAGTATTTGAGGGCGTTTTCCAAGAGGTTTTGAATGACCGAACGCATGGCGTCGCGGTCGGCGCGTATGAGTAAACTGGTGTCTAGCTTTTGATCGAGGGCGATATCGGCCTTTGCGAAGGCTCCGCTCATGAGGGCTATCACTTCGCTGGCGGCCTCGGCGGGCTTCATCAGGTCCAGTTTCAAATGGGAGCGGCCTTCTTCCAAGCGCCCCAAACTGAGTATGCCTTCAATCATGCCCTGCAAGCGCCGCGCCTCCTCGCCGATAAGTCGGGCATAGCGTATGCGCTTTTCCTCTTCCTTTTGGCGCCCGCTTTCAAGTAATTCAGCGAACATTCGGATGGCCGTCAATGGTGTTTTTAATTCATGTGACACTGCCGAGAGAAAATTTGACTTGAGGTGCACGGTGCGGCGCTCATGGCGCACGGCGCGGGCCACGGCGGCGGAGCCAAGCAAAAGGCTTCCGAAGGAAACCAAAAGCAATAGCCATTGCAAGGAGGTGCGGCGGCGGCCCAGGGAGGCGACTTCGCTGTCGCGCTTCTTAAAAATGAGCAAGCGCCAATGGGGAAAGGCACGGTCCATGGGTCTTTCCAAGGCCACCTGGCGATCGCTTGCCGAATCGGAAGCAAGCACGATGCGATCATGGGCATCCACGATGCGAAAATCGATTTCACGTGCTTGGGCCTTGCGGCCTTCGAGTAATTCGGCGCGCACCGCCTCGGCCAAAACACCTTCGTTCAGGCGAGCGACGATGCGGGTTTCTTGATCGAGCCAGGGATACCCCACCACCAGGTAAGGCCGGCTGTCTTGGTAATGCACAGAAATTCCTGTGGTGTCTTCCGGGGGTAAGCTGAAGGCTTCACGGGCTGCGTCGGGCCATTGATTCGCCACGAATTCGGCATTGGCCAAATAGGTGGGGAGACGCTGATGAAGACGAAATAGCCAGTCGCGGGTTTCAGGGCCCAGATTTTCGAGGGACGTGGCCGAGCCAATGCCCTCATCGAGATAAAACACCCGACGCTCGGGAGTGATTTGGGCGGGCAGGCCTAATAGGTCGAGAATGAAGGGTCTTACGCGTGTTACGGTTTCTTCCGTGCGACGGCTGCGCGCCAGGCTGCGCAATTCCAGAAGTCTGAAGCCGAATTGCAAATCGAGTCCATCGGGAGGCTGTAAGGCTGAATCCGAACTGCTTAGGAGCTGCCGTATCAATCGTACCGCATCCTCATCTCGCCCTTGTCGCCAAGCGAAGCGAATCGCATTCATGGTTTCGGAACTGCGCGCCGAGGGTGCTCCTAATTCTTCCTCCTGACTTTCCAAAACAATGGGAGGGAGTACTTGCCTTCCCCCACGTAAGACCACCAAGGACTGTATGATCGGCACTTCGAGCAAACCCGTGGCGAGAAACATCAGGCTGTCGGGCGAATTAGAAGAGGTCGACTGCCGCAAAATGGCTTCGGCGCGGTCGAGTTGGGCATCGCAATTGCGAGCCACCAATCGAGTCACATCGTCAGCGAAAGCCAAATTACCGCTTTCGAGGCTGCGTTCAACTAGCAGGCCTTCGTCCTTCACCGTGCGAATGCTTAAATAGGCCAATAACAAGCCGGGTAGCAGAACACCGAGCGTGAAAATCACAAAAAGCTGACGGGAAAAGTTCACGGTTGCCTGATAGCGCTAAGGCTTGGGGGGCGTCGGCCTTAAAAAAGCATGGTTTCCAAAGCCGAAAGCACGCTTTCACCCAGGTGACGATAAAGCAAATCACGAACGATGGGGAAATTGTAAATGTCTAAACCGACCATAACTATGGAGGCGACTATGAAAATCACCCACAGGCCGGTGAGATAATAAAACACGAAAAAAAAGCCTTTGCGCGGCTCCAGGGTTTTTCTGTCTACGAGAAGGGCGTAGAAAAAACGCAGGAGGTGGAGGGTCAGCATGAAGTCGGCAAGATACCTAATCCAAGGCCATTGGTGACGGTATATCCCCCGTACCCATTAGGGCAGGCCTACTATTGATTCGGAGTCTGTACCGAAGTGGCGAAATCTCCGGCATTGATAATGCCGGGAAAGACGTCGTGAACCAAAACGGTCGTGGACTGGGATTCAATGTGCACCACCAGACCCTCACCTAAAAGCCTATCGGTCATCTTGCCATTGCGTTGGTTGAATAGCATGACATGATCGCCGAGACGAAAGCCGGCCTCGACGCCCTTGTCAAGAATGGCATAGTTGAAAGGCATGGGTAATTGGCTTGACCCGGGTATCCAAACCACTCGAGCCAATGGTTTTTCGCCTTGGACAGGAGAATAGCCTTTGACCGGATATCGGCCGTCCTCAAGAATCAATGGGCTGGCGCGAGTGGCGCGGGAAATGGTGCCGAAGCAGGTCGTGAGTCTCGCAACCGCATTATGTTCTTTAAGGGAAACCACCTTGGCGATGCCATTGGGAATGATTTGGCGCCCTATGGAACGCGAGCTGGAATAAGCATAACCCGCATCACCCACTTCATAAAGTTGAAATTCCTGCCCGACAGCAACCCCTTCAGCCTGGCCTTTGTCAAAA
>JAYUVP010000147.1:0-8390 GCA_043753995.1 Fibrobacterota bacterium
GCCAATGCCTGAGGATTTTAATGTGGGACATTGGGGAAAAATAATTATCAAATCCGACCGAACCCCTCGAATTTGGGTTTTTTCGCGGTAAAATCCGGCGTAAATGGGTGAGCCACCGCACTTTACCCCATGGCCAAGGTGTGACCCAGCTCACAGATTTGGAATGAACCAAGGTCTAGGTTTCTTCACGGAAGAACGAAAATCATTTTTCAGGAGACACAGTCATGAAAGCTTTACCCACCTTATCCGCCATGGTTTTGGCCGGCGCCTGTTTGACAAGCCAAGCCTCAACCATTTGCCAGTATTATGATTTGTGGCATGGTGTTCAGGGATTCGGACAATTTCACCTTCCCCCACTTCAGCCCAAAGCAAAGATCCTAACGGCGCTAAGTATCCGCGAAGTGCCTGAAGTTCTGGCTGCTGAAATTCCGACTGCTGAACGACTACCCAATATTGTTGACCTAACTCCCAATCCCACTTCTCTGTCGACCCCGGCTCCTGCGGTTCCTGAGCCTTCGTCTCTCTTTGCCATGGCACTTGGCGTGGCTGGGCTTGGAATGATTACGTGGCGTCGTCGTCGCCCGAATTAACCTGAACTATTCGAATGCACTTAAGTTTTGACAAAGGCTTAGACCACCTTTTTCGAAAAATCGTGTGATAGCTTTCTTCAACATACACCGACCAATTCCTTGATCGAAATCTGAACTTTTTGCATTTGCGCCCATTTTAATGGCGCCCCATTCCTGGAAAGCCTCCCTTTAGAAAAGTATCTATGCATGCCCCTGGCGGATAATGTCGCCCAGGGTGAGGAGTTTCGCATGCATAAGCGCAAATTGGGCAGCCAGGGCCTGGAAGTTTCCGCCATGGGTTTGGGCTGCATGGGCATGTCTGAATTTTATGGCGTCGCCGATGAAGGCGAATCCCTGGCGACTCTCGATCGCGCCCTGGAGCTTGGCATCAACCTCTGGGATACGGCCGATGCCTATGGCCCATTCACCAATGAAGAATTGCTGGCGAAAGCTTTGAAGGGCCGCCGTGAACGCGTGGTTTTGGCCACCAAATTCGGCATTAAGCGCGTCGACAATATGACCAAGCGCGTTATCGCAGGCAATGCGCAGTATGTGCGCGAAGCCTGTGAAAGCTCCTTGCGCCGTCTTGGCATCGACACCATCGACCTTTTTTATCAGCATCGCGTCGACCGTACCGTGCCCATCGAAGAAACCGTAGGCGCCATGTCGGAGCTCGTGAAAGAGGGCAAGGTACGCTATCTCGGATTGAGCGAAGCCGCCCCCGCCACCCTACGCCGGGCCCATGCCGTGCATCCCATCACTGCCTTGCAAAGCGAGTATTCACTTTGGACTCGCGACCCCGAGGACGAAATACTGGCAACGGTGCGCGAGCTGGGCATAGGTTTCGTGGCCTATAGTCCCCTGGGGCGTGGCTTTCTCACGGGCGAAATTCGCAGCCCCGAAGATTTAGGCCCTAATGATTATCGCCGTTTTTCTCCGCGCTTTCAGGGAGAGAATTTCGCCAAGAACTTGACCCTCGTGGATCGCATCAAGGAATTGGCTTTGTCTAAGTCGGTGACGCCTAGCCAATTGGCTTTAGCCTGGGTCATGGCCCAAGGCGAAGGCATCATTCCCATTCCCGGCACCAAGCGGCGCAAATACCTCGAAGACAATGCCGCCGCCGCCGACATTCGCTTCACCCAGGAAGACTTGGCCAGCATCGAGGCTGTGGCGCCGCGGGGCTTTGCCTCAGGGTTTCGCTATCCCGAAGCCTTGCTGAATGCTGTGAATGTGTGATATGGCGCTCCCACCCGAAAAGCGACAAGAGTGGACTCTGGCCCAGCGCGACTGGCCGACCACGCTCTATCTAGGCCAAGCCGTGGTGTCCATGGAAGATTGCGAGCGCCTACGCGCTGAGGCCTCGCATTGGTTAAAGCAGGACTTATCCGAAGACGATCGTGCCTTTGTCGTGCAATTTCATACGCGCGTTACCATTCATTGGGGCGATTTGAAATCCGATACTTTTCGCTGCACTTTGGGAGAGTGCGGATAGGGAAAAGAGCTAAAAGCATCTGGCTATATTGCTAAAATGCGCATGCCAAATCAGTCTTTTAAGTTCGTTTATCGAACGGCCTCAGCTATTTGCTTATTGGGGATTTGTGTCAGCGCAGTAAGAGCCGACACTATTCCGTCTATATGCGATGACTTGATAGTCACTGACAGTCTTCTATTAACCCAGGCGAAAAGGCTGGCGGATTTTCGTAACAGCTTTGACGGGGATGATGTCGACCAAGCCTGTGTGATCACCATGGGTGATTTGAATCGCAGCTTTTCTAACTTAAAGCAACCTGCCGCGCAGGTATTAGCGGCTGCACGTCAGCAATATGAAATGCCCGGAAAGCATTTAAGGTACTTGACTCTTTTCGGCGATGCTTCTTTTCAGCCTGGCTCTAACCACCAACACGTGCCCACCTTCGGTTTTAAAGCCAAGAATTACCAGGAAAAATGGGAGAATGTTTCGGTAGACGCGGCCTATGCGCGCTTTGTCGCCTGTGACTCCTGCATTACCCCAAACCTCGACACGCTTCCGTTTCGGGAGGACTTTTATGCAAAGTCTTCAGACTCCGAGAAAACAGAATCGGACGACCCTATTCTTTCGAATGCCCCTAAAGTTCAATTCGCCGTAGGCCGTATTCCCGCGCATACCTTGGCTGATGCCAAAATCTATGTTGATAAAGTCATCGCATATGAAACGCAATTCGACTATGGGCCATGGAGTCACACATTTGCATTCATCAACGATGATGATAGGCGGAAAGGGTCATTGGATGGCCGAGATCCCTTTTGGTGGATGCCGGGAATGAGTCAAGATGTTTGGAATAAAATCGAGAGTAAACCCTTTGTTCGTCGCGTTGCCAGTATTGAAACCAATCCCGATGCCAATGGAATCAATTGGGCCGCTAGGGATAGCCTTCTAAAAATTTGGAATCAAGGGGCTGCATTTCTGTTTTTTACAGGCAACTGTAACCCGGATAGGTGGTCGGATGAGTCTATTTTTGAATTGAAACGTGATCTGGATCTTCTCCGACCTGGGCATCGATTGCCCGTGGTCATTTCAATAGGTCCCCCAACGGTTCCCTTTGCAACCGACAGCATCGTAACCATGGGAGAGGTCTTGCTATTTCATCCTCAAGGCGCGATTGCTTTTTTAGGTACCACCTTTGAGAATTACTTTGGCCCAAACATTGCATTAACCATAGCTTGGACAAGCTCATTACCAGCGGGCCCCACGCCATTGGGCCTGTCATTTTACCAAGCCTTTTCTAGGGATAGAAGCAACGGAACGTTCAATGATCATACATGGTCTTATATCGGAGATCCGGCTTTAACCGTGCATCGACCGGGCCAGTCATTGACAAGCCTACCAAAGTCCACTCGGGCCCATCCCCGCTTCGATGCCCAGGGGCTCATCGGTGATTCTGTTGTCATCGAAATCGTACGCATCGATACCATAACCGATAAGGATTATGGTCATTTTCCAGACACCACGGAAGTGTCCTATTCATGGCACTATGAACGTGAAACGATTTTGCATCGCGAATTCAGACATCTGAAAGCAGACGAAAATGAAGTTTCATTTACACTTGCTGACACACTTAATCCTAATCGCCACGTGGTGAGGGTGATGTCGTGGAATGCGCGAGAAAGCCGCTACCTGAGGAAACCGCTTTCCGGATTTCCTTTGGTTGAGGTGATGGCTTTGCATAGGCTCATTGCGCCTAATACCACCCGCACAAGGCGGGTTTTGCTGACCCTCGATGGCGGCAAAATGGGCTTTGGTCAAAGCCAAGCTCAGCGCGATGCCCTGGGGCGCGGCCAGAGGGCGCCGAAATGGTGATGCCCGGGCATTTCCCGGTTTTCCTAAAACGAAAGATTTCTAAGGCGCACCGAAAATCTGCACCTCATTCAAGCCGCCACCTTCATTGTAATAATTCGAGGAAAAACAAGTTTCGTAGGGCCACTTCGTATCCGTGCGTGTCGGATACCAGCTGTCCACATAAACCTTGACATAGCGTCCATTCACGGCCTCTTTGAGCTTTAGGCTAAAAGGAGTTTTCGTATCGGCCTCAGCGAAATAATCCACAAAGGGAAGCGTTCCCTTATAAGTCATAACCACAAGGTCTTTCGCATCGCGAACTTCAAGGCGAAAATCTTTAGTGCCACGATCATTGCAATAAGAATTGCTGGTATTAAAAAGGTTGATGTGGCTTAGGCTGTGATTCTTACCTAAATCAATTTGCACCCAGCCCAGGGTATTATTGGGCAAATTCCAATAATTACCTGCATTTGCTGTATCCAGGGTCGTTCCGTCCTGGATATTTTCCGGTTTCAACAACGGATTGTTTTCCCAAAAGGCGCTCGCAGTCACCTTGCCTTTCAAGGGCAGGATGCGCGAGGTATCGGTGGGCGGCAAGGGTTCAGTTGGCGCGAAGCAAGTGGAATCGGGGTATTTCGGTTTCCAACTTCCACAGGTCACCGAAGTCATGGTCCAAATGCCTTTTTTCTCTTCGGGCAAGCGCAAGTACTCGCCTTTTACCATGGTGCGATCGGAGGAAATATTGCCGTCCAAGACCAGAGTATCGGCGACCCCATTGCCAGAGGCACTGGAGACTGGGGAAATGGTTTCAATATGAATTAAGCTGGGCGACTTGGAATAATCCCCGCGCGTCTCACTAAACATGGAACTGACCCGGTCGGCCACCGTGATATTACCGCGGGTAATTTGCCCGGCGAAAAAACCCATCTTGGCAATACCCGATAGTTCGCATTTTCCTGCATAGTCGAAGCGCATTTCAAAGCAAAGCGTGACTTCGCCAGCTGAGCTGGCGGCACTGGGGATGGCGCCAACTCTTACCGAGTCCTTGGGAGGAGGGAGGGTGTCCATGGGGGGTGGAGGCAGGGTATCCTTAGGCGGGACAATCACGGTATCGCCGCAGGGAATGGTCTTGCCATAAAGCAAGAAGGGGCTTTCCATCGGGCCACCCACTCCGGTGGCTGTCCACTGGACATTGGCGGTAACCGGGCCCGAGAATCGCCATTTCTTGTCCATGCTGGGGCGAATAACTATGACCGAGAGCGAGTCGCCGAGTCTTAGCCAGGTGGTGACGGGAAGGCGTATTCCATTGGGAGTCACAAGCACGCCCAAATAACCATTCACATATTCCGAATACAAAGACATTTGTCCGGAGACGGAATCTGAAGACACATGCCAGCAGGAGCTGGAAGTTACAGTATCCGGTGGCAGAGGTGGAGGCGGAACGGAGTCTAAGGCGCAAGCGGGCAGCTTTTGCCCTTCGATGACCACGCAAACCTTGGCGGCTCCCGCAGACTTGAAGAGGTAAAGCCGAAGGTCGATGAGGACTCCGGATTTGATGTCGGTCACGGTGACGCCTTCATGGGTCAATTGCTTGTCGCTGCTGAGAAGGCGTCCGTGAAAGGATCGCTTGGTGCCCGCGGGTATTCCGAAGATCTCAAAAGTCTGGCCGCCTTTATTGCTCAAGGGATATTGAAAAACCATGCTCGTCATATTGGCGCCGGTGATGGTCAATTCGAAAAAGGCCCTGGTCATGGTGTCGTTCGGAACGGCGTCTTTTCCAACTTTACTGAGCGTCGCGAAATCAATTTCTGGCAAGCTGATACGCGCGCCGCCATGCTTGGCATCCAGTAGGGCGGTCGCACCGGTTGGGGAGGATTCGCTGCCGGTCACCTCTTGTCCGGGCTTCATGCAACTCATGGCACCCAAGGAAAGGGCGAAGAGGGCGGTGGCCTTAATAGCCGTATATCGAATCATAGCGGGCTCCCAGGAAAACAAAAACGACAACACCTAAATACAGGAATATGAATACGCGATATACTTAAGATACATGAAAGACTTGCTTTCAAATGCTTATTTTTCCGAATTCGACCGTGCTTGACGCCTTGGCTAAATTGGCGGAATGGGGTTTTAGCCGTTTTGCCGCAATACGAAGGATTCAAAATTGGAAAAAGACTTCTTTCCTTATTGATTCAATTGATGAATAAAAAGGGGCGCTCCTCACTTTGGCTTGCCGCGAGCCCAAACCCAGAAATTAGGGCTCATGGATTCTATAGGGAAAATGGTTGGATTCCGAATGGGAAAGTTCTCGATAACGGAGATGAAATTCAAGCCTATCCATCGCTAGATTAGGATCCTGACCATGGCAGCAGTTATCGGACATATCATTCTTTCCGTCAGCCATTTCAAAGAATCCTGTGAATTTTATGACAACGTTCTTATTCCGCTCGGATTCCAATCGGATTGGATCGAAGAGAATGAAAATTTAGGAATCAAGCAATACTGCTCCGCGGGCCACACCCTTTTTATTCGCTGCGATAAAAAAAGAGAGCACAAGGAATTTGTAAGAGATGTAGGCCTTGATCATTTGGCGATAAAAGTATCCGAGCGAATCCATGTGGATGAGGCATTTCATAAAATTAAAAATGAGATGAAGGTGGAAGCCAAGGAGCCGAAGGAATTTCCAGAATATTCATCGAAATACTACGCTTTCTACTTCCGTGATCCAGATGGAATCCCGTTGGAAATCGCCTATTATTGAAAAGAGTAACCTGAGGTCAAGTGCCTCGAGGGGCAGCTCATGTTCATTGGGAAAGCAGCAGGCATGGTTTTCCCTGATAGATCGTCCCGCAAAATCTCCCGAACGCGCGCTTTTACTGCCAGAAACTCACCCTTTCGACCTACCTTTTTGTGGTGCCAAGCTTTACCGAACGTTATCACGAACTCACCAAATACAATCCCCATACCATCGATCGCCTCGGGGCCGTGCGCTGGGATAGCCAGCCCGCGCCTTTCAAAGAGGTGAATGCCGAGAATCGCATTGATCTCTTGCCCGCTTTGCGCCGCTTGCTCGATGCCGTGCCCGAAGATGCCGGTAACGCTGAGGCTTCCGGCGGCAAGCAAGCTCCCGACACGCTCGATGGCTTGACCCGGCTTTTGTTTTTCACCCTAGGCCTCACCGCGCGTTTGGGCCAAGAAGGTGCTGGTGATTATTTCCTGCGCGCCGCACCTTCGGCGGGTGGGCTTTATCCCACCGAGATTTATGTCGCCGTACGAAATATCGAAGGCCTTGCCGACGGCATTTATCATTATCACAGTTTGCGGTCGACGCTTTTCCCCGTTTGGGAAGGTGATTTTTGGGCGGATTTGCGCCACTATTTTCTGGGTCAAGCCGCGGTGCCGAATACCAATGTCGTGGTGCTATTCACCGGTCTCTATGGACGCAGCGCTTGGCGTTATAAAGAACGTGCCTATCGTCGCATTTTGCTCGACACGGGCCATGCCCTCGGCAATATGCTAGAAGTCTGCCGCGAAATGCATTGGGACTATCGCCTCCTGGGCGGCTTCTATGACGCGGGTCTTGAAGAATTGCTTTTCCTCACCCAGGGCGAAGAATTCCCCTTGCTGGGCATAGCCATCGGCCCTGAAAATAGCCTACCTCCCGACGCTGGACAATTTCCCGGACCCTTCACACCCGATGCCCTGGACGATTTGCCGACGACGTCTGCCATGCAAGTGCAGCAAAATCATTGCGAACGCTTGCGCGACAGGCGCGTATTACGTCCCCCGGTGGCGCTAAATCCCGACGCAGCCACTTGCCGACCCCTCGGCGAAAGCCTTTTGCCTCTCATACTCAAGCGTCGATCGTGCCGAAAATTCAATGGTCGCGGCATACCGGTGGACGAAATGCGCGAGTTACTGGCCTTCGCCTTGCGCAATGAAGGCGGACCCTGGCGCCTAGCTCCCGGCCAAATCGATTTTCATTTGCTCGTGATTGACGTGCCCGGCCTCGATGCCGGAGTTTATACACTCCACCCCGAAGCCATGCGCTGGAAGCTCTTGCGTGCCGGTGACTTTCGTCTCGAGGCCCGGCAATTCTGCCTCGGTCAAGAGCTCGCGTCCGAATGCAGCTTCCTTTTGCTTTACACCGCCGACATGGCCAAGCTCGCTGAGGCCTATGGCGATCGCGGCTATCGCTATGCCTGCATGGACTGCGGACAAATCGGCGAGCGTATCAATTTGCAAGCCATGCATCTCGGCCTGGGCTCCAGCGGCATCGGCGGCTATTATGACGATTTGGTGAATGAATTGCTCGGGTTACCGCTCTCCCATGGCGTGCTGTATATTACGGTCACCGGAGTTCCGGAAGAAGAGTAACGCGAATCACAAAGTACATGTGGGGGGATGCCCCCCTCGGTCGAGCCTCCTCGGCGCTTTGACGGGGTGGCTGATGTTGCGGCCATGAAAAAAGGCTCGCGGGTCCTCGGCCTTAGGCATAGCCCTGAAGT
>JAYUVP010000148.1:0-10310 GCA_043753995.1 Fibrobacterota bacterium
TTTTTTCGCGCCACCATGGTGGCGCAATGCGCGAATGGTGGCCACCAGCACGAGAGCCTCGGGCTTCAAATCGCCCACGGGGCATTTGATATTCAGGAATTTTTCCGCACCCAAATCCGCGCCGAAGCCAGCTTCGGTGACCACATAATCGCTGAGGGACAAGCCCATTTGGGTGGCGAGAATGGAATTGGTGCCTTGGGCGATATTCGCGAATGGCCCGCAATGCAAAATGGCAGGATTGCCTTCGATGGTCTGCACCAAATTGGGCATCAGGGCGTCTTTCAATAAGAGCGCCATGGCATTTTCGGCTTTCAATTCGCGCGCATAAACGGGCTTCTTATCAAAGGTGTAACCGATGAAAATATTGCCGAGGCGCTTTTTCAAATCACCTAAATTCCGCGACAGGCATAGGATGGCCATCACTTCGGACGCAGCCGTGATATTAAATCCGTCTTCGCGGGGAATACCATTGGAGCGCCCTCCTAAGCCGATGACGGTTTGTCGCAGGGCGCGATCATTGATGTCCATCACCCGCTTCCACACTATGGTGCGCGGATCAATTCCGAGATTGCCGGTTTTGCTTTGAATATTGTTGTCGACTAGGGCGGCCAATAAATTGTTGGCCTTTTCAATCGCGGAAAAGTCACCCGTGAAATGAAGATTAATGTCGACCATCGGAATGACTTGGGAATGGCCTCCCCCCGCCGCCCCGCCCTTCATGCCGAAAACGGGTCCGAGAGACGGCTCCCGCAAGACAGCCGTGGCTTTTTTGCCGATGCGATTGAGGCCGTCGGTGAGTCCGATGGAAACCGTGGTTTTGCCTTCCCCCGCCGGGGTTGGATTGATAGCCGTGACCAGGATCAAATGGCTGGCCGCAGTTTTTTTAGCGTCGATGAGATGAAGCGGCAGTTTGGCCTTGTACTTGCCGTAATATTCCAAATCGTCTTGGGGTATGCCCAGTTTAGCGGCTATGTCATTGATATGCTTGATATTAGCGCTTAGGGCAATGTCGAGATCGGTCGAAGTTTCAGATTTGGCCATCCCTAGAAAATAGCAAGCGCACCCCGCTCTGGCAGGGGAGTGGCCTCTGATCACGAATTCGAAATCAACTAGGTATTATCGGCCTGCCAGCCGATTTGATCGAGTAAATAGGCCTCGGCTTCGACATTCCAGCGGTGGCCATGCTTAGCCACCAAATCAGCCAGCCTCGCATAACGCGCATCGTCACGTCCCAGAGTCGGCAAGTCAGTGAGGGCGAAAAGCGGCAAATTCAAGGCGGGATAAATCAGTTTTTTCCAGCCCGGCCAATTCGGTAATTGGGGTAACAAGGCCGTTACGGATTCTAGTCCGCCGACATGGGTGACAAGAAAAGAAGGGTCGAGGCTGCCCTCGGCCATGGCCGCCAAGGCTTCGCGCATGTCCTGGGTTTGTGCGGCATAGGTTCCCGTGACATGGGCGCCTAGGTAATGGACTTTGTAAAAATTCAGTCCGGCGGTGAAGGATTTGTCCATGGGGCCGGCAAACATATTGAGGCAGCCCCCTGGGGCTAGCAATTCCCCGCCAGCTTCGACGAGATCGCGATCCGGAGCAAAAACAAAAATATCGTCAAAGCCTTGAGCCAAGGAATTGTCGGTCAAGCCCAAACCAAGTCGGTTTAATTCGGCTGCCGCCAACCTGGGTAACTCACGTGTTTCAGTAGCCTCCATGTAAACAAGGGATATGCCCGCTTGGGCGGCCTTAGCGACAGGGAAAAGCTTTTCGGCTTCGGCCAATTTTTCCCGGCTGCGACTTGTGACCAGAAGTAGGCTCGGCTTGGGGTCACGATGCAAGACGCAATCGAGAGCGGCCATGCCCATGGGGCCCATGGCGCCCAACAAGGCGGTGCGACCGCCCGGAACAATTCCTGATTTCAACTGGCCGCTGGCATCGCGATGGATTTGAGCGCGAATGGCGCGTAATACGCAAGCAACGGGTTCGGCCAGGGAACCGAAAAACCATCCTGCCCCGGTATAGGGTAAAAGGCAATCGCTTTCCATCACCTCAGGAGGTAAAAGCGTGTAGGTGCAAGACCCGCCCGCGTAGGGATAACTATAGCCGATGGCGGCGGGGGAGCCCCGATAATCAAGCACGGGCTGGACGGTGAAGCGCATGCCAGGCTTATAACGATCGCGCCAACGCTCGCCGACGCCGATGATTTCGCCGCAAAATTCATGACCCAGCATCACGGGTTGTTCGGCCAGGTTTTTGGGAACCCGTTTGTGGCCGGTTCCCAGGCTCAGTACCTTGTAGCTCGACATGCAAACGCTGTCGGAAACTACGCGGGCGAGTATTTCCTCTGGACCCAGCGGAGGCAAATCGAAAATGTCGAGGCGTGCGTCCATGCGGGCATGCATGCGAATCGCACGGGTGCGAGGGCCGGATTGGGGTGTGGTCAAGGGCGTTTGTTCACGTTGAAATGAAATTCGCTTTGCGGCCTGTGCTTCAAGCGGCCTTGGCCGAGAGCCAAACATTGGCGGCACCGACGAGATCGGAAAGCCTTTGGGTGAAGTCGCGATCGCTAGAGACCCTGACTTTATCGCTGAGAACCGCCAAAGAGTCGCCTTGCCCACCTTCGAGATGCAATACCAATTGGCAAGAACCTTCCCAAGCTTGGCAGGCCTCCAGCAGTTCTTGGGCGCCCTCTTCGAGCAGGCCCGCCGTGCGCAATTTTACATGAACGCTGCGCGTCAATTTTTCGCGCGCATCGGTGAGCGATAAAATCTTTTGCGCATTCAATTTGAAGAGGCCTTGCTCCTCATTGAACGAGAGGGTGCCACGTATGAATACCATGGAGTCGAGTTCGACGAGATGACGCACCTCTTCGAAGACGTCGGACCATAATGTGACTTCCACCTTACCGATGAAGTCTTCCAATTCGGCGAACGCGAAGGTTTTATTGTCCTTGGGAGAAAGCTTGGTTTTCAGGCGGGTAATCATGCCCCCGAGCACGACTTGAGGGCCGGGTGCCGGACGCCCGCCTTCTTTACGAGGCTCTACTTTGGCTTCGTTCAATTGTTGGCGCAAGCGATCAGGGTCGAGTGGGCAAGTGGCAAAGCCGTCGAGTTCGGGTCGATAGGGCTCCAGCGGATGACCGCTAAGATAGAGGCCTAATACCTCTTTCTCCTTTTCGAGCATTTCATTGTAGGGCCAGGGATCGACATCGGGTAAAACGGGATCCCCCGCATCGAGCGACGGTCCCGAGCCCATTTCAAACAGGGACACTTGCCCGCTCGCTGCATCTTGCTGCAAGGACGCTGCCCAAGCCATGGCATTTTCCACTGCCGCGAATTGCTGAGCGCGATTCCCGGGAATTTCGTCTGGCAAGGCGCCCGCATAAATCAAGGATTCCATGGCGCGGCGATTCAAGTATTGCTGATCCATGCGGCGGCACAAATCGAAAAGCGATTGGAATGGACCATCGGTCTCGCGCTCAATCACCAATTTTTCGACGCAGGACAGTCCGACATTCTTGATGCCAGCCAGGCCATAAACAATTTTGCCTTCGCTCACGGAAAAGCGCGGTGAGGAGCGATTGATGTCCGGAAACTTGACCTGAATATTCAGGTTGCGGCAATCATTGAGCAGAATCACCAAACGCGTGGTGTCTTGCATTTCCGAATTCATATTCGCCGCCATGAATTCGGCAGGAAAATGAGCCTTCAAATAAGCGGTTTGATAGGCTACCGTAGCATAGGCAGCGGAATGCGACTTGTTGAAGGCATAGCTGGAAAAGGGCACCAGCACGTCCCAAATGCGCTCGGCAAGCTTGCCGTCATAGCCGCGCGCCGTGGCTCCTCCCACGAATTTGGGTTTGAGCTCGTCCATTTTCTTCAGGTCTTTTTTCGCCATGGCGCGGCGCAATAAGTCGGCGCCGCCCAGGGAAAAGCCGGACAAAACTTGGGCGATTTGCATCACCTGTTCCTGATAGACAATGACTCCGTAAGTCTCTTTAAGTATGCCTTCAAGATCGGCGTGATAGCAGTCGACTGGCTCATGGCCATGTTTGCGCGCGATGTATTGGGGAATGAATTCCATCGGACCTGGCCGATAGAGGGCATTCATGGCGATGAGATCTTCCAGTGAGGAGGGTCGCAACTTGCGGAGATAATCCTGCATGCCGCCCGATTCAAATTGGAAGACACCGACCGTGGCGCCACGGCCCAGCAATTCCATGGTTTTGGGATCGCTCTCGGGCAATTTGAGCGGGTCGAGTGTGACGCCATGGTTATGCTCGACCATGGCGAGGCAATCCTGAATGACGGACAAATTGCGCAAGCCCAAGAAATCCATTTTGAGCAAGCCCACGTCTTCGGCATAGGTCTTGTCATATTGGATCATGACTTGATCCGAACCCGGCTGCTTGAACAGGGGCGCATAATTGACAATGGCCTTGGGCGCGATAATGACGGCGGCGGCATGCATACCGGCTTGTCGTACCAGACCTTCGAGCTTACCCGCGACTTGAAATAAGTCCACTAAGGAACCGTCGCCTTCGACTTCTTTCTTGAGATCGGGAGACTCTTCCAGGGCCGTCTTCAGATCGGCGAAAGGATTGGCGGCGGGGAAGAGTTTGCACACTTGATTCATGCGCTGGGCTTCGAAGCCTAATACGCGGCCCACATCGCGAATCACCATTTTGGCTTTCATGCGGCCATAGGTCACGATTTGAGCCACCGATTCGGTGCCGTATTTGTCGACCACATATTGAATGACTTCTTGCCGACCATTGTCGGAGAAGTCGGTATCGATATCGGGCATGGACACGCGTTCCGGATTCAGGAAGCGCTCGAAAAGCAGGGAATAGCGTATCGGGTCGACGTCGGTTACCGCGATGGCATAAGAGACGAGAGAGCCCACAGCGGATCCGCGCCCTGGCCCTACGGGAATGCCGCGACGACGGGCGGCATTGATGAAGTCCTGCACGATGAGCATATAGCCCGCGACCTTCATCTTGGCCATGACTTGCAATTCGAATTCGAGGCGTTCGCTCAATTCGGGTGTCACTTGGGTATAACGCTGGGCCAAGCCTTCGCGAGCCAAATGCGCTAAATAAGCATCGGCGTCACTGAAGTCCTTGGGAATGGGAAATTGCGGATGATGCAATTGGCCGAATTCGATCTTGGCCTGGCAGCGTTCAGCAATGGCCACCGTGTTCTCAATGGCCCCGGGAAAGCCCGCGAACAGGCTCTTCATTTCCGCGGAGGACTTCAAATGATATTCTGGCGCGGGAAAGCGAGGATGATTGACATCCTTGATCTTAAAGCCGCCTTCGATGCACAGCAAAATTTCATGCGCCTCGGCATCGGACTTTTCGATATAATGCACATCGTTCAAGGCGACGAGGGGCCAGGCATATTGTTGATGCAATTCGAGAAACCAGGCATTGACCTTTTTCTCATCGGGCACGCCATGATCCATGACGCCGAGATAAACGTTTTCCCTGCCGAAAACCTCGGCGTAAAGGTCTAGGCAATCCAGCGCTTTCTTTTCCTGATTGCGCAAATACCAAGCGCCAGGCTCGCTGACATGGCAGGGCGCAATGCAAATCAGGCCTTCGCCCCGGCCTTTGAGGCTTTCGCGATCAATGCGTGGCTTTAGAAAGAAACCATCCATGTGGCCATCGGAGCAAAGCGCCAGCAAATTCTTATAGCCGACGCCATTGGTGGCCAAAACCAAAATCTGATGATGGGTCGGTTGGCCGGGCAAATACTGTACGTTTTGGCGGCGGTCGGGAGCGATATAAAGATCACAACCCACAATGGCCTTCAGGCCATTCTTTTTCGCGGCCATCCAGAATTCGAGCATGCCGAACATATTGCCATGATCGGTCAGGGCCACGGCGGTTTGCCCAAGGGACAAGGCTTTTTTTACCAGGGCGCCAACACGCGCCGTGGCTTGCAGCATGGAATATTCGGAATGAACCGAGAGATGGACGAAATCGCCTACCGGTGCGGCGCCCGGCGCGCCCGATGCAGCCGGGGCCTCACTCACGTTTCTTCCTCGACTTTTTCCTCCAGCACTCGGAAGTTGAGCATATCGTCCAGCAGCCATTCCTGACGATGACCACTTTCCTGGTCGACACCAATGAGCTTCATGGGCTGGCGAGACTTGAGCACGGCACGAGGCATGACTACCACGCGCTTGCCGGGTACGCGGGCATGCATGAATTCGACTTTATGTTCCCGAGCAATGGCTTGTTCGATGGCAATGACGCGGCGGCCTTGATCGACTTTTTCATGCTCATCGGGCGTGGCCGCGTCTTGCACGGCGGGGCGCAATACCGGAGTGACTTCGCGATAAGCGACTTCGCCCGGTTCAAAAGTCGGAAAGGCCGGATTTTCCTCGACGGAAAGCACCAGGGGATCGGGCTGTTCGCTGGGGCGAAATTCTTCCCCGGGAATGAGGCCGAAATGTTGCAATAATTCGCGCACCGCCATTTTATGGCGCCGATCGACGATGAAGCCGAAGCCAGGAATGAATTCCTGCACCAAAGTCTTCATCTGGGGGATTTCGGCGATTTCGCGCAGGCGAATCGGGTCTTTCACCTCAAGCAAAAGCACTTCGCGAAAGCGCGAGGAGGCGAAGGACGAGCCCCATTCGACAAGAGTCCGAATGGACATGGGATTGAAACCCAGCCAGGACACGAGGTCTTGGAAGCGATTCATTTCTAAGCCCGATTGCAGGCCCTCGACCACCGATTCCTTGCTGAAGCGATAGCGCGTGAGCATTTCGTCGTTTTGACGCCTGGCCGTCAACTCCAAATGGTGCTGGCGATGAAAGGGCATGTCGGCAGGTGCCAGCACTTCAAAATTGGGTGTGGCCACTGGAGAAGGCGTTGCTGTCAAATCGGCATTGGCATTGCCCTGGAGCATGGCAGCATGGAAATCGGCATCCAGGCGCATCCAGCCGATGCGGCCCTTAGCCAATCCGAGGTCGACGGCACCCAAAATCCAAAGCTCTTGTAAAGGCTTGGGCAAATGTTCCCAGGTGAACAGTGTCTTCTTGTCCTTAGGGCGATGCCGCAGCGATCCCGAGGGCGACCAAAAGGCTTTCACGGCATGGGCGATGCGCACCGCCGATATTGCACTCGGCTTTGAAACGGGAGATTTCACCCAGGCATCCAGCACTTCGTAGAGGCCGCGGGCGCGCTTTTCGAACCAATAGCGGCGTAGGCGCGCCGTGATAGTTTGGCTGTCTTCCAGCAGCAATTGGCGGGCTTCGCGCGTCAGGACGAGGCGGCCGCCGTCTTGCATGACCAAGCCTTCTTCGGAAGCGAAGCGCAGGAGCCAAAGGGCTTCTTCTTCGGCGCAAACCGTCGACACCGGCGAGGAGAAATCGAAACGTATAGCCAATTCCTGCAAATTCTTGCGATGCAATTCGCCGGCTTGAGTCACGCGCAAGTTACCCAAGGCCACTTGCGCCAAGAAGTGATTCAAATGGGCGGTGAGAAAATGGCGATAGGAAATCCAATTCACGTCGCCATTGAAGGCTTCATTGGGTAGGAACTCTTCCGCCAGGGCGGGGAGGAGGGCCGGCGCCAATTCCTCGAAGCCGTGATAACTGGTGGATTCTCCGTCACGCACCAGGCACAACAATTCGAATTCGGCCTTGGATAACAGGTATTGCGCCTGATTCAGGGGCAATTCACCGCCATTGAATAGCTCGCTTTCTTTGATACCACGCCGGCCTGCGGAGTAAATCCACAGGAGCAATTGGCGGCCTTCGGCCCCCAAATCTTCAAGCACGGCCTTGAGGCGATCGGGCTTTTGGGCCCATGCATAAACCAATTGGGCCACTTTATTGGCTTGTTGCAGGCCCCCAGCATCACTTTCACGGCGATGCAATTTGATGACAACGGTTTTGGGGGCAGCAGCCAGGAAATCGGAAAGAGAGTGCAAGTTGCGTATTCCCCCGGGGATAGCGGGGGAGTAAATATAACCGGACGAAAAAAAGGCCGACTTCTGGGGAAGTCAGCCTGTTTCACGCTTAAAACGCGGTTTTCTCGCTAAAATCACATAGGATTGTCGCGTTTGCCACTGCTATCGTATTCGATGCCAATGGTTCCCACGGGACAGCCTTCGGCGGCCTCCACGATTTGGGCATCCAAGGTCAATTGGGCATTGGCCTTGATGATCATTTTTTCCGGAACTTCAAACACCTCGGGGCAGGTGGCTTCGCAGGCCCCACACATGGTGCATTCATTCTCGCTTTCATCAAGCCAAACACGGGTGATGGCCATTTCATCTACTCCTTGCAAACATGCAATGTTACCTCCGGGCATGCCAAACTGGCAAGACGCCGAGGTGAGGGTCGGGGCAAGATCTAGCAATGCACTGAAGAGTATCTCGTTTACCGCCTGAATGGCAAAGGAAATACAGGGGGACGTTCTAGATCTTGCCCAACCTGCTACTTTTGCCCCCATGAAATTGAAAATCGGGATTTTGGGAGCTACCGGATTTACCGGAGCCGAATTAGTGGGACTTTTATTGCGGCATTCCCAAGCGGAAATCGTTTGGCTCAGTTCGGAAAGTCAGGCCGGAGCCGATTATGCCTCGGTATATCCCCAATTTCGCCATCGCCTGCCAGATTCTATACGCAAAATGGTATCCATCGAAGCGGCCCAATCCATGTGGGTGGACGTGGTTTTTTCCTGCTTGCCGCATGCGGCTTCAGCCCAATCGCTTTTGCCCTTTTTGAAAAAGCGGGAGATACGCTGCATTGATTTGTCGGCCGATTTCCGTATTCAAGATGTCGCCGTCTATGAAAAGACCTATGCCCACACCCATATCGCCCCGGAGCTATTGCCGACAGCGGTTTACGGCATTACCGAAGTAGCACGCGCCGCCTTGCGCGAAGCCAAATTGGTGGCCAATCCCGGCTGCTATGCGACATCGGTGCAATTGCCCTTGCGTCCCTTGCTGAAAGCCGGTCTCATCAGCTCCAAAGGCCTCATTGCCGATAGCAAGTCGGGCGTCTCGGGCATGGGCCGCAAGGCTACCGATGCCTCCCATTATGTGGCCTGCAATGAGTCGTTTTCCGCTTATAAAATTGGCGACACCCATCGCCATTTGCCTGAAATGGTCGAACAACTCAATCGGGTGTCTTCGGAGTCTGTGGATATGCTTTTCACTCCGCATCTCGTACCCATGGAGCGAGGAATCCTTTCCACGATTTATGCCGACTTGATACCGGGCAAAACCGCCGCCGATGTCAAGCTTGCCCTGCAACAAACTTATGCCGGCGAGCCTTTTGTGATCATTCGTGACGATTTGCCACGTACGGCCGAGGTGAGCCGCAATAATGAATGTCATATCCACGTCTATGGTCCCAAGTCGGGTGGCAAGGTGATTCTTGTCTCGGTCCTCGACAATATGGTCAAAGGCGCTTCGGGGCAGGCTTTGCAGAATATGAATGCCATGTTCGGCCTCGACGAAACTTTGGGATTACGCGGATGAAGCGACCCCTCCTGGTAAAAATCGGCGGATCCATGGCCGAGGACGATGCGGCCTTGCAAGCTATGGCAAGCGTCCTGGCGACCTTGTCCAAGCAGGGCCAAGCCTTGGTGCTGGTGCATGGCGGAGGTAAGGACATCAATCGCCATCTCGCCTGGTTGGGGGAACCTCCCCGCTTCAAGGATGGGCTGCGCGTCACTTCCGAAGAGGCCATGAAGGTCGTCGAAATGACCCTGTCGGGTTATGTGAATAAGAAACTTGTGGGTTACCTGGCTGCCGCCGGGGCCAAGTCGGCCGGGTTATCGGGTGTGGACGGTGCCACCTTTATTTGCACCCCTCTCGATCCCGAATTGGGCCAGGTAGGCCGCATCACCGAGGTAAATACCGATCTCATTTCTGCCTTGTTGTCGGCGCGGTTTCTGCCTGTAGTCTCTCCCGTTTCTGTGGATACTTCGATGAAGCATTATAACGTGAATGCCGACGATGCCGCTTCGGCCCTCGCCATAGCTTTAGGCGTTGAACGTTTGCTTTTCATTTCGGATGTTCCCGGCGTGCTCGATGCAGCGAAAAATCGAATTCCGCGGATTAGCGGTAAGGCTATTGAAGAGTTGGTTGCCCAGGGCGTCGTGCAAGGCGGCATGATACCCAAGCTGCGCGGCTGCGAAGCCGCGGTCAAGGCGGGTGTGGGAGAGGTGCATATTTGCGGCTTCACCAACGAAGCGGCTTTGCTCGATCAGTTGACGGGCAGCGTGAATTCGGGAACCATTTTAGGGTAGGGTTCTAGAGTCTTAAACGGAAATCCGTTTATGGGGAAGGTCG
>JAYUVP010000149.1:0-49931 GCA_043753995.1 Fibrobacterota bacterium
ATAAGCCGGTGTAAAATCATATATCGGCGGGTAAAGAGTTTCACCGAAAAGGCATAAATCTTGTTTGAAGGTTTCGCTCCCCAGGGTCATCTTCAGGCCGAATGTGCGATAGCGCGCATCATCCAACCATATCCATCCACCCGTATGGAGGACGGTGGGATACGCCTCGGAGCGGAACAGGTATTCGCCCAGATTACGGGCATAGTCATTGTATTTGTAGGGCAGATAGCCGACACTCCAATTCATGTGGTGGGTCGGTGACCACTTCAGGAATGCCTGCGAAATGCTCGGACCGAACTGGATGCCATTGGCGTTGGCAGCATCGTTTCGAAGTTCATTGGGTTTCCAAAAAATTCCACGCAAACCACCCGTGATCTGGAATTGTTGCGCCCATTGAAAGCTTAGTTCGGCGTCCAGATAACTGCGGAATAGAATCGAACCCGAAGGATCGTACTGGTTAACGACATCGTATGCATTTTCCAGACGCCCGGCATCCGTTGCGGCGAATAGATGAAACTCCATCCCCGCCTGGGTGGTCGCGATAGCAGCTAGGCAAAGTGCTGCGGCTCTAATAGTCTTCATTGTGATTGGAACCTTGATAAGGATGATTGGGAGATTCGATCCCAAACGGCGGAGATCTAATGGTATTAATATTTGATCAATCCCTTATCACAGCCATTCTCATCACATCTCTCTGCACCACCTGCCAGCCAAGGCACGTCACAGAGGCATTACAGCAATTTCTGGCTTGCGACAATTGATGGATTATTGGGTGCACAAGCAAATCATGTTTCCCATAAATAACAGTCGCTCCTAACTTTGAACTGAGCCAATAAAGGCCTTCAACAGGCTTGATTCAACGGCGGCCAAGAAGCTGGGCTGCGTTTCCGGTGCCCGCATTGCTGGTTAGATGCAACCCAACTGGCCTTTCTCTCCTGGCATAGAGATAAGGTTTGGAAATCAAATTAGATCACGCCACAAACAGATCGCGCTGCTGCTCGTGGGGAATCGGAAAGACACCGATAATTACCCAAGGATTGGGTGCGCGGAAGTGGAATTCTTGCGTGGTCCCCAAGAAAAAATGAAGGTCGGTCTTGGCGAACGCATCCAAATATTTTTGCCGGACTTTCGCCAGGGCCTGACGCTCGTCGCCATCGCAGGACTTAATCGTGTTCCAGTACAACGCACCGGCTTCCCAATCGAGAACCTGAAGCTCGCTGGTTTTCCCATCTGCGTCTTCGAATTTGTACGAAAAACTATACGGTAATTTGGGAATGACTTTGAATGTCTGACGCCAGGCGTCTTCTTCGAACAACTCCCGCTGACCGGTTTTGTCTCGCATCTCCCGAACTTTTTCGGGGTCCCAATCGCGTTCTTCTTCTTCACAACTGAATCCAAGGATCCGCGTCGGCTTGAATACCGCTAAAGATACCTGGTTGCTTTTCGCGCCATCGATCAATTCCCCAAGGCGCGAATAAACCCGTGAAGTTTTAAGTAGAAGGCGACGGCGTTCACGCCAGTTATCAGTGGTGCCAACATGGGCCACTGAAGTGAGTTCAGCGAAATCTGCTGGCCGAAAAGTTTCTGGACGAGGATCGGATTGATTACGATTGAGCCGGCATTCCACCCAATCAAACTTCGAATATTGCTGCGTCTCTTCCAGTCGCCGAAAGGGAACAGGATAAATTCTGATCCACGTTCCGTCTTCCCGAATGCCGGCAGTGCAAACCGTCTCCCCGTATCTTCTGGAGAGAGTCGGATATGTCTTCACGGTAATAAGAACGCGTTCCTTGGCCACTTCATCCTCATAGATGTGATGCAGTAAACTTTGATCCGAAATTCCGCTCCAACGCATCGGAAACGCAATGCCTGTGGCATTGATGCGGCATCCTTTCGAAGCATGTCAAGGCGACTACCGAACCAGATGCTACCCAACCTTGGATTTTCTCCAGAGCTGGTGTTTGCTTCGGAAGGTCATCGCGTTCGTATTTCCGGAACAGGCGATCATAGTCCGCTTGCTGATCGAGGTCCTTGCGGCGTTCGGAAACGATTCCGAGTTCTGGCAAATGTTCGTAGTGGATGCCAAGGTTCTCGCAGCTCGAAGACAATGCCCCTTTGGAGAAACCGAATTTCCGGCTGATGGGATTGTTCCGTACATCGCAAAGCAGGTTGACGCCTGCTTGGAGGAGGATATTCAAGTATCCCTCTAGGGTTCGCCCCTCATATCCCAAAGTCGCAACCGAAGGGATCTTTGGTTTAGGGCTTGCAGATTTTATTCTGCTTTGAGCCGACGCATCGCCTTTTAACACTCGATCTGAAATTTCCGATCGAACGGCATAGTAAGGGTAACGCCGATAGGTTTCTGCAACCAAATCATCCCCACGTACATTTCGATATTTTCGGACTAATTCAGAAATACGATCATTTATGTCACGATTATTGGCGATGGCTTTCTTTCCCGCCTCAGTTAGCTCCCAATGTTTTTCTGACCCGGTCAATAGTTCAAGTTGAGTCAGTTTGCGTCGGTCGGCGTAGGAGGTGAACGAAAACGCTCCAAACTTATAAGGCACGAATTCAAAAGGAGCCAGATCCCCTGCTTCTTGGCAGTACAGGAATAGCAACTTCTGAAAATCAAGGTTTAGAACTTTACCACCTAGGGAGTTCAGGAGAGCTAGTAACAATTTTTGTCTGGAAAATATCATATTTATTTCTCAAAGATAGGCAAGGTCATTGACGAGCATGAGCATAGGAATATCAAAACTCCTTTTCCATCAAAATCCGTTTTCTCACGCCTCATCCCATTCAGCCCAAACCACCCCCACCCTTCCTCTTGCAGGGTTATTAGCGAATTAGTCCGAAACACCGCCAGTTGTCGTGCGGGCCAGAAAGCCATCCCTTCCAGCCGCGAAAGCCAGGTTGCGGTCCACTGCCGAAACGATGAAGAGCGGTGAACCATAATCGGTCTTCTGGGTCCAATTCTCACCTCCATCCAAAGTTCTAAGCGAAACGCCGATACCCATGGCAAAGGCCGTTTCCGTGTTCACGGCTGAAACCGAAAAAAGTGAATGCGTAGTGCCACTGATTTGTCGAACCCATGTCAAACCCCCATCCGTGGTTTTAAGAATGGTCCCGTTCAATCCCACAGCCCAACCCACTCGCGCATCTACAAAGCTGACTGACTTTAGGCCTGGTAAGGAGTCTGCCGGACGGATAAACCGGGTCACATATCGGTTACCGTCCTTGCTTGTTTTGGTTATATAGCCTCCCTGATCGTCCTTCCAGTCCGAACCCACGGCAACCCAGGAGGATTCCGCGAGGAGCTGTACTCCCGTCAACCAGCCGTCCAAAGTGAAGGAAGCTGAAGTCCAAGTGGTTCCGCCGTCCAAGGTTAGGAATTGACTGCCGTGAAGGCCAACCGTAATGGCGACCTGCGGGGATAGCATGTCAATAGCATTCAGGCCTCCAGACGATGCTGAATGGACCTGGGTCCATGACGCGCCCCCGTTGGACGTTTTGATGGTGACGCTTTTGTTGGCCTCGTTGTAGCCGGTTGCGATAGCGATATTCCCATCCCATGCTGACAAACCGCCAAGCGTCAAAATGGTATTGGAAACCTGAATTTGCCAGGACTTCCCCCCGTTAACCGTTTTTGCAAGCAGGCCATCTTCGCCAGAGGCGAAAGCCGTATTGGCATCTACCGCGGATACGGCATAGAAGTACAGGGAGTCGACCAAGCTTTGACCTACCCAATCTTTGGAGATCGGATGAGTTAGAACCGGATTCCCGTCTTCTTTCCAACACCCCACCCCATATAAAACTTGTAAGGGAAAGAGAAAGCCGATCCACCATGTCAGTTTTTTGCTACGGATGAAGCGCTTCATTTGCGCATAGGTAAATCAAAACCTCCTTCCAATCAAAATCCGGCTACTTCACCTTTGCAATCAAACGAATGCGTGCCGCCGCATTCCGGAAACAACACGCCCCCCACCAAAGACCCGCAGCATTAGCTCTTGCCCGGGGATGTATTAGCTCTAGCCATGCCCTGGGGGAAGGCGAGGCCGACAAGGGCGACGGGGTAAGGCGGGCCGAGCCTGGGGGGCGTTTGGGAAGCCCGGAACGAGCGGCTGAGCCCCCCGGAAATCCAGGGTACTTGCCCTTTACTTCCAGTTCTTCCGTTGGGGATTGGTCCAGGGTGATTTGCACATGATGCAATCGTCCCCGTAGAAGTAATTCTTCGCTCCCTGATCGTTATATATCCAATAGCGAATCCAGGCGATGATGGCGGGAGTCTCATTGCCCCCCTGCACCCCATTCACGATCCCTTGGATATACCCGTGATCGGCGCCGGTCATCATACCGAAAAAGGTTTGGGTCTTTGACGCCGCATAGCTCGGGGCCAGCCATGATTGGCCGCCATTCAGATCATTGGTACCGCCGATCATGAGCATGGGAACGCGGGTATCGCCCTCCGCCGAATGGCCGTGAATGGCCACAACCGTGGCGAGGGCTGCATGCCCTCCGATTTCGATGGACCCGGTGGCTCCCACGGAGTAACCCATGGCCACCCCTTTGTTGACGGCGATTTTGCCCTGATAGTCGCTACCGGCAACCGCATTCTGTGCGATGATCCACTCCAGTCCGGCAATCAAACGCTGACGCGTGACCGCGTCGCCCGGGCCGCCGGTGAGTGGCCGTGCGATCACCACGAAACCGTGGCTGGCGATGCGCTGAATCAGATTGCTCAACTGCGAGACCTGCATACCCGTTCCCGGCCCGAAGGTGATGGGCGCGTGCAAGAATCCATTGGCCCCCAGGGTCTTAGGCCGAATGATGGTGTAAGAGCCGTCGGGTCCTTTTCCGGTTTCGGTGACGACTTCATAGGGACCCATGGCCGAGTAATTGGTCACCGGAGGCAGGGAGGAGCCGGCATTCAAAACTATGGCAAGGTTGGTTTGGCTATAGGAGTCGATGGGAGTTTTTACGGAGGTAAAGCCGGCCTTTTCGGTCAGCAAGGTGTCGACTGCCGCAGCCGTCGCCGACTTCCGGGCCAGCACCGCTGAAGCTTCGCTTTGCGCGGCTCTAAGTACCAAGGGGATATCGGCTATCCTTTTCCCATCCGCAGCGAACAGGGCGGTGGTGCTAGCCAAGTCGGAGGCCGCGAAGGCAAATCGAAATTGGCTACCGACAAGGGAGCCTCCTTTGATTTTTTGGGCCTGCGCACTCGAAAATCCCCGATCGAATACCGAAACCGATGGGTTAATCGTGAATGCCCCCGAGGCATTGGTATTGACGTGAACCGAGGTATCCGACACCAGGGAAACCTTGGCGCCCGCGATGGCGGCTCCTTGATTGTCTTTAACGGTTCCCGTGAGGGCGAAAACCTGCCCTCCCATCATGAGAAACGCCCACATTCCAACTGAAAAACGCATACCAACCCCTTATCTGATCGTCTTTTTCCGCAAAGTCATGATAAGCCCACGAAGGATAATTCGCTTGATGATGGACGATAATTTCTTCCTTGGAACTTTCTAGCGGCCTGGGTTTCGCCATCTTTGGCGGACCTTTTGGCCTCCGTTGCCTATGCATTTCCATCCCCATTGACATTTTCCTGCACCGAATTATCCACCCCATTCCATCAACTGCTTTATGTGACAAGAGAAGAAATTCATTTGGGCGAAACGTTTCGAAAGGCATTGCCCGAGTGGAGATACGAAGGGTTATGGATATCACATATTGGATTGGAGGTCGCGTCATTGACCGGCCCAGTGAAATGCCACACACCTTGAAACCCGTTGGTTGTCTTGAAAACTGCCGCTCCATTGGACCTGTCAGGAACCGCGCCCTTGAGTGGGTGCCACACCATTTGAACGATGTTCGCGCCTGCAGGGGATGTATTGAGGTGAATACAATGGCCGCCATGCGTGAGATAAGAGCAAGTGGACCGGGATATTCGTTCTTGATTCCTATTTTTCGACTGCGCCGGAACCCCTTGGAGTATTGATGCGAAAATCCACGCTTGCTTACCTACTCTGCGGTTGCATACTCACCGCCGCCGCTGCGGTATGCGCCGGTGGCTGGTTCATGGTCTATAACTTCAAGGGAAGCGTCGGCAATTATCCTATCACCTTGAGCTTCCAGATGCTCAAAGTGGATTCAACTTGTAAAACCACTCACGGCGCGCCTTGCCACAATCTGACGGGCCTGTATAAATACGATAAAGTGAATGAGATGATTCCGTTGCGTGGCGACCTCATCTGGAAAACCGGACAGGTTGTTTTGGAAGAGATGAAACCGGGCAGCTCCCTCCGGTCGGCGGCATCGCCGAAGTCCCTCCAGGCTCGTTTCGAGTTCCAGTTCAGCAAAGGCTCCACCCAAGGGACCTGGAAATCCCTGAAAGGTCCCCGGGCCTATCCGCTCCGTCTTGATTTCGTTTCTTCCTTGATCGACACTTTCAATACCTTCCGTGACAGCACGGAAAAATCAGACGGCGTTGTGGATATTCCGATGCATGTCACCGCAGCCAATCAATATTTCGTAGGCGTATACGATTACGATTATCTGAAGTACCAGGAGCGCGGCGCGGTGTTGACGTCCATCAAGGTGCTCGATAAAAAAACCAATCGTCTCATCCAAAGGATCGAAATGCCTCTGGAAGGACATGCCTCGATGGGGGCTAACGTGACCACTATTTACGAAAACGTTGGCCTGGAAAAGGGCGTTTTGTGGGTTTCCTTCGGCAGCGGGGGGAGGAGCGATGGCGCGCTAGAGTATCGGTGGAATAAGCGGAAATCCCGGTATGTCATGATGCCTGAGGAGTAAGGGGGTTGGAGCATCTCAAGAATCTTATCAATCGAGGCGACTCGATAACTGAATCCAAAAGATCGGTGCGATTTCGTGTGGGCCGCCAAAGCCGAGTCCTTGCTTCTTCCCTGAAGGGTCCCCTTGCTAGATTGATGACGCATGGGAAACCCGTCCCTCGCTCCATGGTTTCGGATTTTGATCGCGCTCCCCGCCGCGGCGTCCATGCTCTGCGCCTGCGCCGGCTCCTTCCTCTTCGAGGACATGCACGCCGAATACCAACCGACCGAAATCCCCGCCGTGTTCGCATCCGGGAAGCGCGGTTGGATCCTTTCGGGATTCATCACCGGCAACAACCAGGATCCCATCCATTTCCTGCGCGAGGATTCGGTGTGGTGGGAATCCGCGGATAGCTCCAGATTCTTCCTCGACTCCGGCGCATCCTTCTCCCAACGTACTCCCGGGGTGCTGCACGGGGACTACCGCATCGAACGCAGCCGAATCCAGGTAGGCGGCGCCCTCGCCTACCAGCGCCGGCATTGGTTCTGCGGGGTTTCGCTGGCCCAAGGCTCCTCCCTTGGTTTGGGTCAGGTGGGAGCCTTCGGGGGCTGGTCCCAGCCCATGGGCAATTGGGTCCCGCTCATCGCCGGAGGTGGGTACGCGAATCGGGTGCGGACCACGGGGAAGGTTTGGCATGAAATAGCAACCTTTCCCATTCCCATTGGGGAAAACGGCACGCCCGATGGCTATTTCCCGGATACCGCCCAGGGGCACAGAACCCATTTTTCCATGCCCGTGCGGATAGGTGTCCTTTATAGGGTGGGTCGGGACTTCGCGCCTTATTTCACCCTCGCGGGCAACTCAGTGTCCGTGTGGCCGGGAGAGGAGGATGACCCCGGCCGATACGAGGTATTGGATTCCGATATTGCCCTGGGTGCGAGATATTCTCCCTATCCGAACATGACATTGGGAGTGGAGCTGGCCTTGACGACGGTGGACGGACCGAACTCCTATTCGGCAGATGCGGCCAAGGTGGCGCTTACGGTGGAACGGGCCTGGCGGTGAACCACCGAGCCTAGGTAAATCAAAACCCCTTTCCTATCAAAAACCGCCTTCTCCCACCACAATCCATTCACCCCAAGGCACAACCCAAGCTTCCCATGTTTTAGAAACGCTCCTGTGGAGCGTTTCCGAGGTAGCGTCCCGGTTAACCCAATCAGTCCGGATACTCCGGCCGGGCGACCGCAAAAGGAGTTTTTAGACCGGCTCAAATAACCGCTTTGGGTTCCTTTGCAGCAATTCCGTCACCACCGGCTATTTGAAGCCAGCACACCCGAATGAAAAACTATGATATACTCAAACAGGAACAATCCTTTATGAAATATCCGAAATTCCAAATAACTCTAATTTTAATAATGCTCTCCGGAGTATTCTTTATTGTTAGCGCACAAATGGAGAACTACACTTTCAGTCTTACCCAATCAACACCGCAGTATACATTCTGGACCACAACTCCAAGCATCCGTGTCTTTAAGGATAGTCCGGTACCTAAAATGACTGGTTCGTCAATAAATGTGTTTTGTGCAAAAAATGAAACGGAACCTTTTGTTGTAGTTGTTAAACCTGCTCAAAGCGGGACTGTGACTATTTCAGTCGGAAATTTCGGGTCGGGTATCGAGGCAGAACTCAATCAGGTTAAATATGTACCGATCACGACTCCATCGGATAACCTAGGCAAAACGGGTTTTTATCCCGATCCGGTGATGCCGATTGCGAATAACGCTTCTGTAACAGTCACCGCTAATGAAAATACTGAATATTGGGTGACACTTTTCGTTTCCTCCACGGCTGTAGCTGGAGATTACACGAGTTCGATAACTCTTGGAGGCGTCACGATTCCAGTTAAGCTACACGTATTTAATTTTGTAATGCCGTCCGAGCTCCATGTAGAATCACAGATGAACTTATCCTATGAAACCATATTATCCAAATATGGCGTAACTGGAACGTCAACGGATTACTGGAACTATGTCGAAAAAATCAAACTCTTTTTCATCCGTCGTCGCTTAACACCAACGAATCCAACATGGCCAGGTGGTCTGACCAGCAGTGGCGGAGAGAGTTTTGTCAATTACGATTGCAATGGGACAATATCTGATCCGTATGGAATCTGGGGTTTTGAAGGACCCGCCGAAAAGTATATAAAGGGAACAGGATTCAATAGCGGAACAGGTTTTCCTTCCTTCCAGGCAATTTCCTTCCGCAATAACGATGCGTCCGCTGATCAACGACCCGGCACTTTTTGTACAAATACCTTGAGCCAATCGGACTGGTATTCAGGAAATAATCCTCAGTCTGCTTATAATCTAAAATGGTTTTCATACTTGAAATCGTTACAGGATTATTTAAACGGTCAAAGCCTTCTAGGTAAAGCATACTACTATCTGGCAAATGAACCCCAGGATCAAGCTGGCTATGATGCCGTTGCGTGGTACACACAAGAGATTAAAAAAAACGCACCGCTTTTAAAACTGATGGTCTCAGAGGAACCCCGTTCTGAAATTTATAGTCATCCAACCTATCGTGGCGCAAAGGTTGATATCTGGTTGCCTGTTCTGCAAAATTATAACCCGTCAATTTCATGGGAACGGGAAAAAAGCAATGGAGAGAAAACATGGATATACTTTCTCCACAGTACACGTCCTCCTTATTTCAATCCGGTAACGGTGGATCACCCTGGAATTGAGAGTAAGCTTACCGGTTGGTTTCTATGGAAATATCGTATCAGAGGTATCGCCTATTACGCCCTCAATGACTGGAGTCAAAATCCCTGGACCAACCCGCGTGCTAATAATCACAATGGTGATCTTTTTATGCTTTATCCACCGTCCGAGAGTAACACTGCAATTGCGTTCGGTGCAACAGATCATCGCCTTGTATCATCGCAGCGATTAGAGTTGATGAGGGATGGGCTGGAGGATTTTGAATACCTTTATTTACTTAACAATGGCAAACTTCCAGAAGTTCTGCAAGAGAACGCTTCTGATTCGCAGGTTAACAAGATTATCTCTGGTCTTACAAGTTACTCCCGCGATGATGAATTCATGTACAATATTCGCCGCCTGATGGGATTGAAACTCGGTGGTGAGCTTTTGACAATACCAAATATTACTCCGCAAGGAACTCATCCGCGGGCTGCAGGAGCTCCTGGAAATTATTTTATAAATTTTCAGGACCCTAACGGCGCGCCCCTCGTCAATCCGCTTGTTGTCGATGGGAATACGTATATGAAAATAGGTTGGAATAATTACAACGATTCACTGGGGCATGGATGGTTTGGCGATATGGCTAATGTTAAATACTCGTATTTGAGCACCGGACCCAATGAACTCCAGAAAAGCGTTATCTACGATGACTGGGGACGACTGAAAACTTTCGAATTTGCGTGTCCCAATGGTGAATACGATGTCACGATATCAGTAGGATGGGCTGGCAAGGGCTATCAACACCAAAAAGTCGCGGTTGAGGGCGTAAATTTTGTCAATGATGAAGCAACAACAGTAGCTGCACCTTACCTTATCAGAAGCAAGCCAGTAACTATTTCTGATCAGAAACTCACCATGGAGATGGGCATTTTTGATGAGTATACAATGTTAAATTATATGACTATTATAGCGAGGGGTACACCGGTTCGGCATATACAAAAAACAACTTACAGCAAAACAGTTACCGTGAGCAGTTCTCACAATGGCATCTCGCTTCTTTGTAACAATCCGGAGATCTTGTCTGCTTCAATATTTAACAGTACTGGAAAGCTGTTGTATAATTTCCCTATCAAATATAAGATGGGGGTTATAGGTAGAGCACAGGTCCAAAGTGGTTTGTATTTTGTTAGAGTTG
This sequence comes from Fibrobacterota bacterium, assembly GCA_043753995.1. GTDB lineage: Bacteria > Fibrobacterota > Fibrobacteria > UBA11236 > UBA11236 > JAYUVP01. The sequence goes on from JAYUVP010000149.1 coordinate 10,699, forward strand.
ACAATAAGTATGGTACGTTACATCTTGAAAAGGTGATTGTGAGATGATGATTTTTGAATGCTGTAGCTCCAAGTCTATCCACTTTTGCGTCAGCGCCTTGCATTTCTTGAATGTCGCCGTTTCCTGACGGAACCGCTTTAACGCCTCTGGCCTTACGTATTCAGTTTTGCTTTTCACCCTAGGAGACTTCGCTTCGGTTTTCCGCTTCAGCGAGTTTCAGAATTCTCTGGAACTCACGGGTAGGATTCCATTGGAACTTGGCACGGTGGTGACGGGCTTTTTGGTTTGGAATGGCGACAAAATCCTCAAAGGCAAACTTCAAAATAGGGTCAAGGGCAAGCGCAAATACGAGGAAATGATCAGCCGCAGTGGGGAGACCACCCAGCCTCCCCACGCCCCGCATTTTTGGAGCAAGGCGCCAGCCAATTGTGTGACCCCAGCCTTTTTCCTGTCGTCCTGAATCCATTTCGCAAAATACGCCTGCGCTACATCATTCCCACGCGATTCATGGATGGCGAATATCGCTGCTCATTTCATCTTTCATCCCCCACAAGACATGCTCCGCCTTGCTGGAGACTTTACCGGGGCGAAACGATTGCTAAGCAGACAATCGAAAAACCAAAGACCATTGTCATGGAGGATGGGACGCAATTCGTTCGCACTTTCGGCAATACGCTGTTTTATCCAATGACCAAGACCATGCCCGTCGATCTTGGGGCCGCCTGGGGATTCGTCGATACTAAATACGCTCTACCTTCCCGACTATTCATCACCCCGCCTCCTTCTCTGAATGGCTTAAAAAGCCGCGCGTCGATTAACACCCTTACCGGCGACAAGATCCGGGAAGCCTGGCTCGGGAGCGGCCGCGAATTCGCAATCCCCATCGACAATCTGGCGCGCGGACGGTATGTATTCGAGTTGAAGGGAGCGGGGTTTAGAAGAACGGAGCCATTCGATCTTCCTCAACTTCGAGGATCCGTCGATCGCGCCCAAACGCAAAGCCCCGCTCACAATGAGGATGCTTTGGCTTTGAATGTCTCGGCTGGAACGCCGGGAGCCGAATCCGGAAAAACCACACTCTGCCATATACCCGGGGCGATCTCTCCAAGGCGGCCACGCTTTCAGTCAAGAATAACACGGTTGCCTTGCACTTGGCGCATGGGTACAGCCGTGGACCTTGCTAAACGAAGTAACGTCGACACTCCGGCCAATCCGTCCACTCCCCTGCATTTTCCTGTTCCGGATTTTCCGCCGTCTGCGGCTTGGGAATGATCGGCTTCACGCAGGAGGATCACGGGTGATTGCTTTTGTGCGAGACCGGCGGGGGTGCGCCGGGGGAGTCATGTGCGGGTTACGGGGTGTACTGGGTATGTGTGAATTCGCCTGTACCGCCCGCCTCATTGTCGATGATGATGAATTGCGCGGGATTCGTCCTTAGGACCTCGTATGGATAGACCTTGGAGGATGTCGTCAAGGTGCTCGAATTTCCGTTCGACATGCCTGTCATGCCGCCGATCTTGAACACGTATACTCTCGGATCCCCCACGGCTGTCGTACGCGAAGCGCGGAAATCGTTGGCCCCTGCGCTCTTATAGATCATCCCGCCGAGGGTGCGGATCGAGGGGGTTATCACATAATCGCAATTCGGACAGGTCGCCTGGATCATATCCAGGGACAGGCTGGTAATCCGCGTGGAATTCGCGTTGGTCAAGGGGGCCACAATCCACATGAAATACCCGTTTTCGCCCGCCTTGAAGGTGTAGTTGATATAGGATGACAGGTTTCCCTGAACGGCATCGTCGTTCCAGGCGAGGATCTTCACCGGCACCTGCGCCGTCTTGGGAATTTCGCCATTAGCGATGAACCCGGCATGGGTGAATTGGATCAGAAAGGCGACGGGATCGGAAATCCCCTTATTCACCTCGTTGATGGATCTGGCCCGGAAAAAGATTTGATCGCCTTCGCTGGCATGGAAAATCCCCTTGGAGAGCCGCAGGCATTGCCCGGAGACACTAAGGACGTTGGACGCAGCCGCTTTTTGCAAAGCGCCGACTTCATCTGAAACCGGGGAAGGTACGGTTTCCCGGATCGGAGCCGATGCCTCGAATCCGAATTTTGCATCCAGCGCAGCCAGACCGGCCTCGAGCGCTTCGTCGGGACCCGCTTTCAGCTTCTGAACTTCCAGAGCATACTCCTGTTCGGAAGCCGTCTCCGGGGGATGGGTTGATTCCTGTTGGCATCCCAATAGGGCTAGCGCCGCAGTGGCAATGGGAAGTAAACTGAATATGGGAAAACGGGATTGACGGTTCATCGGGAAGCCTTTCGATTGAACTGGATGTATTTAGATGCGCGGCTATCCCGGATTGTTTCAAATCATTCGAACAGCTGCCTTTTGTGATAAGAATCGAAATTCATCCGGGGGAAGGCGAGGCCGACAAGTGCGACGCGGAGGAAGTCGGGCCGAGCCTGGGGGGCGTTTGGGAAGCCCGGAACAAGTGGCTGAGCCCCCCGGAAAACCAGGGTTTTTGCCCTGGTGCTGACGGCCCCCGGGATGTTCCGGCGGGTCGCCAATTGGCTTGTCTAGGGGGTCCTATTCCTGTTTCTTAGCATCGGCTCCACGGTTTCATTCACGTCGTTGGAAGAGCGCATTTTGGCGCTGTGGAGCGCGATAACGCGTTCAAGCAGAGCATAGCACAGAAGCCCGAGGCCAAGACTTTTGCTTTTTTCGACGGCCCGCCTTTCGCCACCGGTTGGCCACATTATGGGCATTTGCTGGCTGGGACCATCCAGGAGCAACCGGAACATCCAGGCCCGGCCGGGCCGGTCAGGCGACCGGGGCTTCCCAATCGTCCATGGCCATAATGCCGCCATCGACCCAGGTCCATTCGATCTTCTTGTAGGAGAAGTGGATTTCCTCCATGTCCTTTACCTGGGAGAGCGCCGGGTTTTTATTGTTGAGCATTAGGAAATTGATGGCCGCAATATTGGCATTGGTCAACTTGACTGTATAGTGCTGCTTCTCGGCGCCCATGCCGGTGGCGGCGGCGAGCTGGGGGGTCCAGAACTGGACCGAAAGCTCGGGGATGTTCTCGTTGTTGCAGAGGGCGTTGTAAAGCAAGGGCGAGGACTTGTCCAGCTGCTTGGTGATGACGAAGGGCTTGTGCTGGCGCTTGCCGGTGGGCAGGCCGGAGGCCGTATCCCGGGGCGAGACGATGGTATGGTTGACGGCGATGACCTCGATCCAGCCTTCGCGGCCCTTCTGCGTCACAGAACCGAGGATCTGGCCCTGCTTCTGGCCTTTCAGTCTGAGATATGCATTCAATGCCATGGCTTCCCCTCCACCTGGGAGCATAGGTAAATCATCTTTGCATTTTCATCACCCTGCAAAGCGGCAAGTTTATCCGCACCGATTCGAGAATCGACTTATTCTGCACTTAGTTGCCAAAATCACAATGACTATCCTCTCCTTCTCGATAGTCGATCCTGCACTTTGTCACACTTGGTAAAATCATCTTTGCAAATTTAAGGTTCTATGGAGTAAACGAGATACGTGGTTCAGAGCCAAAAAGATGTTTGATAGGGTGCTGTAATGACGGGGTAGGTGGCTTCGAATTACAATGGGTGGGCTGGTGGCCAGCGGGACCGCGAAGGGCTTAGAACAAGGGCTTGATGGCGCGGCGGAACTCATCGGCGACCCTTGCGCCGAGGCCTCTGGCGTCCATCAGATTCACGGTTTCACTACCTCCCGTATCGTCAAAGATCTTGCCGACCAGCTGTCCGTTCACCCTGAGTGTGATGGATTTGATCTGGATCGCCTTGGAGCTGGGCTCGCAGACCATGTGCAGATAGGTTTCGCTGGTCATGCTGGAAGGGAATATCCAGTCATCGCTTCCGAAGCTCCGTTTCCAACCAAGGTCCTCAAACTGCTTAATGCTGGAAATGTTGACGTTAAAGAACATGAAAACCTCCCATGCACGTCCCCAGAGGCGGCCACCAAAGGGAAAGAATAATTTTTTAGAGAATAGGCAAATCAAAACACCTTACCCATCAAAAAACGCCTTCTCTCGACACAGCGCAGACACACCACATCCTCGCCAAAGGTCCGCCGCAAAAGTTCATGCCAGGCGAAGGCACGGAGTTCCGTATCTACCTGCCCCTGGTCTGAACCCGGACCCCGAATAAACCTAATTTTCGGGTTACCGGGCTCTTCTCTTACCGGTCCAAAGGCAGGTACCCATGGACAAGCCGCACCTCCCCTGCATCCGGACCCTTGCGTCAGCCTTCCTCCTCACTGGCCTGTTGGCCGCCTGCCAATCCGGAGGCGGCGCCGATGCCCCTCCCGACAAGGATTTCCCGGTCAACAAGAACTTGTCCGCGCTATTCACGGCCCAGGGCCTGCCCGCCGAGGTCGCGGACTTCTTCGCGGCGGCTAAGCTCGATACCGAACGCGTCGACGCGCGCACCTTCAAATACGTCCAGACCTGGCCCAACGGCGCCACCCGCACCCTCATTCTGAAGGTCACTCCCGATCAGCGGCATACCCCCACGGCCGCGGAGAGCGCCTCGGTGGCCAAGGGCGGCCCCGCTGTCTACGCCGTCCACCATGAACGGAAGAAGGAAGGCGACGGCACGGTCAAGATCGACCTCACCTATATCGTCCCCACCGCCTCCCTGCCGGCGGAACTGAAAGTTGCTCTGGCCTCCGTCTCGCCGCCATCGAAAGCCCTGCTCCGACTCGCCGCGCCATTGGTCGGCGCCGCCGCCCCTTCCACCGCCGCCGAGGTCGACGGCGCGGGCATCGCCTGGGGCGAGGTGGCCCGCACCGGGGCCGACGTGGGCATCGGCTCCCTCATCGAAGCGGCTGGCAACCGCGGCATCCCCACCGGACCCCTTTCCGGCATCTACTCCATATCCTCGGCGGCATCGGCTATCGGCGGGGCCATGCAATTGTCCCAGCAGACGTCGAGTTGGTTCCTGGAATTGGACGCCTTGGAGAAATGCGCCAAGAATCCCACCAACCCTGTCGCGAAAAGCGATCCGAACTACATCTCCATGGCCTCAAGCAAGGTGGCCTCCGCGCGCGCCGAGCTACAGGAGGTCGGCTCCGCGCGCTTCCTCAACCAAATGAACGAGACCGCCGCGGGCATCACCCCCCAGACCTCCTACATGTCCATCCTGCTCAAGGCCGGCTTCGCCTCGAGCGACGCCGCCCTGTCGGACTTCAGCGAGAATACCGTGATGCGCGAGGCGCGCCTGGCCGTGGTCTCCTGCGACTCGACCGCGCCCAAGCTGGAGGGTAACGTGGAGGTGACCTGGACCTGCGACGAGTCCTACCCATCCGGCACCGTCAACACCGTGGTCACCATCAAGTCCTCGGTCGGGTGGGATTGGGATTCGGACTCCCGCCAATTCTGGGCCAAGGGCGAAACCACCTACAAGCGGGTCCGGACCTCGATAGGCGCCAAGACCTGCATCCTCAAGGAGGACTGGAAGGGCAGCCTGTACAGGCAGGGTGTCCTCACTATGTTCTTCGAACCGGCCGCCGTGCAGGTTCTGGGATACGACTACCTCGCCGCGGGCGAGATCAGAACCGACGTGGCCTTCACCGAATCCTGCGAGGGGACTTCGGGCACCATGCCGGAAGTCATCCAGTGGCTGCCGGACGTCCAAGGCCTAAGCGCCGGAGGGGTCATCGCCGGGGAGAAGACCAAGCCCACTTGCATCGGCATCAATGGGCCGGCCGGCAGCGAGATCACCAAGTACCGCTTCGCCGTGCCGGACGCGCCGAAGTAGGCGCTCCCTGGCGCCGTTCTCCGGCGGGGCATGGGTCAATCAAAAGCCACTTGCTATCAGATTAGAATGGAATGGGAAACCAAATGAATAGAACGGGGCGGACTATTGCTGTAACGGTTTTCTGTGCTCTTTCTCAAGTCAATGGATTCGTCCCCACTTACATAGACATTACATCCATTCAATATTCATTCTCGAATAGCCAGAATGCGCAAAATGTGGCTTTGAATGCATCGATTTATGAAATGAAAAATTTTGGCGCCGTAGGCTCACGCATGGGTCGGCCTGGGTATTGTGGGCATAGAATTTTCTCACTATGCACACCCTCATGGCCGTGAATAGGAGCTGTCGGCTTATCTGGCATTGGGTTCGATTTTATTCTTGCTTTCAAAACAATAAGAGTCAACTTTACGGCCTTTGGGTACTCCTAAGACGCACCTCCCTGCTTCAGGGCATCGACTGTCACTTTAAATCGGTATTGCCCCGATTCCATGCGAGAGAATACCGCAAGTGAGGAATTGCAGTAACTCCTGTGTGACGTGCTTGGGAAGACAATTGCCGGTTTCGGAGTCGTCCCATATTCGCTCGAAGAGGGTCAAGCGTCAACAAGGGCGACAGGGGAAGACGGGCCGAGCCTTGGGGGCGTTTGGGAAGCCCGGAACCAGTGGCTGAGCCCACCGTAAAACCAGGGCAAGCGGCCTCCGCTACCCACCTGTTCAAGCGCCTGCGAATGCAGGGAATCAACCTGGTTATTCGTGATGCCAAAAAAATAGTGTGCGACATTTTTAGTAGAGAAGCTCTCTAATCCTAGACGGAAATAAATCCGCAACTCGAAAGATGAAGCATGTTAAGGAAATTCTTAATCGCCTCCATACCGACCATCGCCTTGATTGGTTGCCTGAATGAATCCGTTGAAGCCCCGGTTCAGCATCATTCCCAAGCTGGACAACCTGAATCAGCCATCGAACTGAGGACCTTGGAAACACCTGTAAAAATCAAGGTGGGCGCGAAATCGGTGACGGTCTATCGATCGCCGGATGGCTTTGATGTGATTGAATCCACCCAACCGAAAGGGGAAGCGTCTTTGCTTACCCCTCAAATGAGCGGAAAAACTTGGAAGGAAATCGCGGAAACCATTGCACCCGGAAGCGAGGTGGCACCGAGCCATGCAAATGAAATCTATCTGGGAGAAACGGGTATTCCCTCCCCTGTCGAAATGGCGCCCATGGAGGGACAGTTCAATCCATCCCTGACAACGGATATTCTAGGGAAGAAAGCCGCAGATGCGGCCTGGTTCCAACAAAACTTTTGCACCGTAGGCTTAGCCTTCAGTTGGTGTCTTCTGAATCGATGGGGAGGCAATGATTGGGGACAGACGAATGCCAAATATTCGAAAGCACATATCATTATGAATTCGGGTTCTCAGGTCGTATTCTCCATCAAATCCGGAGGGAAGCGCACATTGACGACCACCATTTTGAACGACAATATCGTCCATTGGTTTCAAACCTTCAGCAGTCGGGTGGATGGTATTTACAGATTGGAATCACACCGTTATGACATCACCAACTCCGATGTCGCGAATAACAACTGGCATTGGTCCTGTTACGCGACCACTTGGTGAAATCATAGGAGGACCCCTATGAATCAAAAGCAATAGTGGTCCGAAAAAGCTGTCCCTCCGGCGGGTCGCAGATTGCATACTCTAAAATAGGCCATGGCCTTGGCTCCGAACCCCTCAAAAACTCCTGAGGGATCTCCTCTTTAGGCTCCCTCTTTGTTTACTATCACGCGGGGTTGTGCTTGGATTGTAGATGGGGAGCCAAAGAAAATGGACATAGCAGATCGAATAGCAATCATTCAAACCTTGCTTTCCACGCAACGGAATAAGCAATCCGAATACGAACGCGAATCCGCCGCTCTGGATCAAGCGGCGGCCCTGGAAACCAAAAGCAGCGCTGGGGACAAATATGAAACCGGCCGCGAGATGATCGCGCAAAGCCGCAACATCATCCAGCGCAATTTGTCGGAGGCCGTTGCCAACGGCGATGCCTTGCAGCGCATGGCAGTGGCGGCTTTACAAGACCGAATCAGTTTCGGTACCCTGGTGGAGACGAGCCTGGGATGGTATCTCCTGGGCGTCGGCCTTGGCGAGTTGGAATACCATGGAATCCGCATCGGCACGGCATCGCTGGCCAGTCCACTGGGTGCGGCCTTGAAAGGCAAGCGCGCAGGCGACAAAATTCCCTGGAAAGGTGGGACCTTGGAGATTTTTGCCTTAAGGCATTAGCTCCCGGCCTTTGTTCCACTTTGCAAAGCATATCCCTGCCTTGTTTATCGTTCGGCGCGACGCGGCGGGCATAGGCCTGACCGGGAATCCATGGTTGATGTTACGGTGATCACTTATTCAGTCAGATAACCTATTCCCTCCTCTGACTCCAGGGTTTTTGCCCTGGTGGTGACTGGCCCCCGGGATGTTGCGTTGGGTCGCCGATTGGCTTGTCTAGGTGGTCTTATCCATGTTTCGTAGCATCGACTCCTCGGTTACTTTCACGGCTCTCGAAGAGCGCATTTTGGCCATCACCATTGCAAGGAGCGCGACGATGCGTTCAAGCAGAGCATAGCCCGGAAGCCCAAGGCCAAAGGAAACCGTTCATTCCAAGAACAGGGCTTGGGTATAGGTGCTGATATTGGATTTCTCGCCCTCGGGAGTGTTCTCGGGGAGGGGCGACTCAAATTCGATGCGGGCGTAGCGCATACCTTTATAATCGGACACGGGAGTTTTTCCGTCAAACGCGCGTGCGAGGTCCTGGGTCGGCAGCCACAGCAAGAGCTGATACTCCTCGGTGCCCTGGGACATCGACTTCTTGCCCACGAGGTAGATTTCACGCGGCAGCATGTCTCCGTTGAACGGATCTGCCGGAGGCTGCAAAGCACCGAAGGGATAGCGAGCTGGGTCGAAGCGGTAGATGAGCGGCTTGTGCAAAACCACCTCCCCACTAGTCCTGTCTACCGTGAAGAGCTTGACGCAGATTTTTTCCGTGAACTTTACATAGGGCCCCATGTAAAGGGTGGCCGCGACCAGGATGCCCTGCTTCCCACCGCGCAGCGAAGGCTTGTAACGGTAGGACCAACCGGAATCGGGATGGTAATGCATGAATAATGGGTAATAACTCGCGATATCGGTCGAGTCTCCGTTCGGCCAGAAATAGTGAAGGAGCGGGTTCATGAGGGAATGGGATAAGTTGACGCCTACCGCTAGGTGGAAAACCTGGGCGGGTGTCGCCGTCTGGTGAACTGACACAACCTGGTTGGCGACCAGGCTCGAGTTGTATCCGAAATATTCCAACTCGGAAAAATCGTCCACGTAGCCGTTTTTATCTTCGTCGACGCCATTCCCCACGCTCGTCATCGGGACGCGGAAAAACGTTTCAGAGCCGGATGGGAAAAAGTCCCGTCCTCGCCTCAAGGTATAGTCGGCGCCCCTGCCATCATGGTATTCTGCCACCAAGGAATCCTCATTGGAAAAATTCTGTGCAAGGATGAATTCCAGGGCGATGATTGGACCCGACTCCACGGTGAAGTGGCGGCCCCACTCCTTGGAATCATTTTCCACCATCAAGGTTTCCTGGAAGGGATGAAAAACCTCCAGCGAGTCGTAAGCCCCCCAGTCCCCCATCAGGTCAATGAACTCCTTCGTGTTCAAGGCGCGATGATCGGAAAGGGAAAACTCGCGCACGGGGGAACGGTACTGGCGGCAGCCCCTGAATCCAATGCTGTCCCCGTAACCGAAGGCATACTCTACGCAACGATTACGGATGATGCGGAGCATCTTCACGTCGGGTGCGGCTGTGGGATTTCCGGTCCCAGAGGAGTTTTCACATCCGCAAAACGGCACGGACACGGTTGCTAGGAGGAAAAGCAGATTGCGGAGGCGCGGCATGACTGACATGAAAATACCAAGCTTATTTTGAGAGATACCCCGCTCCGATACTAAAGTCGACGCGGTAAAAAATACGCGGCAATCAGCAGCCGACGGTATCTCGCATTGACCCAAAAAAAATCTCCTTAGGCTCAATTCCAATTCGAAAAACCAGGCGCCCGAGGCGGTGTTCAAGGAGAAGTAGAGGCCTCCCGAAGCGCGATTTTGGCGGCTCAAGAATGCGACGGCGTCGATTATAGCGCCGAAGTCCCCGACAGCGCAATTTAACCTCCACTTCGGGGGGGAAGCTTTGGTGCCGAAAGCGTGACGGAACAGACTATTTTAGGCTCGCGCATTTCATTTTTATTGGAGGGTTCAAGTGAAAAACCGAGTCGCTTTTCCGGCTCTGCTATCGGCATTGCTGATAGCTAATCTCTACGGTGCCGTAGATACCGTCTTCACGCCTATCCAGGAACGGATTCTCGCAGGCACCGATGGCAGTCGAATCGCCTACTCGCGCGATGGCGCGACACGCCTCGAATGCGAGTCGGATACAGTTCGGTTATACGACATGGGCTCACCGACCCCGATTCAGAGTTTCAAAGTCCCCTTTATTATCCACAGCCTGCTGACGCCGCAATACGCTCGGGGGTCCGATGGTTTCATTGCGGTGGAGGGATGGGCAAACAATAGCTATGCCGTTTACAAAATCTCCCTTCCATCCGGGGCGGTGGTCAAAGCCTTCTCGCTCCCTTCGTATGACGCCGTGGGACAAATGTTTTTTTCCGAGGATTTTTCGCTGGCCATCACCAGGCAAGCGGACACCACCTACTCGTTATTCGCTAACTCGTTCTCGGAAGTCGGCAAGGATTCGACCCGAAAATGCTTGGTCACTCCCAAGAAAAAGAAATTCGATTTCGCCACGTTCTCTCCCGACAAGAAAAAAATCGTCGCCGTTTCGCGGGCCGACACTTCGATTCAGATCTGGGACGCCGCCAAAGACACCCTCCTGCAAGTCGTGAAATTCCCCCGGGAAATATTCGAAAAGGCTCACTTCAACCGGAGTGGCTCCCGGATATTCGTCCCCACCCTATCGAACCTTTCCGGCACCCAAGACGGGTATGCGATGGTCGATGCAGAAACCGGCGCATTACTCGGCGTCGACACCACCAATGCCTGCAAAATCCGCTATTGGTTCATCAGCGAACTCCATTTCGACATTTCCGCCAACGACTCCTTGCTGGCCATCGGCGACGGATCCAATACCGGAGTCATCGATCTTTCCACGCGAACCTGCAAAGCCTCATTCCGAGGCCCGGTTCCCAATGACGATTGGGTGATAGGTCGCCCGGCTTTTTTACCCGGAGACACCTCCATCCAAATTCCGGCATATCACAATGGAAGCTCGACATACCGCTGTTACCGGCAAAACGTCAATACCCGCAAGTTGCAAACGGTTTTCTCCAGGCAAGACCGGCCTTCTCCCGACTATATCGGCTTCAACCAAAAAGGAGAGCCGCTTCTGGGCGGCTCCTACCGCTATTCAGGCATGGACAGCTATTCTGGCTTATACAAATTCGACACCCTGATTTATTGGAATGCTGTGACGGGGAAGGAATTCTTGAAGCGCCTGCCGATAAGCCAACCGAGATCGGGCTCTACCGCCCTCTTCCATTCTTTTTCGCCCGATGGAATGCGGTTGATTCGGGAATACTGGTATCTCGACTACGGCAATTATGCCCTTACGAAAATCGACATTTCCGACATCTCCGATACGGGACGCGTGGTGGCCTCCATCGGGTATGCCAACGGCACCCTGGTGCTTGCCCAGAATCATCGGTCGGTACTGAGTTTCGAAAGCAATACGGTGGCCATCACAGACACATACACCGGAGACTCCTCGCGCATACCTTTCAAGTTGCCGCAGGGCTGGAAAGCCTGGGGCGCAGTGCCGGAGCGCAATATCGTTTTTGCCTGCAGCTCCTACCAGAAAGACAATCTCGCGAACCTGAGTTATTGGTTGACCGTGTGGAATCTCCGCACCAATGAAAAAATCAGCGACTTTGCCTTGACTAGTTTGGGCTGGTCCGATGCCCATTACCAGAGTTCTCAGCCCAAGGTGCTGCTCACCCCAGACGGCCAGGAAATCATCGTGGCCTCGGCCAGCGGCGTCAAGAAAATGGACTTGGTGACAGGTAAGGAAAACCGATGGTTTTCCTGGAAAGAAGTGCGCTTGGTGCAATTTTCCCCCGGCGGCAAGCACCTTCTCATCGGCGACAGTTGCTATTCGACCGACACCTGGGAAATGGAGCGCGTCTACTCCAAGGCTGGCTTGGCGAGTGTGGCCTTCAATCCCTTGAAGCCCAACGAATTTGTTTCCGGCACCAAGACTTGGGAGCTTCCCGGCCCAAGCGAATCCCTGGCGCCCGGTGCGGCACCTAGGCGGCAACTCGGCTCCATCCGGCCTATCGGTGCGAGAAGCCTTCTCATCGAGGTGCCGTCGGCGCAAGGAGAAAAGGCGAGCTTCGAATTATTCCAATCGGAAGGTCGCTGTGTCCTGAAAGCGCAAACCATTCTCGGCCGCGCGCGCCAGGTGGTCGCGATTCCCGAATTGGCGGCAGGCAGCTACTCCTATCGCCTGGAAGTGCCCGCCCTATCCGTGCGAGCGCAGGGAACCCTGGTCGCTCGCTAGTGCCAATGACAGGAGCGTAGGCAAATCAAAACCCCTTTCCCATCAAAACAATGCATTTGCGCGATGCCATGGGCGAGTATGCCGCAGGTCAGGAATTTCAGTAACGCCTGTGTGACGTACTTGGGAAGGCAATTGCCGGTTTCGGAAGAATGGTGGATAAAATCACGATTCAAAGGAACAGGTTGCTGTGTCTTACCGTGCACCACTTCGCAGCAATACCCTGGGGGAAGGCGAGGCCGACAAGAGCCAGTGAGTAAGGCGGGCCGAGCCTGGGGGGCGTTTGGGAAGCCCGGAACGAGTGGCTGAGCCCCCCGGAAAACCAGGGTAAACCCGCATTTTCAGGGCAATGGCACCTCTAAACCCAGATAACCTATTTTTCCCGCCTCTGATCCCAGGGTTTTTGCCCTGGTGTTGACTGGCCCCCGGGATGTTCCGTTGGGGCGGCTGATATGCTTGTCTAGGTGGTCCTATCCATGTTTCGTAGCATCGACTCCTCGGTTTCTTTCACGGCTCTCGAAGAGCGCATTTTGGCTTTGTGGGAGCGCGACGACGCGTTCAAGCAGAGCATAGCCCGGAAGCCCGAGGCCAAGACTTTCGCTTTCTTCGACGGGCCGCCTTTCGCCACGGGTTTGCCGCATTATGGACATTTGCTGGCCGGCACCATCAAGGACATTGTGCCGCGCTATTGGACTATGCGCGGCTATCGCGTGGAGCGCCGCTTCGGTTGGGATTGCCATGGCTTGCCCATTGAGAATTTGATTCAAGACGAGCTCAAGCTGCATTCCGTGCGCGATATTCAAAGCTTTGGCGTCGACAAATTCAATGAGGCTTGCCGCGCGGGCGTGCTGAAGTATACCGCCGAGTGGCGCAAGACCGTAACGCGTATGGGACGGTGGGTCGATTTCGACAATGATTATAAGACCATGGACCTCTCCTTCATGGAGTCGGTGTGGTGGGTCTTCAAGCAATGCTTCGATCAGGGCCTCATCGATCAAGGCTGGCGCATACAGCCTTATAGCCCGGCCCTGGCGACGCCGCTTTCCAATTTCGAAGTCAATCAGGGTTATAAGGATCGCCAAGACCCCAGCATCACCGTGATTTTCCCGCTCGAAAGCCATGACAATCAGGGCGGCGACGAGAATTTCCTGGTATGGACCACCACGCCTTGGACCTTGCCCAGCAATCTCGCGGTGGCGGTGAAGGCCGATCTCGACTATGTGCTCGTCGATTATAAAGGCGATGCCAAGGGCGAAAGAGCAGGAAAATATTGGGTGGCCGAATCGCGGCGCTTGCACTTTTTCGGCGAAGGCGATGCCGTGATCAAGCGAGCGAAAGGCTCGGAACTCGCGGGACGTCGTTACAAGCCTCTCTTTCAGTACGCCCCATACTTGAGCGAAAAGCAATACTCGCTTTTGCTCGCCGAGTTCGTGAGCGATAGCGATGGCACCGGCGCGGTGCATATTGCCCCGTCTTTCGGCGAAGAAGATTTTCAGCTGGGCATGCAAGAGGGTTTGGGGCTTTGGGATCCGCTGGATGCCGAAGGCCGCTTCACGCATTTGGTTCCCGAATGGAAAGACATCGGTGCCAAGGATGCCGACAAGAGCATCATTCATCGCCTCAAAAGCGAAGGTCGCATTTTCAAGCATGAGACTCTGGTGCACAGCTATCCGCATTGCTGGCGCACCGACGTGCCCTTGCTGTATCGCGCCTTGAAGGCTTGGTATTTGCGCCTCGATCGCGAATTGACGGGTCCGGACGGAACGCGCAAAACACTGAAGCAATGGATGATTGACAGCAATCAACAAATCAATTGGGTCCCGGATCACATCAAGGACGGGCGTTTCGGCAAATGGCTCGATGGCGCCCGCGATTGGAATCTCTCGCGCAATCGCTTCTGGGGCACATGCATTCCCGTGTGGATTGGCGAAGACGGCGAAGGCATGATTTGCATCGGCAGCCGCGAAGAATTAGAGCGCCTATCGGGCGTCAAGGTCGACGATTTGCACAAGCATATCATCGATCCCATTGTCATCCGCACCAAGGACGGCAAGACTTTCGACCCGCAGGGCAAGGCTTATCGCCGCACTTCCGAAGTGCTCGATTGCTGGTTCGAGTCGGGATCCATGCCCTATGCGCAAAATCATTATCCCTTCGAGAATCGCCGCGAGCTGGAAGAGCATTTCCCCGCCGACTTCATCGCCGAAGGGCTCGATCAAACGCGCGGTTGGTTTTACACCCTGACCGTTCTCTCGGCGGCTTTGTTTCAAAAACCGGCCATGAAGAATGTGATTGTGAACGGCATCATTCTGGCCGAAGATGGCCAGAAAATGAGCAAGCGTTTGCGCAATTATCCCGATCCGAATGAGCTCATCAATCGCACGGGCGCCGACGCCATTCGCCTCTTCATGATTGATTCGGCGGCGGTGAAGGCCGAAGATTTGAAGTTCTCTGAAATCGGTGTGAAAAACATCATTCGCTCGGTTTTGCTACCGCTATGGAATTCAGCTTGCCTCTTCGTGACCTATGCCAATGCCGACGCGGCCAAGGGCCAGCTCTCTTGGCGCCCAGGGCAGAAGCTGCGCAGCCCGCATGAACTCGATCGCTGGATACTCTCCGATTTGCAGGGCCTGCTTTTGCAGGTGCGTCGTGAAATGGACGGCTATCGCTTATACAATGTGGTGCCCGCCGTGGTGGCCTTTGTCGACGATCTGACCAACTGGTATATTCGCCGCTCGCGTCGCCGCTTTTGGAAAAGCGAAGACGACAGCGACAAGAATTTCGCCTATGCCACGCTTTACGAAGTACTCACCACTTTCGCGCGCGTGATGGCGCCTTTCTTGCCTTTCCTGGCGGAAGAATTGTGGCAAGTACTAGTGCGCGAGCCCTTGGCGGCGAATGCAGTGGGTAAAACGTCGGGTGCGGCGGACCTTCCCCTTTCCGTGCATTGGGCCGACTTTCCCGAATTTGAAGCGGCGCTTTATGACGAAGGCCTCAATGGCCGCATGCTTCGCGTGCGCCAGGCCGTCACTCTCGGGCGCGGCTTGCGCTCGGCTCATAATTTGAAGAATCGCCAGCCGTTGCGTCGTCTCATCGTGGTTTTGCGCAATGAAGCCCAACGCGAAGAGATGCTGCAAAACGAAGAGTTGGTGCGCGAAGAATTGAATGTCAAGCACCTCGAAGTGACGCTCGATGAGTCGACTTTGGTGACCTATCGCGCCAAGGCCAATTTCAAAGCCCTCGGGGCTAGGCTCGGCAAGGGCATGAAGGCTTTCGCAGACAAAATTGCCGCCTTGCCGCATGCCGAAGTAGCGCGCTTGGTGGCTGGACAAAGCTTGGAAATGGACGGCATCACCGTGACGGCTGCCGACATTTTGGTGCAGCGCGATGTGATGGAAGGCTTGGTTGTGGATGCCGCCGCCGACGTCACCGTGGCTCTGGACACTTATGTCGACGAAGCCCTGATGCATGAAATGCTGGCCCGCGAAATCGTGAATCGCATTCAGAACATGCGCAAGGATCGCGACTTCGCGGTCACGGATCGAATCGTCCTGACGCTGAAAACCGAAGCTCCCGAATTATTGGCTGCGGCGGAAAAGCATAAGGACTATATCGCCAGCGAAGTGCTCGCTCATAGCCTCAGCATGGGGGCTGACTTAGGCCCGGAACTAATGCCCGAGGCCCAAGAAGTCGAAATCGTGGAAATGACGCTTCAGATTTCGATTCGCAAGGCTGGCTGATAGATGAAGAGCCTGCTGGCAGTTTGCGCCGTCCTCTCCTTTATCGCATGCGAAAAATCCACGGAAACCCCGGCGAATTCCCCCGGATTGCGAGTGACTCTCGGTTCGTGTGATGGAAAGGCAGCCCTAAAAAGTGCGGTGGATTCTGCCTTGACCGGGACGGTTCATTTCCAATCCCGCGACAGCCTAAGCGTCACCTTACCCGTCATACTGAATTGTCAAGCCAGCTATGCTTTCGATGCCCTTTATCGCGCTCCCGACACCTTGGCCTTTGAAGCCAGGGATGTCGGAGATTCACGTTCTAAATGTGTTTGCGACAAAGACGTGACCTTTGAGTACAAGGCTACAGGTGGAGAGAATTTGGCAACGGTCACGATTGCCAAATTCGATGCGCAGGTATTCCATCTCGTTTCAGAATAGACCCGGCTAGGCAGGAAAAAAACGGAGGCTCACCAAAGCTCAGGCCTCAACACCCTCGATGATGGTTAAATCGAAGGTGGAGGCCGTTTCTCTCAAGTTCCTGGCGCTTTGGTATTCTGGCGAACGCCAGCAATCCAGTGCGGCCTGATAGCTGGGAAATTCAATGACGGTATTGCGTGAGCGGCTAGACCCTTCTGGATTCTCAAAGTGACCGCCTCGAACCAAAAACCGCGCGCCGAATTTATTTAAAGGCTCAGGAGTGGCGGCCATATAGGCTTTGAATTGCTCCTTGTCATGAACGTCAATATGAATAATCCAGTATCCCTTGGGCATGCGCCGCCGCCTTTTGCTTTTGTTTCCAATGTTAATTCCACCCTTGATCCTAACCGTCAATGGCGCGCTTTCGACATCCCAACCCATCACCAAAACCCTACGACGGAAAATTCTTTCCTGTGCAGCTCCTCGGAAAGCTTGTCGCTTTCGAACCAAAATTTGGATTCACTTGCACCCCTGCTCTGGGGTTTTGACCCCATTGCACCAAGTCAAGCACCTTCGAAAAACCGTTTTGTAACGAAAGGCTACGGATTTTCTCGGCACCAAAATCAGGCATTGCCTATATTTCCGCGACGTCCTGGCAGTTTAGATGAGCGCATCATCGAAAGCCCGGAAAGCGCAAAAAGGGGATGGTCATGAGTAAAGCCTCCGCGAAACCCTCCAAAGCGGCAGCGGCCAAAAAGCCAGCAGCCCCGGCTCCGGCTAAAAAGGCGGCTTCCCCCGCCAAAGCCAAGCCGGCCAAGGCGGGTGCTCCGGCAGCCAAGACGGTCAAGCCCATGGCGAAGCCTGCGGCAAAATCTGCTGCGAAGGCGACGGCGAAGCCCGTAGCCAAGGCGCCAGCCGCTAAACCGGAGGCCAAAGCCTCCGTAGCCAAGCCGGACGCGATCAAGCCTGTGCCAGCCAAAGCCAGCCCAGCGCCAGCTAAGGCAGCCCCTGCCCTTGCAGCAAAGCCTGCCACCGAGAAAGCCAATCCGACATCCAAGGCGCCCGCCGCCAAGGCTGTACCGGAAAAAATTGTGGCGAAGACGACTGCCGCAGTGACCAAACCACAAACCGAAATTGGCGGGAAAACGGCCCAGGCCGTAACATCGAAGCCAAGCGCCGCGGGCAAATCCGCCGCGGAACCCAAGGAAACGACCAAGGTGACCAGCAAACCCGAACGCAACCGCATGAATACGGATGAGTTGAAATATTTCGAAACTCTACTCAATGAGAA
Source organism: Fibrobacterota bacterium (assembly GCA_043753995.1). Taxonomy (GTDB): domain Bacteria; phylum Fibrobacterota; class Fibrobacteria; order UBA11236; family UBA11236; genus JAYUVP01. Next base: position 28,530 of record JAYUVP010000149.1, read on the forward strand.
GAAGGAAACCCTGCTGCAAGAGCTGGGCTATCTCGAAGACAATACCATGCGCCTTTCTTCCAAAGAGGGTGCTGGCGATTTGTCCAGCCATGCTTATCACTTGGCGGATCATGCCACCGAGACCATGGACCGCGAACAGGCCTTTCAATTGGCTAGCCGCGAGGGCAAATACCTGTATTACATCGAAGATGCCCTCGATCGCGTGCGGGCCGGTACCTTCGGCGTCTGCAAAAGCTGTGGAAAAGTGATCCCTAAGGCTCGCTTGGAAGCGGTTCCCACCGCCAAGATGTGCATCAATTGCAAGAGCAAACAGGAAACGCGCGTCGAATAAAGGCACCCAAGCCCTAAGACCCCACCCTCCCAGGGCGAATTGGGCCTGAATCCACCGTTTGCAGCCAAAATCACGGGATTTTTTGCGTGATTTTGGCTTTCGGGCATCCTACAATAAGGATGTGAATCAACCTGATAATGAACGACGTCAAGAGCCTCGCTGGCCATCCGAGGCTGTGGTGCATATCACTTTTCAGAATGGCGCTCAGGCCGACGCCAGGCTTCTCAATGTCAATTTGGGCGGTTGTTTTTTAGAGGGCTTTTATGGCTTGCAAGGCGGTGAAACCGTTTATTTGCAGGGTTATAATCCTCTCCTCAATGGAATTTATGCCCAGGTTGTTTGGGTCGTGAATGATGCGAACTTGCAAGGCTTTGGCGTGCAATTCCAACCCATGGACGACGATCAAAAGTTCGAACTCATCAAGTGGTTCAATCGCTTGGTGCCTGATCCCCGCGCTCGTCGCTGAGGTTTTACCCACTTCATTTTACCCTTCCTTTCCCCAGGGAAGGGGCTATGGGATCGGTCCGATTGCCTTCTAAGCAAATCCGGCCATACCCGATAAAACCCTACTTTTGATTTGCAACTCATTTAACCGAATACCCTTCCTGAGTCGTTTTTAGCACTCGACCTATTGACGGTAGCCAGGACCACCCCTACGCTCAGCTCCGTCGCTAGCCATAATGGCAAGTATGAGGTGGGTGCATGGATAGGGCCAAAGCTCAAGAACACGTCGAAAAACTGGCTGAAGACTTGGTGCTTTTGGATGCGTCCCAGCCCCAGGCTATGGTCCCGATTTCCCACGATATCTCGGCCTTGCTTGATTTTATCGCAACTACCGAAGAGAAAGAATTAATCGCTAAAAGCGGCTCTATTCGCAGCTTGCTAGAGGAAAGCAAAAAAGGCCTCGTCCCCTTGGAAATGGCCTTGGATTCGCTTTTCCCCTGGATCAGCGAAGTGCAGCATGTGTTTTGCCATGGACTCGACGCCGCCAAAATCATCATTCAATCTCAAGTCGCCGAAGATGAAAATGGCCCATTGCCGCTTTCGCCTATTGTCGACGATCGCATACTCGGGGAGTTTTTAACCCGTCAAGAATATGTCATCGATGATTTTGAAGCCTTGCTGCTGGCCTTGGAGCACGATCGCGACTCAGAAGCCATGCACCGCGCTAAGCGCATACTGCATACGCTAAAAGGCGAATCATCCTTGCTCGGCATGAGCCAGGTCGAGCATTTATGCCATGCTATGGAAGATGCCTTGGCCTTGTTTCGCTTCGATATTTTATTCGAAGCCAAGGACTGGCTAAGCAAGGCCTTTTTGCATTATGCGGGCAAGGGCGATCGCCCCAGCCACCTTGCCTCCTTACTGAAAAGACTTGCCAATGGCGGCGCTCCCGAAGTGGAGTCCGAAGCGACACAATCCCAGCTCGGTGGAGAAATTCCCGAATGGGTGACGGTTCTTATGTTACCCGAAGGCACCGATGCGAGCCTGGTGAGCGATTTCCTGAATGAATCCAATGAGCATTTAGAAGCCGCCGATTTGCATTTGATGAAGCTCGAAACCGACCCCACGCAAATGGAATCGGTGAATGCGGTGTTTCGCGCTTTTCATACCATCAAAGGTATCGCCGGGTTTTTGGAATTGATTCCGATCCGAATTCTTGCGCATGAGAGCGAAAGTTTATTGGATCTCCTGCGATCCGGAGCCTTACCCTTATCGCCGCATATCTCGGATGTGCTTTTTCAGGCCGTAGATCATTTGCGCAAATTGATTAGCCTGCTAGACGCTTCTGCCTCGGGCCAATTGCAAATTCCTCTGCGCAAATTGGTGATCAGCGTGCAAGCGGCGGCACGCGGTGAAACCAAGCCGGTGGAAAAAGAGGTCGAGAAAAAGCACTCCCCATCCTCTCCCGCTCCCGCACAGGTGAAAGCCGCTCCAAGCGTAAAAAAAGCAGACCCTGGGATACGCCAGGAAGCGGCAAGGCCCGATATCGTGACCGACTCCATCGCAGCGGATTTCCACCCGGGTAGTGAGGAACTCACAGGCGAAGCCTCCACGAATATCCGATCGCAGACCCAGGGAGCGGTGACGGTGCGAGAGACGGTGAAGGTGGAAGCGGATAGGCTGGACCGATTGCTTGACACCATAGGCGAAATGGTCATCGCAGAAGCCATGGTGGTGCAGTCGCCCGAATTGCATGGCAAAATCTCTCCCCTATTGCGGCAGCGATTGGTTCAGCTCGATAAAATCACGCGCCATTTGCAAGAGCTGGGGACGTCTCTGCGCATGGTGCCGATACGGCCGGTCTTCCAAAAAATGGCGCGCCTGGCACGCGACTTGTCGCGCAAATGCGACAAGCCTCTCGACTTCATTGCCGTCGGCGAAGCGGTCGAAATTGACAAGACCGTGGTGGACAAAATCGCTGATCCACTGGTCCATATGGTTCGCAATGCCGTCGATCACGGCATAGAAGCGAGCGCTGAAGATCGAGTTCGGGCAGGTAAGGATGCCACCGCGCGCATCAAACTTTCCGCTTTTCAAAAAGGCGGCAGCATTTGCATTGAACTCGAAGAGGATGGGCGAGGCCTCAATCGCCAGGCCATTTTGAAAAAGGCCCAAGCCGCGGGCCTCATCCAGGGCGATGGCTCCAACCTAGAAGACCGCGAAGTATGGCCTTTCATTTTCGCGCCGGGTTTTTCGACCGCGGCACAAGTGACCGAAGTGTCGGGACGTGGCGTAGGCATGGACGTCGTCAAGCGAACCATCGAGGATTTGCGAGGACGCATTGAAATTCAGACCCAGCCCGGCAAGGGCACGCGATTCAGCATTTGGTTGCCACTCACCATGGCCATCATCGACGGCATGGTGGTGCGCGTCGGGCGGGAGCGCTGCATATTCCCAACTTTATCGGTCGTCACTATTCTCTCTGTTAAGGATAGCGAAACCGTGGAAGTCATGGAGCATGGCCGATTGATTTCCCATCAAGGCCGCCAAATCCCGGTCTTTCCGCTGGAAATGTTTTTCGGTGACGCGAATCGAGACGACGATCAGCGCCGCATTGCCGTCTTGGTCGAGGCCGAGGGCAAGATTTTCGGCTTCGCCGTCGATGAATTGCTGGGCAAGCAGCAAATCGTGATCAAAAGCTTGGGCGACACCTTCAAATCCATTCCCGGCCTCGCCGGCGGTTGCATTCTTTCCGACGGCAATGTGGGACTCATTCTCGATGTTGACGGCTTGGCGAAAGCCGTGACCTCTCCCCAACCCTTTCCATCTATCCAGGTCAACGAAAAATTAGCGGTAGTCCGCAGCAAGGCGGCCGCTTGAAAACCTTTAGCACTACCCTTCGGAAAGGAAGCAACGCTTTATGAGCGCAACCTTGGCAGCCGCCGTGGCGGGCAATCCCGCCGCCAGCAAGGCCGGCAAATATCTGACCTTCCAGCTCGGCCGCGAAGTCTTTGGACTGGCCATTCTGAAAGTGCAGGAAATCATCGGTATCATGCCCGTGACTCGCGTGCCACGCACCCCCGATTTCGTACGCGGCGTCATCAATTTGCGCGGCAAGGTCATACCGGTTATCGATTTGCGCCGCAAGTTCGACTTGAAGGATCGAGAAGACACCGATCGCACCTGCATCATCGTGGTCCAACTCGAAGGCATTGCCGGGCGCATCATCATGGGCCTTCTGGTCGACGAAGTTTCCGAGGTTCTGGACATCGGCGCCGATAAAATCGAAAACACACCGGAATTCGGATCGCAAGTGCAAACCGATTTCATCATGGGCATGGGCAAGGTGGGCACCAAAGTCATTATGCTGCTCGACGTGGACAAGGTCTTGTCAACGGGAGAATTGCTCAAAGTCGAAAACCTCAACCCAACGGCCAGTGCTTAGCTGCACCCACGAATTCCAGGAGAATAACTCATGTTTAACAATACCAGCTTAAGCCAGAAACTCTACTATGGGTTCGGCGCCGTGCTTCTCATCGTCGCCGCGCTAGGCGGTTTCGCCTACTTCAAAATCAAAACCCTGCAAGCCAATAGCGAACGCATCACAACCGACTGCATGCCGGGTATTTATTCCATTGGAAAGCTCGACGCGGGATTGCGTAAAAATCTGATTTTACTCGCCAATCACATTTATACCTCGGATGCAAATGCGAAAGAAAGGTATGAGGAAAGCCTGAAACTGAATCAAGCGGACGTCGCCAAGACCCTTGAAATCTATGAAGGCTCAATCACTCTCCCCGAAGATCGCCGAATGTTCAATGCATTGCAAGAACCCAGGAAAAAATTCCTCTCCATTATTAACGAAAAGGTTTTGCCGCTTAGCCGAAGCAATAAATCTGCCGAAGCCCAGATGTTGTTTTCCGGGGACTTGGACAAGGCCTACCAGGAATATTCAACGGCGGTTATTGCCCTAGTGGATTGGAATAAAGCCCAAGGTGATATCATGGCCGCGGCTATCGAAAAAAATGTGAGTTCCTCCGTCACCGGAATCGCCCTGGGGCTACTCCTCGCCATCGTAGTGGGGGCCAGCATTGGCATTTTCCTAAGTCGCTCGATTTCAGCTTCGCTCACTCGCGTGATTGATAACCTCTCCGAAGGCAGCGATCAGGTTTCAGCGGCCTCCAGCCAGGTTTCCAGCTCCAGCCAAATGATGGCCGAAGGTGCCAATGACCAGGCCTCGGCTTTGGAGGAAACGTCCGCATCTTTGGAAGAGATGTCGTCGATGACCAAGCAGAACAGCGAAAATGCGCGGCAGGCAAATCAAACCGCCAACTCCACTGGCCAGGCCGTCGAACGCAGTCGCGAAGCCATGCGTCGCATGAGCGAGGCCATAGGCCAAATCAAATCGTCTTCGGATCAAACCGCAAAAATCATCAAGACTATTGATGAAATCGCTTTTCAAACCAATTTGCTGGCGCTCAATGCCGCCGTCGAGGCCGCTCGCGCAGGCGATGCCGGCAAGGGTTTCGCCGTGGTCGCCGAAGAAGTTCGCAATCTGGCGCAACGCAGTGCCGAAGCCGCCAAAAACACCGCAACCCTCATCGAAGAATCGCAGAAAAACGCCGATAATGGCGTATCGGTGTCGACTGAAGTTGCCACCATACTGGGCCAAATCGTCGAGAGTGTGCAAACTCTTTCACGTCTCATCGGAGAAGTCTCGTCGGCTAGCGACGAGCAAAGCAAGGGCATTGAACAAATCACCACAGCCGTGAGCCAAATGGACAAGGTCACGCAGAGTAATGCTTCGAATGCCGAAGAGTCTGCCTCTTCGAGTGAGGAGTTATTTGCCCAGGCCAAAGAACTGAATGAAATGGTGAATGTGCTGGTGGGCATAGTCAACGGAGAGAAAGCCATGCAAGCACGCGCGCGCCAATTGACTCGCGGGGGACGAGAAAATTCCAATGAGCGCAAAGCCATGGTCAACAAGCCGAAAAGCTCTCTGAAATCGGCAGCGTCGACCAAATCTTCCGGCCACGATTGGAGCCCCGTGGCGAAGTCTAAATCGACCCATGCCGCAGCCTCGGATAGACCCAAGCGCGCACCCGAAGAGGCCGTCGCCCTGAATGACAGCGACCTCAGCGACTTTTGATACGGGCCGGCGGCATGGAATTGGATCAGCGAACGTTTCACGCCTTTTGCGATCTGGTTTATGATCGCAGCGGCATACGCATGGGCGAGGGGAAAATCCCCCTCGTCAGTTCCAGGCTATCCAAGCGATTGCATGAACTCGAAATGCCAAGTTACCGCGACTATTTGCAATATCTTGAATCGGACACGACGGGGCGGGAGATGGTATTCATGCTGGATGCCATATCCACCAATGTCACCAGCTTTTTCCGCGAGTCCGACCACTTCAATTTGGTATGCAAGGCGGTGGCAAAGTGGGAAAAGCAAGGCCAGCAGCGCTTTCGCTTCTGGTCGGCGGCGAGCTCAACGGGAGAGGAGCCCTATACGCTCGCCATGGTGCTGGATGAAGCGTTCGGCGCGAGCGGAACCACCGACTGGAAAATTCTGGCCAGTGACATATCCACACGTGTCCTGGACGCTGCTCAACGCGGCGAGTACAACGCGGATCGCATGCAAGGGGTGCCTCCCAATTTGCGTGCGGCGTATTTCGACAAGGAAGGGCGAGGCGACGAGTCCATGTATCGTGTTCGCGAGTCCTTGCGCCAGCGCATCAAATTCCACCGCATCAACTTGTCCAAGCCTCCTTTTCCCATGCAAGGACCGCTCGACATCATCTTGTGCCGTAATGTAATGATTTACTTTGATAATGTCGTACGCACGCGACTGCTTCAGGAATTTCATCGCCTATTGAAACCCGGGGGGCTTTTGCTGGTGGGTCATTCGGAAAGCTTGACCGGCCTCCTGAGCTCTTTCATTCCCGTCTCCCCCGCGGTGTACCGAAAGGATAAGGCGTGATTCAGATAGTCGGAGTGGCCGATATGAAAATCTCCACCAGTCCCGAAGACACCCTGATAACCTATTCCCTCGGTTCGTGCCTGGGCATTACCATGCATGATGAAAAGGCAGGAGTCGGAGGATTGGTCCACTGCATGCTTCCGCTCTCCAAACTCGACGTTCATAAAGCGCAAATCAATCCCAGCATGTTCATCGACACCGGGGTGACCGTCATGCTGCAAAAGCTTTTCGACCTAGGTGCGATGCGCAAACGCCTGCGCACGGTGGTGGCCGGTGGTTCCCAAATGCTCGATGGCCAAGGCCTCTTTAATATCGGCGAACGCAATTTCACCGTGCTGCGCAAAGTGCTGTGGAAAAACGATTTGCTGATCGCCGCCCAAGACGTGGGTGGCAGCATTCCTCGCACTCTATCGCTTGATGTCGGCAGCGGGCGCACCTGCCTGCGCACCCATGGACAGGATCGCGACTTTTGAAGTCGGCGCGGAGACACGATATGGCCTATAACATTCTCATCGTGGACGATTCGGAAACGGTGCGCGCAGTATTGATCAAAACCTTGCGGCTTGCCGATACCGGCGCCGGTGAGATTCACGAAGCTCCCAACGGGGCGGTCGCCCTGGAAACCCTGGGCCAGCGATGGATCGATCTCGTGCTTGCCGATATCAATATGCCCGTGATGAATGGCCTGGAATTGGTGGCCCGCATGAAAGCCGACGATGCCTTTCGCGACATACCCGTCATTATCATATCCACCGAAGGCAGCCAGACGCGCATCGATACGTTGCGGGCCCAAGGCATTGCCGGATTCGTGCGCAAGCCCTTCACACCTGAAATCATCAAGTCGGCCATTCAATCTGCCATGGTAGCCCACTGAGGAGAAATCATGATTGCCGCTGATCCCACCCGATTGTCCGCAGCCTTCATTGATGTCGTGCAGCGCCAAGCTTTTCTTTTCGCCGAGCCCACAGCTGTCAAATCCTTGGCGGAACCCGATTCCGGTTGGGTGCATGCTCGCATTGCCTTCTCAGGTCCGGTTTCCGGAAGGCTCGAACTCGATCTTGCCGGAGAATTACGGCGAGAAATCGCCGCCAATGTCCTTGGCTTGGAAAGCGATGACGATGCGGCAGAGCGAGGCGGTGACGATGCCCTCAGGGAATTGCTTAATGTGATTTGTGGTCATTTATTGACGCAAATGGCGGGGGAGGCCGCGGTTTTCGACCTGGGACTTCCCGAGGTCGACCCGCCATCGGAAAACCCACCCGATTTTTCTCCACGAGCCTTGGCATTCGATGTCGAGGGGCACCCCATGGTGCTTCATCTCGCCATTGCCTCAGGTACATAAAAGGAAATCGTCATGGACATGCTTCCAAAAATCCGTGTACTCATCGTCGACGATTCGCCTGTAGTTCGCGAAGTCTTTTCGCGGGAGTTGTCGCGCGACCCCGAAATCGAAGTCGTCGGTGCCGCCCCCGACCCGTATGTCGCTCGCGATCTCATCGTACTGCATGAGCCCGATGTCCTGACTCTCGACATTGAAATGCCGCGCATGGACGGACTCACCTTTTTGCGCAAACTCATGCGTCACCATCCCTTACCCGTTGTCATTGTCTCCTCCCTCACCCCTGCCGGCGGCGAGGTCGCCGTCTCCGCCATGGAAGCCGGTGCCGTGGAAGTGCTATGCAAACGCGGGGGATCGAATCTCGTCGGTGATCTCGGTGTCGAATTGCGGGATAAAGTGAAATCTGCGGCGCGCGCGCGCGTGGGCCTACCTGGCGAAGAAACGCCCATTGCCCGCCTCGCTGCGCGAGGACCCTCCAATCACCTTTTGGTGCTAGGCGCCTCCACCGGAGGCACGCGGGCCTTGACCCGTCTCCTCAGCGCCATGCCCGCCGAGTCGCCTGCCATGGCCATTGCCCAGCACATGCCGGAAAATTTCACCCGCGCCTTCGCCGAAAGGCTGAACAGCCTCAGCGCCATGGAAGTGAAAGAGGCGGTAGACGGCGATAGGCTCGCTCCCGGACGCGCCCTGCTCGCACCCGGTAACAAGCACATGGTGATTCGCCGCTCGGGGGCAAGCCTCTATGTCGAAGTGCGCTCGGGACCCTTGGTTTCGCGGCATCGCCCCTCCATCGACATCCTTTTCAAGTCCGCCGCACAAGCCGCTGGCTCCTTGACGGTAGGGGCCTTGCTCACAGGCATGGGTAAGGATGGAGCGGCTGGCCTCAAGGCCTTGCGCGATGCGGGTGCGCAGACCTTGGTGCAGGACGAAGCCACCTGCGCGGTTTTCGGCATGCCTAAGGAAGCGATTTTATTAGGTGCAGCTCAACATGTCTTGCCGCTAGACGCCATTCCTCAGGCTCTTTTGGAGATGGCTTCCGCGCCGATAGCAGCGACTTAAAACAGGGGCTCGGGGAGAAAGTGATTTTCTCCCCGAGCTTTTCTCGTAGCGCCGAATCAATAAATATATTGGCCTCGCCAATTACCCGTTTGGTTGACTGATTTATCCCTGCTGTTGGTGGCTATTGTCTGGGGTACCAGTTATGGATTGACCAAGCAGAGCATAGCTCTCTATCCGGTGTTTGGATTTCTGGCTATTCGATTCTGCCTAACTTCCGACTTTTGTTCTGTACTATTTTCGCCTTCTTCGCTCAAAACTGGGGTGTTCGGCGCAGCAACCCTACACGGGTTTCACTTTTGACCTAGTCCTACTTTAGGGACATCCCAGTCCCAAACTCGACACGCTCCCTACACATTACTGGCAAAGGTTGAAATCGGCATCATGCTGATTTCCCTCATTTCCAAACCTGAATAGACCGCACATGCATCGCCACAACTCTGGCATGACCTTCGCATTAGGTGGGATGCCTAGTCATTCACCCCTCGCTGAGGTCAAGCATGAACCGGATCCAAGTTGGGCTTCGCGCCCTCGGTATTTATTTAGCCTCAGCTTGCATGGCTCCGGCTTGGGCACAATTCACTTGGCAAACCACGCATACGACCAATGGCGGCTTCAATTCAGGAACAGCCGAATTATTGCGCACCGACTTGTTTGTCACCGTTCATCCCGGCTATGCCGATGTCGAAGAAGAGGTTGAAATCGCCGCCACGGGTATGGTCAGTGCTGGCAATGATGCCAATACCCTGGAGATCAATGGCGATTTTACTCTCCCCATCGAAGCCACCGTGGTGGGGCTTTTACTCTGGGATGGCGATAAAATTCTTGAAGCCAAATTATTGTCCAAAGCCAAGGCCGATAGCCTTTATCAGGTCCAGGTCGATCGCAATTCCATCCCGCCGGCGCGTCCACGTGATCCGATATTGCTTTCACTCGCATCTCCGGGAGAATATCATTTCAGCATCTATCCGGTGAAAGCCAATGCGACGCGTCGATTTCGATTGCGGTATCACTTGCCTCCGAAAATCGGCGTCGAGGGTTTGAAAATACCCTTCCTACCCGCCTTTGCCCCCTGGATGGGTGCGGGCAAGGTGCAGATTCACCTCTCCGGCGCGGACAATGTGGACACCATCACTTGGATACAACAAGGACTACCCAAACGCATCGGTCTACCGCGCAATCTTTTTGTTTCCAGCGAGGAGCTCATCACCCGACCCGAATGGATCGAATACCAGTGCTGTGACTCCTATGGTACCTTTCGAGAAATTTTGCATCCCACTACAACAGGCATAGAAATACGTCCCAAAGACCCGCTGTATCAGGCCCTATTCACGACAACCTTGCCCGCGGGTCAGATGCAAGGGAATTATATGCATCTCTATTCCCAGATTCCCGACAGCGCCTTGACCTTGGCGGGCATGCGCGTCGAAATCGCTGTGTATTGGAAGTGGCATAATCCTCATGTCTGGGTAGAGTCCAATTTCAATGGTTACTCAGATTACAATGCTATTTGGCAAGCCGAAAGCCAGGCGAATCAACTTCAAGATCTTTTTGACTTAGTGCAACCGCAAGGCGCCGCCATTGGCCTCATTCACAATGATGGCCGGAATCCCGCGCGCACCTTCCCCATGGCCGCCAAAAACCAAATCGCATTCACCCAAGCGCGCGATTATCTCGCCCAATGGAATAGCCCCTCCATCCAAGCTTTCGCCACTAAGGCGGCCTACGACTTCAAGGAAAAACCCTCCACGGCAAAGCAACGATCCGAGGCATCGGCGAATGCTTTTCAGAGCGATATTCGCCTGGTGGCTTCCTTGTTTTCCAAAACCGAAAAAGTGGTGCGCCACGTGATTTTGCTCAGCGCGGGAACCTCGGGTGATTTGCAAGACAGCAAGGATTTAAATGCCATACTGAAAGAAGCCTTCAAGGATATTTCGCCTTCCATCGGACAAGCGATGGGACAAAGTTTTCAATATCCGGGTTTCGACATGTATGCGGCTAAAGCAGCTTTTCCCCTGCCCGAAAGGCGCCTATTCAACTATGTCGCCGAATTGCCGACCTTGCCCAACTTCACCACGACCGCGGTATTGCGCAATGGAGCCAATGCCTATGACCTCGACTTGAAATGCATGGGAGGCCTTGGCTTGACCTGCGACGCGGCCCTATGGCATGGCAAAAGCACCACACCCTGGAGCAAGGACATTGAATGGGAAGTGCATGACGTGAATGGCGTAGCGGCCAAAACTTATGTGCAAACCCTGTCACCCACCACCCGGGACAATGACACGGCATTGGCCGTACTTTGGGCGGGTTCAGCATCTCCCTTCTCTGAAAATCGGGAGCCACCCCTCGGTGCCGTTTACGGATTCGTGGATCGCTCTGCCAGCCTTTTGGCTCTGGAAAAGGACAGCCTGAAAATCAGTGATGGAAAAATTCTTCCGAATGGCAGCGTACCCCGCATCGCCAATGCCGACATACTGGACGTGATCCCCAATTACAAAGGCGAGAGCGGCCCGAATAATCCTAATCCGGATTGGACTACCGACGTACTCAGTAAAACCCTTGCGAATCCGCAAGGCTGGCAAGTGCGCCTGGGCGCTGCCAACCGGCTGGAATTGCATTTGCCCGGTCTCCATGGCTGGCAGGGCTTGGTGACCTTGCAAATCGTCGGTTTAGATGGACGCATGCGATGGAGCGGCAAAGTACATGTGGACGCTCAAGGTTGGGCTTCAGCCAGCATTCCAACCCTGCCTTCAGGAATGCATTGGCTGAGAATATCGGCCCAAGGTCAGCTTGGCACCAAGGCTTGGATGGCACCCTAGGGCGCATTAGCCCTTTTTCTTGAAGCTTCAATTGGCTTTCTTGGGCTGACTCAGTCTTAATTCTTGCATCCATTCCATTTGGATGTTTTGAATTTCGACAAGCCTTGCCCCTTGCTGCGCCCTCAATTCTTCTGCCGATGGCTAGGTTTTCGATTCCATGAAAGCCCGTCCACTCGCGGCCAATTTGGCCCTCGCCTTTGGCGCACCCCTCCTTTTTTTCGCCGCGGCGGAACTTGTACTGAAGGTCGCGGGCGTGCAGCCCTTGTCCCTCACCGAAGACGCCTTTGTCGGCTATAGCGCCGCCCAGCCATTATTCGTCGACTCCACCGGATCCAGTGGCGAGGCTTTCAAGGTCACCAATCCCGTCAAATACAGTCATTTCAATCCGCAGGCTTTTCCAGCGATGAAGGCGCCGGGAACCTATCGCATTTTCACTCTGGGTGGCTCGACTACCTACGGGCATCCCTTTCATGATCCGACTTCCTATACCGGATGGTTGCGGGCCTTTTTGGCCAAGGCTCATCCCGCTCGGCGCTATGAGGTGATCAATTGCGGCGGCATTAGCTATGCGAGCTATCGCGAGGCTCAGCTCATGGCCGAATTGATTCGCTATGAACCCGATCTCTTCGTGATTTATACCGGCCAAAACGAATTTCTCGAAGAGCGTACCTATCGCGGCGTGGCGGCCATCCCGGGTTGGGCCCGAACCACCAGCGGCCTCATGGAGCGAACGCGGGTTTATAGCAGCCTGAAGCGGTTATTGCGACGATCCTCGACGTCCTCGAAAAACTCGCCGAATGCCACAGCCTCCGGTAAGGATGCGACATCTGCATCTGGGATAATCTCCTCCGCCAAGCCCTCCACCATGGCCTCCGAAGTCGACGATGTGCTCGCCAAAACCATCGGGCCGACCTCTTATACTCGCGACGACAGCCTCAAGGCTGGCATCACCGAACACTTTCGCTTCTCTCTCGATCGCATGGGACGCTTGGCCGAAGCCGCTGGGGCACGTATCGTGTATGTGACGACCCCCGTGAATGAAAAAGATTGCGCTCCTTTCAAAAGCGAACCGACTCCGGGCCTCTCGCCAGAAACCCTGCAAGCCCTCTTCGGCATGCGCGAAAAAGCCCGGGCACAGCGTGCCGCAGGACATGACGACTCCGCTTATGCCTTGCTAAGCGAAGCGGCGCGGCGCAATCCGCGCGATGCGGGCCTGCGCTATGAGGCCGGACAAGCTGCCTTGGCCTTGCGCCTTTTCTCCGAAGCCAAAGGGCATTTGCGCGCGGCCATCGAAGAGGATGTCTGTCCCCTGCGGGCCTTGCGCTCTTTCGACAGCGCCGTGCGCCTGGCCGCGACACGCCATGGGGCCCGCTTGCTCGACTTCGTCGACACCTTGGAGCGCATGGTTCCGGTTCGCGACTCCACCGGCGGCATCGCTTTGCTGGGCGCTCCGGATTTTCTCGATCATGTGCATCTCGATCTCGACGGCTATCGCCGTTTGGCCCTCGGCCTCATGGATGAACTCGTGCGCCTCGGGGTTTTGCCCGCTTCCTCGCGTGGCGACAGCGCGGCCTTGCAGCAAGTCACCGATAGCCTTCAGGCCCTCATGACTCCAGCCGAGCGTGGTTTGGCTCTCACCAATTTGGCCAAGGTGATCAATTGGGCGGGCAAGCACGATGAAGCCGCCCATTTGGCCGAACAGGCCTTGCTTCTCGATTCTACCAGTCTAGAAGCCATTTGGAGTTCGCTTTTCGTCGGGGCCTTGCGCGAGCGCACGGGCCAGGGCTTAGAGTCTCTGCCGCATTATTATCGCGCCACCCGCCTTGATCCTAATAATCCCGATTCACGCATGCATTTGGGTGCGGCACTCTTGCGCCTCGATAGCCTCGACGCCGCCCAGCGCGAACTCATGGCCGCCATGGAATTAGCGCCTGAAGATCCCGACATACGCGCGCAATGGGAAAATCTCCGGCAGCGGCTTAGCCAAACCGTAACACCCACGGTACCTTCGGTGCCCGCTGAATTAGAAGGGCGATTGGCCAGCGCCGAAGCCTTGCTCGCGGCCCGGCAATGGGAAAAGGCCGAAGCGGCTTTCGTCGCCGTCCTGCAAAGCGATGCCCGCCAAGCCCGAGCCTATGAAGGCTTGGGGCATATCGCCGCGGCCCAGGGCAATGCCCCGCAAGCCATTCAATACTTCGCGCGCGCCATGCAAATCGATCCGAGCCGGGCATCGGCCAAGGAAGCCTTGAGTCGCCTCTTGCAAGGCGCCCCCTTGGGGCCGATGAAATGAAGGACGAGGCCAAGGGAGTTAGCCCGGCAAGGTCACCTGCGCGCTACGTGCTGGGCCTTTCGGCTTTCTACCACGACAGCGCCGCCTGCCTAGTCGCCGACGGGCATATTGCCGCCGCCGCCGAAGAGGAGCGCTTCACGCGCCGCAAGCATGACCCGACCTTTCCCCTGCAAGCCATACGTTATTGCCTGAGCGCCGCTGGCATTGCCCCAGGGGATTTGGCCGCCGTGGCTTTTTATGAAAAGCCCTTCATCAAATTCGACCGCCTGCTCGCCAGCCATCTCGCAGAGGCACCACGCGGCTGGCGATCCTTCCTAAGCGCCATGCCACGCTGGCTGCGACGCAACTTGCAAGTGAAACAGATTCTCAAGCGAGAACTGGGCTTCGATGGCCCGGTTTATTTTCCCGAGCATCATGAAGCCCATGCGGCTTCGGCTTTTTTCGCCTCCCCTTTCGAGGAAGCGGCGGTATTAACTCTGGACGGCGTGGGTGAATGGGCCACCACCAGCCTGGGCGTCGGCAAAGGCCCGCGCGTCGACTTGCTCGCGGAATTGCACTTTCCTCATTCCCTGGGACTATTGTATTCGGCCTTTACCGCCTATTGCGGCTTCAAGGTGAATTCCGGCGAATACAAATTGATGGGACTCGCGCCCTACGGAAAACCGCTATACAAACAAATCATTTATGATCGGCTGCTCGATGCGAGACCCGACGGTTCCTTCCGACTGCACTCCGGATTTTTGCAGCTAACCGAAGGAAGCCGCATCACGGGCCCCCGCTTCGATGCCTTATTCGGCGGACCTGCGCGGCTACCCGAGAGCCCCCTCGACGCACGCTTCATGGATGTGGCGAGATCCATACAAGAAGTGCTGGAAGAAAGGGTTTTAGCCCTCGCCCACCAAGCCCATCGCGAAACGGGATTGAATCAATTGTGCATGGCCGGCGGCGTGGCCCTCAACTGCGTGGCCAATGGCCGCCTCTTGCGCGAAGGGCCTTTTAAGCAAATCTGGATACAGCCCGCTTCGGGCGATTCCGGTGGCGCTTTGGGCGCAGCGCTTTTCGCCTGGCATCAAATTCTCGGAATGGATCGTAACCCACAGGCTAACCAGGACGCCATGCAAGGCGCTTGCCTCGGGCCGGAATATTCTCCCGCCGAAATACAAGCCTTTCTTGACACCGAGGCCATACCCTATCGCCACCTCGATGCTACAGCCTTGATCGAACAAGCCGCCCAAGCCATGGCCGCACAGCGCATTATCGGTTGGTTTCAAGGCCGCATGGAATTCGGTCCGCGCGCCTTAGGCCATCGCTCCATACTCGCCGATCCGCGCCAGGCCGTCATGAAGGATCGCATCAATGCCACCATCAAGCAGCGCGAAGGCTTTCGCCCTTTCGGATGTTCGGTTTTGCGCGATCATTTAAGCGAGGCCTATGGCATCGACTGTGATAGCCCTTATATGCTAATGGTAGCGCCCGCGCTACGCCCTTCGCCTGAGGCCCCCTATCCTTATCCCGCCGTCACCCATGTCGACGGCTCGGCCCGCCTGCAAACCGTAAGCGCCGAGGCCGGTCACTTTCATGATTTGATGCAACGCTTTCATGCCCTCACCGGCTGCCCGGTTTTGCTGAATACCTCGTTCAATCTGCGCAGCGAACCCTTGGTGTGCTCGCCGCAAGAGGCCTATGCCTGCTTTCGCCGATCGGGCTGCGACGATTTATTTCTCGGCACATTTCATTTGCGCCAAGAAGACATGCCCGCCTGGCACGAGACTTCCGCCCCTCTCTCCGAAGCGGAATGGGATTGACATGAAGTCGTCCACTCCTACCCGCGCCATCGCCTTTCGCCTGCTGATTTTTTTCTCGGCTAGTACCTGGCTTTTAAGTCGGTCTTTTCCGCGCTTTGCTATGGTATGGGCCGCTTTGGGTTTCACCTTGATAACCATCGCCTTGGTGATTCCCCGATGGCTGGCCCCTTTGCATCAGGCCATGTCGAGTTTTGAGGCCGGCGTAAGAAAAGCCATTACCGTGACACTTTTGATCTTGCTTTATGCTCTGGTACTGACGCCGGTGGCCCTGGGGGGTCGCCTATTCCGCAAGCGTTTCCTGCCCGACGGACCCAACCCTCAATTGACCAGCTATTTCATCCGGCGGGCGAGCGGCAAAAAAACCGAAGCCGACTATGCTAAGGGATATTGAAGCGAAAAAGAACCGAACCTAAATCCCCACGGTCGCGACCGTCGTATCACGCAAAATTTTAGTGGTTACGAAAACGGATTGCTTGTCGAATCCTTCCAACTGAATATGGCCCTCGACGACTTTGTGATTGCACTCGGGGATGGAACTCATGATCGGTAGGTACATCCGACCCCCCGTTTCACGGATGGAAAAAATCGGAGTGCCTTGCTTGGTCGAGATATTCACGGCTTCGAAATAGTTGCGATCCGAAGTGTCGGATACCGAGGGCGATCGGGACCGAATCACAAAGGCGCTTGAATTTTCCGTACTTACCGGCGCCACATCCTCCTCGGATTCTGTACAGGCCATGGCTATGAGGGGCAATGCGAGCGCGAAGCAGGTTGGAATCGCTTTCATAAAACCTCCATTAAAACAGGGCATAGATAAAAGGCGCCACCACGGCGCTTTCGGTGAAAATCACGAGTCCGGTCAATAAAATTAGACCGATCACGATTGGCCAAAGCCACCACTTCTTGCGCGCGGAGAGAAAACCGCTGAAATCTTTGACGAGGGTCCACATGAGAGTCCGGTCAAAATACCTTTACTCCCGTCTTTGCGCCATGGTTTTCCGATAGGTCTGACAGTAAATCCGAATGCCCTCCATGGAAGGAGCCGATATGTTCAATTTACCCATACTCGACATCGCCATCAGTTTGAGCTTCTTGTATTGCCTGCTCAGCCTATTCGCTACGGTGACCCAGGAGCTTTTCGCCTCCATGCTACGCCTGCGCGGACGCATGCTTTTCACGGGCCTCAAACGCATGCTGGATGACGGCGATGCCGCTGTACTGGTGAAAGAATTCTATGCCCACCCTTTGGTGGCCTATATGGCCCAGGATAGTGGCAAGAAGGGGGATGCACCGCGCCCTTCCTATCTCAGCAAGGCCACCTTTCTTAGCGCCTTTCGCGATTTATTGCGCGACAAGGCCAAGGCGGCGGGAGCCGATGGTGACGACTCGCTCAAGGCAACTTTGAATCATTTGCTCACCGAAGGCAAAGCGTATTTGCCCGCGAGCACCCTGGCCGTTTTGCAAGCTTTTTGGCGCGAGGCTGAAGGCGATGTGAAGGCCTTTGAGTTGCGATTAGGGGATTGGTTCGATGATTCCATGGAACGCGTCTCGGGTTGGTATAAAAGGCAGGCGCAGCGTATCGGCATGGGATTGGGATTGGCCATGGCCTTGCTCATGAATGTCGACACCTTGGCTATTTCCAAAAAGCTGGCGGGCGATAGCCAAGCCCGGCAGGCCTTGACCGCCCAGGCCACAGCCTTCGTGCAAAGCGATGCGACACGTTCTGAAATCGAGGGACTAAGGCGTCACGTGCAAGATACGGTAGCGGCGGAAAAAGACTCGGCCGACACCACTGCCCTGCATGCCATCGACAGCCTTTCGCGAGAGGCGGGCACCTTACTTGCCGGACCCATCACTTCGGTTCGCTCAGCCACCGGCTTCGGTTGGTTTCGCGATCCTGCTTGTGATGACCAAGGTCTGTTCTATCCGCTTTGCCTCGTCTATCGCACCTTAAGCGCTGAATTTTGCGCTGGCCGATCAGGATCTTGTGATGAGCCGCCCTTGGGAGCCTTTCTTTTTTTCCTGGTTTTCAAAACCCTGGGCTACGCCGCAACGGCTTTCGCCATCGCCCTGGGCGCCCCATTTTGGTTTGACTTGCTATCCAGATTGGTGAAGATTCGTGGCACGGGTAAAAAACCCGAGGCAGCCTAAAGGCATCGGAGCCCTAGGCGCCCGGAGCCAATTCACAGAATCGTCATCCCTTTCACAGGTAACCCTTTTCCTGTAGCCAGGTATCCACACGCAGAATCAGCTGCCTCTGGTCTTCCGGGGGAGGAATGTTGCGGAAGGGTTCGGTCGAAAGCTTGATGACGGTACCCCGGCGGTCGCTGAATAGAAAGCGCGTGGAATCCAAATCACGACCAATAATGAACCGTTCCATATATTGCCTTTCCCAATTCAGTGGAATGGGGGTAGGCAGGAGCGAGAGCATATTGCCAAGCTCGGTCAGCTCGCTTGCGCCGAGTTGAAAAGAACGCCTTTCCCCATCGGAACCGGCAAGGCCTTTGCCCGAAGAGTCGATATAAATATGGGTCGCCTGGGCTGGGACAGTATCCCCCGAGATACCTTCTAGAAAGTTTCGGTAGTGAAGTAATAAGGTGGCGGAATTAAATCCGGTTGGGACGGCCACCTTTTCGGTAAGGGCTCCCGTACTATCCAGCCAATACTCCCGTTCTATAGAAACACAGTGATCAATTTCGGTATCCACGGTATACCCAAGGTTCAGGACTTCGCGAAAGGACACGCCATGAGGGTGCAAGGTGGGAGCCAATCCATAAGATCTCTCCGCGCCAGGTATTTGGTTCGCTAATGGCCACCGGGCTCGCGCAAACCAACCCAGCTTAGCCATATCTTCATAACGCTCGTCCTTGCGCATTCTATAAGACATGGCATGGTAATTGGAATCGGGGAAAAGGAAAAAAGTGACGGTATCGCCCGGCAAGTTGGCCGTGCTGGGTTGCTTATTGAGATGGATGTCGACACCGCATTGGACACGGACCGGCATATCCCCTTGATACCCAATAGGAATTTCAATTTCGGTGGGGAGGGCGGAATCCGCTGGAAAGGGTTGGCTTCGACCCCAGAAAACCAGCTCATCCTGCGAAAGCGTTCGGTGCTGCAAAATTTTGAATCGACCGATATCCATATATTCCCGGGCCGGTCGTGGGCTCGGCTTCATGGAGAGGAAAACGGCCCGTACCGCTTGGTAAGGCCATAGCACCTGTTTTTTGTCGTCGACAAAAACATGCCATTGCCGCTTCACCGCCGTGTCAGCAAGGAGAATGCACAATTCGAGAAGGTTGGACCCCGAGTCGTGTAACATGTCACGTTTGATATCAAGGTAGGGCTTCATTTTATCTTCAGGCGAAAGACTATAAGAAATGCCATTCAAGATCCAATAGACGCTGTCGACGCCCTCACCAAAGATTTGATCATAGACGGTGTATGGGATTTGGTTTGCTCCCAGTGTCAGGGTATCGCTTCGACTGACTCCAAAGCTGAAATGGTTACTTAGCTGCACAGTGTCCGGAATAACGGTTTTGCGCCCGGATTCAATAAGTAAGGGCAACTCCACCGAGGCTGCGCCAGGATAATAGAATTGCAGCCAATATCGGCCTGCAGGAATGCCTTGCCATTCGAAGCTCGCATTGGGGCTGGTAGGATGAGTGAAGGGAGATCCAAGCAAGCGTAATTCCACCTGGCCGCCGCGCGAACCGGCAACACGGACATAGCCCTTAACACCACCCAAGGGAAGGAGGATGCGCCGTGCCAAATCCACCTTGGCGTCGGCTAGGGTTTGAATGGAATCGATACTGACCCCATTGCCGTGGCCATCTAAGGAAAGCAGCCGGTAAGAGCCCGGAGCGGCCACGAATCCGAATGTCCCGTGTACATCGGTTTTCGCGGTATAGATTTTTGCTGTGTCACCGTTTAATGGATAAAGCGTGACGGTGATGCCTACAGCAGCCACATTGTCACCGGTCATCAAGGTACCGACGACATTGCCGAGCTCAGTACCACTACCCACCACATCTTTTTTTTCTTCGTCGGAAAGACAAGCCTGCAAAACCAAGATCGCAAAGGCCAGCCCAAGGCGCCCTAAGCGCTTCGAATTCAGTAATCTCGACATGAATACCCTCCGGGGTCGGTCATTTCTTGCTAATGGGAAAGAATTGCAAATTGAGTTGAAAAACCCGATCGGGCTGGGGTTCGTCTATGGCCATTTTGAGCAAGCGCTTGCGCAGTTGACGAATCTCTTCCACCGCGGATTTAAAGCTGGCAGGGGACAAAGTCATGGTCAGAGTGGAAATATCACGCTCACTGGGAGGAATGCGATCGAGAGCGTCTTTGGCAATATCCATGGTGGCGCGCTGATAGTCCGCCGCATGAAGGGAGCGAACCTCGTCACCACTGGTTAGCGCAGCTTGCTTCTGCCGCAGAAAACCACGCTTATCCCTCTCCAATAATCCCAAGTCTAGAAGATCTTCAATCGCGGTCTTAGCCTCATTGGGACGAATACTCGGAATGAGTTTTTTCGCCAGGGTTTCATATTGATCTCGCAGCGGGAAGAAAAAGACAAGTTCGCGTATGGCGACATAATACCAGGTCGAAAACAGCCGAAGCTCCCGACCATCCAAAACCTTTAGGTCGGTCGGCTTTTGGGAAATCAACTCCTGAAAAAGGCGGGCCTTGTCGGATTGCTTTCTCGCTTGAGTGAAAAGAACCAAGGTTTCGAAGTATCGTCCGGCTTTGCGTCCAAGCCCGAGCGCCTCGGCAAGCTTGCTTACATATTGGTGCGGCAATTTTCGCTTTCCGGACAAAATATTGGCGAGAAATCCCGACGAGGTGACGCCCATGCGTCCAAGAAGGAAGCGATGCGAGAAGGCAGGCTTGCTCGCCTTCATTTCTTCCAAATAGTCCTTTAGAAAAAGGCGAAAGTCATGGTAGGCGTAAATATTTGTTGGGGTAGGCACGACGCTTAATATAGAGGCAAGTGACGGAGCAGGCGAGACAATTGCGTCATTTATCGCTTACATTTTGTAAGCGATAAATGACCGTAGTATTACGCTTTGCAGCAATTAGGCTTGAATTCGCTTTCGTCCTGGGCAAGCGCGGATAGCAGGAATTTCGCTTCTTGGGTGGAGGCAGGTAATAGCAACGGGATTTGCCCTCTTCATAATACTTGACGACACCTTCATGTCGTAACAAGGTCAAATGCTGGAATATATTGGGCTGCGAAATTTCGCACAAATCGCAGAAATCCGCAACGCGTAAGGATAGGGCTCCGAATCGTCTAATATTTAACCCCCCCCCACCCCCGTGGCCCCCCCCCC
>JAYUVP010000150.1:0-2733 GCA_043753995.1 Fibrobacterota bacterium
GTCACCGAATGCGCGCCCGCAGTCCGGATGGACACGGTAACGAGTTGGTTACCCTGGTCCCGGGAAACCAGCGGTTGCAAATCCGCGCCATCGGGACGGAGCAGGGACGATGGGCCGGGAATCTTGCAGGCGGTAGGATCGCTTTTGGTCGCATCCGGATTGTACTCGCTAAAGGTATTGTCGGTGCAGCCCACGAAATCGCCCGCCACATAGCGCAGGGTTCCATACAGGTATTTCTTCAGGTAAGAGGATTGCGCGGTGAAGACATTGTTGGTGGACCAGCTATGGCCCATCGACATGTGGACGACGCGGCCCTTGCCATCGGTCTTGGACCAGACCACAGGATGGTCATTGCCCATGGGTCCCTTAACGGTAGCGGAAAAAGTCTTTTCGTCGACCGTCAGCAAAACCGTTACTCCGGCCGTGCCCCTGGGCGTGGTCGAAAACGAATAATATTCATCCAGGAAAGCCGTCGGTGCCGTCAGGCCTTTGTAAATGCCCTTGGTTTCCGTGCCGTCCTTCATGCCTTCTGCATCCTGCCCGACATTGGCCTTGGGCTGGTTGTCGCCATGGGGACCGTAAAAGCTGCGCACCAGCACGTCGGTAAGCCAAGACCAATTCGAAATGTAGGCCGAGGCCGCATGGATGGGAATGAAGCCGCCGCCGGCTTTGACATAGGCTTCCAAATTGGTCTTGCTGGTCGCATCCAACTGGGCGCTCACGCCGTCATTGTTGCTGAACAGCACTGCCTGATAGGTGGCCAAACTGGTCGCGGAGAATTCCGATGCAATCTTGGAGGCGACATCATTCTGGCCGATGGTCGTGACGGTGAAGCCCTTTTCGGCGCCCAGCTCCTTGAGCGCGGCATTCAGATCGCGCCGGCTCTCGAGATGGGCGTTGGCGCCGTTCTGGCTTTTATCCAATACCAGGATTTTCTTCAGCTTGGTGACCAAGACCGGCGTTTGCGCCTTGGCGGTGGCGAATCCACCTGCCAATACCGCAAGTCCTAGAATGGTCGCTTTGACGCCGCTAAGTTGAGTATTCCTGTATCCCATACATCCTCCCATGAAAAGGTTCACTATCGTCAACGGAAACCGAAAACGGAAAATCGATTTAAACACCGGGCCGCAAGCGCAAGCCGGGAAAAAGGGGATCCATGGCTTATCGCCTTAGGGCCCTTGGTAATGCATGTCGGTCTGAGTCGGGTAGACTACGGAACTACGAAAATACAATCAATCGAGTGGCGTCAAGAGCTTGGACTCTTGACGCCGGAATGGAACTGGACTTAGAGAACGGTCACGCGCGAATGGGTCATCTTGCCGCCGGATTTGGCCACGACGGTGTAGATGCCGCTCTTGGCCGGAATCGGCAAGGAGTAAGAGACGGGGCCTACGCCATTCCGGGACTGGACAACCTTGCCGGATACGTCCAGAATGGTCACGGTATGCGCGCCAGCCGTACGGATGGCCACGGTAACGAGTTGTTTGCCGGCTTCGCGGGAAACCAGCGGCTGCATATCCGAACCATCGGGACGGACTATGGAAGTAGTGGCTGGAGTCTTGCATGCGGTTTGATCGCTCTTGGTCGCATCCGCATTGTATTCCTTAAAGGTGTTGTCCGTGCAGCCTGTGAAATCACCGGCCACATAGCGCAGGGTTCCATACAGGTATTTCTCCAAGTAAGACGTTTGCGCGGTAAAGACATTGTTGGTGGACCAGCTGTGGCCCATGGACAAGTGGACGACGCGGCCCTTGCCATCGGTCTTGGACCAGACCACCGGATGGTCGGTACCCATGGGTCCGTTGACGGTAGCGGAAAACGTCTTCTCGTCGACCGTCAGCAAGACCGTGACTCCGGCCGTGCCTCTCGGGGTGGAGGTGAAGGAATAGTATTCATCCAGGAAAGCCGTCGGTGCCGTGAGGCCTTTATAGATGCCCTTGGTTTCCGTCCCGTCTTTATTGCCTTCCGCATCATGCAGGACATTGGCTTTGGGCTGGTTGTTGCCATGGGGACCGTAAAAGCTGCGCACTAGCACCCCGGTCAGCCAGGGCCAATTCGAAATGAAAGCCGAGGCCGCGTGCACGGGAATGAACCCGCCGCCGGCTTTGACATAGGCTTCCAGATTCGCCTTGCTGGTCGCATCCAACTGGGCGTCCACGCCGTCATTGTTGCTGAACAGAACCGCCTGATAGGTAGCCAGGTTGGCCGCGGCGAATTCCGAGGAAATCTTGGACGCGGCATCGTTCTGGCCGATGGTCGTGACGGTGAATCCCTTTTCGGTGCCCAGTTTCTTGAGCGCGGCATTCAGATCGCGACGGCTCTCGAGATGGCCGTTGGCGCCGCCTTGGCTTTTATCCAAGATCAGGATTTTTTTAAGATTGGTCACCACTGCGGGCGTTTGCGCGTTTGCGCCGGTGGCTCCAAATGCGAGCGCGGCCATACATAGGAATGCTGCCTTGATCCCCCCATGTTGAGTATTCGTTTTCCCCATACATCCCCCAAAAGAAAAAGTTTATAGTGTCAAAGTATACCGAGAACGGAATTTTCGCTGGTTAAAAACCCATCTGCAGCCGGGCCAGATAGTACCATTGGCCGGGTTTCCGGGTTACTTCAAGCTCCGAAGGCTCCGCTTGAAAAGACATGACGCGCATATGATCGCTGGCCACCTGCAAATACAGGTCCAGGCCTTCATAAAGGGACTTTTTGGCGTAAACGGACCAATGGATATCGTCT
>JAYUVP010000151.1:0-9594 GCA_043753995.1 Fibrobacterota bacterium
AAAAAAAACCATTCGGATTTTTGAATCAAATTTTTAATCCTCTGTCGACACTCGATGGATTTCCCGTTGGCGTCCTTCTCGCAAGAGTTCAGTTTGATATTCCAACCGTTTTGTCTCAAATGATATTCGAGCCTAGGACAAATGGAACCGAGGCTTTCATCATAGGCAAGAAACCCGGTGGTTTCGGGTTTACTGCTGCCATTCCAATAGGCCAGCCATTCAGACTGGCCGGGGTCTTTCTCCTGATTTAAGGCCTCTAGGTTAATGGACATGAGATAACTCCGTATTGATTTTCGAAGCCAACCTTTCTATCAATTGTCCCAAATAGACAGAGCGGTCCATGTCGTAGAGACAAGACCAATACTCGGGCGTATTTTGCACCGTGGGCGCAATAACCAGGATAGATCGTTGATTCATTGGGGATTTCCTTTACCGTTTGCCAACAGTACAGGAAATTCATGTCATGGTGACATCGAAAAATCGAATGCTAGCCATCGAAAATACGAATGCCCATTAGCAATTAGTCGCAATTGGGTAGTAAGGTCATTTCCAATATTCGTTTGCACAAGAGGCCAGATTAGCGTATGAGCGATTTATCGCGTTTGTCCTTTCATAGCGCCGATATTGATGAAATTCTGATTCGATTGAAGGCCAAGGAAAAATGTGAAAAGGATATCCATTATCTAGGCGGCGCCCCTTTTCGAGGGGAAGTTCAAGGAATCTTTAGTCCGCACTTGATCCTTTGCGCCATTCATTTGAATGGTCACATCGAACAAACCAGTCGCAACCGGCCAGGGTTTATCGAAATGAATGTCCCGCTTACGGACAGCGTTGATTTCCATTGGAATCGCAACGAAGAAATAGGGCACCAACATATCGCCTTTTTCCCCAATGGAGGCGAGTGTGAAATTTTGGTTAAGGACTCGATTCGGATTTTAAATGTGAAGCTGCATCATGATGCCGTTCGTCGGCATTTAATGGCTACCGGCGATAACCCTTCCTGGATCAAATCGAGCGAGCCTCACGTTCAAAGGCTTGAGCCAATGGAATTAGAACGGTTTCGCCAAAGACTACTGGATTTGCATTCCTCCTTATTCATGAAGGAAGAGGAAAACCTGAGCCTAAGTGATATCGAGGAGGCAGGTCGCGAAGTGGTGAGAGCGGCTTGCGACCAATTTTCAGATCGTCATTTTCGTGCCGAAAAACTTTTTCCGAGCGCCAAAGCCAAATTGGTATCCCATTTTCGAGAATATCTGGAATCCCACGATCATTCGCAAGCCCGCGTTTCTGATTTTTGCCGACAGGAAAAAGCCAGTCTCCGATCGTTGGAATACGCCACACGGGCCCTTGTATGGCTCAGCCCCAAGCAATACATGAAGGCCTATTATTTGAACAAGGTGCGGCGCGCCCTTACCGAATCCCACGAACCCATTCACGAAATAGCCGGGCGCCTTGGGTTTTGGCATATGGGCCAATTGTCCAAAGATTACCGCCGACTATTCGGTGAATTGCCCTCGGAAAAATGCGGGCGATAAAGGCGCGTCAATCACCCACTTACGCCGCTTCGGGGAATTCGCGCAGTAAATACTCTTTGTAACTGCTTTTTGGAATCTTCGCGAGCGTGACTTTAAAGGCGGGCAAATCGAGGAAGCCGCGGCGATAGGCGATTTCTTCTAGGCAAGCGATTTTGAGGCCTTGGCGCGCTTCAAGCGTATAAATGAAATGGCTGGCTTCGAGTAAGGAGGCATGGGTACCCGTGTCAAGCCAGGCGATGCCACGACCGAGTAGGCTGACCTGCAATTCGCCGCGACGTAGGTATTCATTGTTGAGATCCGTGATTTCGAGTTCACCGCGCGGGCTGGGCTTTTGCGCCTTTGCGAGCGCAGCGACCTTGCCGTCATAGAGATAGAGCCCGGGCACGGCGAATTTGCTTTTGGGTTTAGCGGGCTTTTCTTCGATGGAAAGCACCTTGCCATCAGGCGCGAAATCGACCACGCCATAGCGTTCGGGATCGCTGACGGGATAGCCGAAAATGCAGGCGCCGCTTTTGAAATTCGCGATAGCATCGTCGAGCTTCATGCGTCCGTAAAAGAGATTGTCGCCGAGGATCAAGGTCACCGGTTCGCCGGCAATGAAGGATTCGCCGAGGATGAAGGCTTGCGCCAAGCCCTCGGGTTTGGCCTGCACGGTATAGGTGAGGCGAATGCCCCATTGCGAACCATCGCCCAATAGGCTTTGAAAGCGAGGGGTGTCCTGCGGGGTGGAAATGATGAGAATGTCGCGTATGCCGCCCAGCATGAGAGTCGCCAGGGGATAATAAATCATGGGCTTGTCATAGACAGGCTGCAATTGCTTGCTAGCCACCTGGGTCAGGGGATAAAGCCGGGTGCCGGATCCACCTGCGAGAATAATGCCTTTCAATGCATGCCTTTCACTAAGGGTTTTCGTCGGGTTTTGCCGTAACTGGCAGGTTAACTGGGCAAGGTGCCGGAGGCGGCATCAAGCATCAAGGAAGCCGAATTCAAGGGGCGCGGCTTTTCTGGTAAACCCAAGGACTGCTTGATGCCGGCATGCACGGCATCAACGCTTTGGGTGGCATCGAAGCTATGAAGTATGCCCATGCGCCGGAAGAATTGAATCATGGGTTCGGTTTTGACGTGATAATCTTCGATGCGTTTGCTGATGGCTTCGGGATGATCGTCGCTGCGCTGCATCAAATTTCCGCCGCATACGTCGCAGACGCCATCGATATTGGGCCGGTGACCGATGAGATTGTAGTCGAGTCCGCAGCGCGAGCAGGCACGGCGCGCGAGCATGCGCTCGGTGACCATGCTGTCGGGGGCGTCGAGCAAAACCACGGCATTGATATTGTAGCTCTCGAATAAAAATTCAGCCTGGTTTGAATTGCGGGGAAAACCATCGAGCACGAAGCCATAATTCCAATCATGCCAGGTCAGGCGCTCGCTCACCACCTTGGCCACGCTATTGTCATCGACCATTTGGCCTTTGGAAATCAGGCGATTCACCTTGGCCGCCACCTTGGTGTGATTGGCGATATGCCAGCGAAAAATATCCCCGATGCTGATATGCACGAAGTCAAAACCTTCGCATAATAACTTGGCCTGGGTTCCCTTGCCGCTGCCCTGAATTCCCATGATGATGTATTTGAACATAGGCGCGAAAAGTAGCTAACCGCAAAAGGGCTTTTGGCGCTTTTTTGGTGCCGAGAAGAGGCCCATGCTTCGCGTCATTCCTTTGCGGAGGGTGATGCGGCCGCTGACCGAGTCGGCCTGGACATGGATGAACTCCACGGTCACCGCCGAGGAATCGGTGCAGCCTTGAGAACCACAGCGCCAGGCTGTTGCATACCTCGCAAGGCCCGATTCAATTTTATCCACGTCCTCAAAACCCAGGTAAAAGTCATAGGGCGAGTCATTCCCGGGGGAGCAATTTGGGCAAGGAGAAGGAAGAAATTTCATGCGCGTTTCCGGACCGTCGGCGGGGCCACAATCATTGCTCACCTCGGCTGAGACGATATTCACGTTATGATGTTCGAGCTTCCGAAACTGCCATTTCGAACCCGCTTTTAAAAAGTTCGCGCCCGTAAGCAAGGCGACTTGCATCTCGGAGGAATCCGCCGAATAGCGCACTCGAAAGGTGGCTTGGCTGTCGCGCGCTATGTCTACTGGGGCATTCTCGGGTTCGGAATGATGATAGCGAATGTGAACGGTCAGGGTGGAGTCGTGGCTTTGATAGGTTCCCACAAAATGGTGGTACCAGTTAAATGGATTGCAAATTTCTTTTCCAGTACCGGCAGTATGACATTCAACGGCATCCGTCCATTCGTTTTTAACGATTTCAATCGAATCACGACTTAGACGCCATTCCAAATGGGAGCCCGCAAAATAGAGGATATCCGGGTCTTTCTGCTCCATCCAGTATTCCGTGTAGGATGAGGATGGCAACAACACCGTCTTTTTTTCGGGATTTTCGGTGGTCGATTCTGAGACGCAAGAAGTCAAAAGGAAAACCAGGCAGGCGAATAGAAATTTCATGATAGGCTCCTAGAAGTAGGACGATGGAGTCGGGAGAATTGCTACTAGCCCTATTCCTGGACCTTAGTTGGGTTTTTGCGTTGCCGTCCCAAGCCATCTCGGTTTTGAGATTTCGCGTCCGTCTTACCGGGAGGTGCAAAGGTTGGGTTCGTGGACTTGCCGCTTCGACGCGTGACCTCTGAAATGGGCCTCTCCAGCGATAGGCCCGATACCAAGGTCGTCGTGACTATCAAGGTATCGACCAGCTCCGGTGGCACATAAACCATGGGGCAAATCGGCTCCTGAAAGGAACAGGCCGGCCTTTCCGTGAGGTAAACCGGATAGCGCCCGCTTGGCAAACCATTGATTCGAAATACCGGGCCCGCGGGACGAATATCATCCGGGCAAATCACTCCTGTATTTGCGGTCACGGAAAAGACGGCGAAAAACGCGCCCTGACTCTGCTGCAGCAAGGCATTTTCGAAAGTATTGCGACAGGGATGATAACGTGCATTCAACAAGTGCAAATCGAAGATCGAATCGACCTTCACCGATCGCGGAGATAGGGTCCAGCCATTCGCCTGGGTGGTATTCGCCCCTACCACGGTGAGCTTGCCCGCATTCTCCCATTGCGGGGCGATCTTGCAAACCGAAGGGCTCGAATCTTTGGGATAAACGCAAGCAGGGATTTCCCAGGCCTGCAGAGCATAGCGCCCGGGCTTTAGCGCAGGCATGGCATAAACCAAGCCCGTCACCACGGTGTCAAACTGGGCGCAATTGGGATGCAGACCGACATCGGCAGTGAAGGATAGCTGAATGAGGCTATCGCCAAGCACGTCGACTTGATGATGCGCAAAAACCGTATTGCAATCATATCGAATCGTGGCCAAATGCAGTCGAAAAGAAGCCCCGGCCAAAACCGTGTCGGGCTCAGGCACAAAAGGCTCGGGGGCGATGGCGGCATAGGCTGAACCGGCTCCGAAGCTTAGCCCCGAGGCCCAAATCATCACTGCCCACAAGGAATTCCGGACTCTGGGGGCAATGCGGAATGGGTGCATGATGAACCTTGGGTGGGGGAGCGACGGCTCTAAGTGTAGTGTTTAAATGGGCTCTGGCGCAAATATCTCGAATCCATCCTGAAGCCCATTCTTGCCCAACCTGCAATATCCCGACATCTTTTCTTCTTGGCTCCGTAACGGGCATGTAACCGAAACAGGGGAAACTTCCCCCATGCAGCCAACCCTTCGCTTAATTTCCGCACCTGCCGCCTTCTTTCGCCTCGCCTGCCTGGCCCTACCCGTCCTTGCGCAAGCTGAGGCCGACCTTTCGGTTTTAACTTCAACCGTTCGCCCCCATGTTCTTCTCGTCGGTCTCGACGGCGTGCGCATCGATGCCCTTTTGCGAGCAAATACCCCGGCTTTTGACTCTTTGCGTGAGGCCGGCGCCTTTAGTGATCATTGTCGCAGCGTCATGCCTTCCAGCAGCGGTCCGGGCTGGACCACCATACTCTCAGGGCAATTCCCTGAAGCCCATGGTGTGCATACCAATGACGTGACAAAATGGAAAGCCGAGAATGCTCCGACCCTGCCTCGCCTTTTGCGTCACGCCGGCCACAAGGGCCGCCTCTCAGCTGTGACCCACTGGGAGCCTCTGGGGCAGCTCTTGCCCGAAGCCGACGACATTCTTTTCCGCGACGACGACGAGGAAGTCGAGAATGAGGCTTTGCGACTGATCGAATTCGAGAACCCCGAGTTTTTATTCGTGCATTTCGACAATGCCGATCATATGGGCCATACCTTCGGTTTCGCCCCCTGGCTGCCGACTTATCGCTGGGCCCTGGAAGGACTCGATCGCCGTTTAGGGCGTCTCTGCGAAGCCTTGAAGGCCCGTCCGAATTATGCCTCCGAAAATTGGATGGTTGTCGTGACAAGTGATCACGGAGGGCATGGGCGTCATCACGGCGACGACGTGGAAACCGATCGCCGGATTTTCCTTTTGCTTGCTGGTGGCGGAGTGAAAGCGGGCAGCCTGCTGGGACAAACCAGCTTGGCCGACGTCACCCCCACCATTCTTTCACATTTACAAATCGATGCCGGAAATCGCCCCTTTGCGGGTGTGCCCCGTGGCATTGAGCCCAAACCCGAGACCGTGCATGCGACGGCCTATGAAAAGGTTAAGGGTTCCGGCGAAACTCAAGAACGGCCTGCCGTCACTCAGTAGATTTCGGACAAATCCACGTTTAAAAGGTGGATTTGGACAGTTGAATGCCTTTTTCAAATCATTTCACTGAAAAAATCGTCCGGCCATTGGGCGATAAAAACCGTCCGCCACGCAATTCCTCCCCCACCACTCCCCACGAAGAACGCTTGGGAGAACTCAACTGCGACTTTCGGCTTTTTCCCGTCTTTGATTTGATAATAGGCACGGTGGAATAGGTATTTCCACTGGGATCGGCAGGCGGTGTCAAATTTCCCGTCCAACCTTTATTCGAAAGAACCAGCATCAAATAACCATTGGATATCTGAATATTGGCAGGTAAGAAGTCGGCCATATTTTGATCAAAGGTCCAATCCCCTTTTGCCCAGCGCTGGGTATTGAAAGTGTTAAAGTCATCCACCCAAGTCGGAGTGAAATTCGAACCATTGGGACCTTGGCCCGGCGTATAGGCGGAATAGGCCATCCAGTTGACGACCTGGGCAATGGGAAGCTTGCTCGTATCGAGGGCGCCGA
The DNA here is from genome assembly GCA_043753995.1 of Fibrobacterota bacterium. Classification (GTDB taxonomy): domain Bacteria; phylum Fibrobacterota; class Fibrobacteria; order UBA11236; family UBA11236; genus JAYUVP01. The sequence continues at coordinate 6,765 of JAYUVP010000151.1, forward strand.
CCCACCCCACCGCCGTACTAGCCCATAAATTCATGCGATAAGACATGGCCCTTTCCGTCAATGCCTTAACTTGCGGCTCAGTGCCGAGGTTCTTGCGCAATAGTACGCCGTCCATGCGATAGACAATGGAATCCGGTGTCCAATCCAGCACATAGGTATGGAAGGTCTTCGACAAATCGGCGGTCGAAGTGTGAAAGGACTCGGAATTCACCTTGCTGGCGGCCGTACCGGTGATGAGATTCGATTGAAAGCCATTGCCGTTCTTGCCAAGCGCCTCGATGTCGATTTCCAGCCAGGGTTCGGGGGAGCCGAGATAAGACTTGTCGTAATAAGTGAAAAACGAAGAGACGGACCCAGGCGTGGCGGCGATTTGCATGCGCATTTCCCAGCGGCCGTATTTCACCGTATCCCTGGAGTAGAGCTCCGCCCCGTTTAAGGTGGTCGCGGCGAGACCTTCACTCATCGCCAAAACCAAAAGGCATGCACCCAAAAATAATGTTCTCGGTCTTGTCATTGTCCAACTCATGCTCATACCTGCCGGGTGTTCAGCTTCAAAAAAGAAGCCTTTTTCGCATAGTATCCACCCACGCTCACCTCCCATCCACAACTAAGTACCATTTTATCAAATCTGTGCTATTGTACTTGAGAGGTTTGAAGTCATGGCTACCCCCCAGTTAGAAGAATTGAAAACCCTCCTCACCGAAACTGGCTCGCGTCGACTTCCCTCGGTGCGCACCTTAGCCACGCGATGGAAAATCTCACCCACTCTGGTTCAAAAAACCCTAAACCAAGCTCGACGCCTAGGCTGGATAGAAACCCGTGACCGAAGCGGAAGCTGGCCCGCAGGACATACGCCCAACCCAGCTCTGCCAGCCTTGCGACCCAATGCTATGACCTTGGCCGCGGACATACGCGATAACATTCAAGCCGGTCATTATGGCGGCGGAGAAAAACTCCCTGCACCCAAAACCTTGGCCGCCCAGCAAGGCATGCATCCGGCAACCGCGCGCAAGGCGCTGAAATACTTAGTCCGCGAAGGCCTATTGAAACGCGAGGGGCGTAACCTATCGGTTTCCCCTCCGCGTCGCCGCAATACGTCTCATCCGGTGATATGGTGCATTGGAGCGCAAGACCTGGCAGGAGGCTTGCCAGGTTTGCGGCTCGGATCCGATCGGGAATGGGAATTCTGGAGAGAAATCCAATCCGAAGCCATGCGCAATGATTTGCATACGGTTCATTTGGCTTGGGAAGGAAGGCTACCGTCTTCCGGAAACAAGCCGCTCGGCGCCATTGTCTCGACTTGGCATTTACAGAAACCCCATGCCCTGCTCTCCGCACTGCATCGCGCCAATTTGCCTTCTGCCGTGTGGCTCGAAAACCCACAACTTACACCGGGACAAATATCACAAAATTCGCCTTGGCTCGGATATCATGACATGTCCTATGGCAAAGAGGCGGGTAAGCTTCTGGCGCAACATCCCGTGGTGCGCCGCCACCAGCGCATCGCCTGGATATCTCCTTTTCACGGTGCCGAATGGTCTCGGAATCGATTGGACGGAATAAAAAAAGGCTTGCCCGACACCACGCGCTTGCATGAAGCGCTAGGTCCTTGGATGTCCGAATGGGATTTTCAAACCGAAGTGTGGCAGGATAAGAGCATGTATAAAAAGCTGAACCTAAAAGGTCTCGGCATACAAACCCACGATACCGAATTATTGCAACCCATTTTCGAAGCCATTGGATACCAAAGACTCTTTGAAAAGTTTGACTCCGTTCTCGAAAAAGCTATAGCCTCGCGCTCCACCCTATGGATAGCGTCTTCGGATAAGATCGCCCTGCATTGCCAGGATTGGCTCGCAGCCAAAAAGATGGCCGTGCCCAATGACCTCGCCTTGATCGGCTTCGACGATACGCGTGAGGCCTTCCGTCGCGGAATCACCAGCTTTCGATTTGATGCCCCAGCCATGGCCCGGGCCATGGTGAGGCAGGTTTTACTGCCGAGCAAGCCAAGCCGCGGCACCATTCATTATGAAGGAACTCTGGTGGTGCGATCTTCTACACCGTGGTAATGGATTCGGAGAATCACGGTCGTAGCAATTCCGCCAGCTTCTTACCCACCGTGCTGGCCGACTGGGGATTTTGTCCGGTGATCAGCCGTCCATCCACTTGAACATTGTCCGTCCACTTTTCCGCGGGCACGTGAATAGCGCCGCGTTCTTTGAGCTTATCGGCAAGTAGGAAGGGGACCACTCGCGTCAATCCCACCGCAGCCTCCTCGTCATTGGTGAAGGCCGCGACCCGTTTTCCTTTCACCAAGTAAGCGCCGTCCGAAAGCTTTACATCCACCAGCCCCGCCGGTCCATGGCAAACCGCGGAAACCACGCCTTTGTTCTCGTAAATTCCCGCCGCGATTTTGGCCATAGCCGCATTGCCGGGAAAGTCCCACATGGTCCCGTGGCCGCCCACGAAATGAATGGCCGCGTATTTCCGAAAGTCGACCTTGTCTGGTGTAAGCGTATTCTTCAGTCCGCTTTGCACGGAGGCATTCTCCCAAAACTCCTTGTTGACGGGGTCTTTCAAATCAAAGCCATCCACCGGGGGCAAACCACCTTTCGGACTCATGAACTCCACCTGCATGCCCGCGTCATGCAATACCTTCCAGGGATGAGCGGCCTCAGATAAATACCACCCGGTAGGCGCGCCGGTGCTGCCTTTGATGGAATGGCTTGTCAGTACGAAAAGAATTATCAAGTGACTCATGGGTTCCTCCGGTGGGGGATGCATTCCCGCCTCGGATATCAAACTAAGGTCGTAGAAGATCCATGTCGAG
>JAYUVP010000152.1:0-18278 GCA_043753995.1 Fibrobacterota bacterium
CAAAGGTCCAAGCCATAGAAGCGCCCCAACCCATGCCGAGGGAATGAAAAAAGAAAAGGCCTTGATAGGCAGCGAATAAATCGATGAGGTAACGGCCTAGGCTCAGCGACTCGAAAAAGCCAGGTCGATGCCAAGCATGATGCGCTTTTTCAATGCTGTCGGCGTCGGAAGGCCGCTCTCCGCGATTGCTTTGAAGAGAGTCGTATTGCCTTTGATAATGGCTTAAAACATTTCGCAGTCCACTTAAAAGTCCGCTCGCGAGGACTAGGACTAGGAAGAAAGGCAACGAGCCGCTGGGAGATTCAGGGTCCACGGAATTGTATCAGGGTGGGTAATGGGTTTGAGGGGGAAAGCATGGAAATAGGTCGATTTGGTCAGAAGTCCCTGGAGGCAGGAATATAATACCCTAGCCTAAAGACTGAAAACCCGACATTTGTCGCTTCTCTAACCTCAAAAAACAAAACTAAAACTTGGATTATGGCTTTTTAGGTGAATTTCGAGGCTTTAAATAGCTGTCTTCACGTTGTCGCATGACCTTTCGGTCGGAGGCCGTCATGTGATCAAAGCCGGCGAGATGCAAAAGTCCATGCACCACCACCCGCCTTAACTCATTTTCAAAGCTGTTTTTCCACCGTGGCGCCTGCCTTTGGGTCTGAGGTATGGCCACATAAACCTCACCGAGTAAATCACTTTCACCATAATGAAAGGAGAGAACATCGGTCACTTTGTCGAGTCCGCGATGGGTTTTATTGAGCTGCCTCACCCAGGGATCATCGCAAAAAACCACGGCCACGGTTTCTTTAAGCTTTTCGGTTTTTGCAACGGTCCGAGCGAGACTCAGTAAGGAGGCCCGGCCCGGCAAATCCCAAGGTCCATCGACATGAAAGCGAATGGCCATGTGCTTTTAATCTTCCTCGTCGACTCCGCCTTCGACGGTCTGGGCATCGGCCCAGCGCACGAGGATTTCGGCGACTTGCTTGGCTTGGCCAGCCGAGGAAACCACGAATTTGCTTTGCTGGCGATACTCGCCATTGCGCTTCTGATAGCGACGAATGGAAAACTTCGGGGCTTTGAAAACCCCTTTTGCCTTGTCGAAATCTTGGTGCATGAACATCACCGTCGACCAGGTTCCCTTGGTGAGTACCACCTTGTCCAGCTCCTTGCAAAGCAAGGTGCCTTCTTCATCGCTGAAGTTCACTGTTAAGTCTTCGACCTTGTCGGCCATGGCTTTACCTCAATTTCAGGGAGGGGCAAAGATAGCACGCTGACGATTTCTCCCTGCTTGGTACCTTTGCTCCATGCCGGATAGCCATCCCTTTGAGGCCATGCAAGCCACGTCCCCAGCTCCCATTTCCCTGGAGGCCTTGGCGGCGAAAATCGCCTCTCGTATTCGCCTTTCCCCCGAGGAAGGCCTTTGGCTTTTTGAGCAGGCCCCCACGGCCTGGCTACAAAATCAGGCGAATACGGCGCGCAGCGGGCGCGTCGGCGAAGCGGCATTTTACAATCGCAATATTCATTTCGAGCCCACCAATATTTGCGTTTATAGCTGCAAGTTCTGCGCTTTTTATCGCAAGCCTGGAACGACGGCGGAAGAGGGCGCCTGGGACCATGGTTTTGAGATTCTTGAGCAAAAGATGGCGCAATACCCCGTCGGTACCTTGACCGAAGTGCATATCACCGGCGGAGTGCATCCCGATCGCGGCGTGGAATACGGCGAGGAGCTTTGCCGCTTTGTGAAGAGTCGGCGGCCCGATATTCATGTCAAGGCCTTCACCGCCGTTGAAATCGCCTTCTTCGCGCGCAAAAGCAAATTGACTTTGGAAGCCACCTTACAACGTCTCAAGGACGCTGGCCTGGATTCCCTGCCCGGCGGAGGCGCCGAGATTTTCGATCCGGAGGTGCGACGCAGCATAGCGGGTGGCAAAGCGCCAGCCCATGTTTGGCTGGAAGTGCATGAAGCGGCGCATCGCCTGGGCCTAAAGTCCAATGCCACCATGCTTTATGGGCATGTCGAAGCCTATCGCCATCGCATCGATCACATGACGCGCCTGCGTGATTTGCAAGATCGCACTGGTGGATTGATGTCCTTCATTCCCCTGCGCTATCGCAATGAAAACAATGCCATCAGCCATTTACCCGAGGTGAGTGCCGAGGAAGATTTGCGCAATTATGCCGTCGCGCGCCTCTATCTCGATAATATTCCCCACCTCAAAGCTTATTGGGTCATGCTCGGAATCGATCTCGCGACCGAGGCCCTCGACTATGGCGTGGACGACCTCGATGGTACCGTCGACGACACCACCCGCATTTACAGCATGGCTGGCGCTGAACATCATCCCACCTTGACCTCGACCGATCTCCAGGCCCGCATACGCAGCCGAGGGCGTGAGCCCGTCGAGCGGGATTCTTGGTATCAGCCCAGGACATCTATTCAAGGTTCCCATTAAGGGCGTTTCACGCCCGCAGCATTCTCAGGAGCATTCATGTCAGTTGCCATTTTAGGTTTGGGCATTATCGGTTCGCGCTGGGCGAGTAATCTTCAAGCCGACGGCCTTGAAGTGCGTACCTGGAATCGGACTCCGAAATCTTTTCCAGGATTTGTTCCTGACGCAGCCCAGGCCGCGTTAGGCGCCGACTTCATTTTCATCGTGGTGGCGGATCCGGCTGCGGTGCAGCAGGTTTTACAGGCCATAGTGCCGGTGCTGAAAGCCGGACAAATGGTGATCCAATGCAGCACCATTTCCAAAGCTTGGACTTTAAAGTTCGCCGAGCAAGTGCAAAAAACCGGCGCACGATTTCTAGAAGCGCCATTCACCGGGAGCAAGGTCGCTGCGGAGAATCGGAAAACCGTTTTTTACCTGGGAGGCGAAAACGAAGATATCGAAAATGCCCGCCCTGTCCTGCAAAAAATCGCTGCCCACCTTTTGCCCATAGGTGCCATAGGCAGCGCCAGCGTCCTGAAATTGGCCATGAATATGAATATGGCCATGGTGATGCAGGCCTTGAGCGAGAGCCTGCATTTCGCTCGCAGCCAAGGACTTTCGGATGCAGCCTTCTTCGAAGGTTTGCAACTCAATGGCTCACGCTCCGGACTCAGCGATCTCAAGCAACCCGCCCTGAAAAACCGCGACTTCGCCCCACAATTTTCGCTTAAGCACATGAATAAAGATTTGCGCTTGGCCCTAGAAGACTCCGCTGATTTGCGATTGCCGCAATTGCAAACCCTCAAAACCGTTTATGAAGAGGGCATGTCCAAAGGCTTGGGCGAAAGCGATTTTTCGGTGCTGGTGAATTTGCTTTAAGCTCCGGAGCCCCCTTAGGTCTATTTTTCCCGAGATGCATATTTTCCAATGGGTTCGCCTCCATTCCCTAGCTGCGTGGTCCCGATTCGCCTCCGCCTGGCAAGGTAAGCGCGCCTATCAAGCCCAGGGCATGTTGGGCTATTTGCTTGCCGTTTTTATCACCCACGGCATTTTGCGACTTGCCCTGCTTTTGCGCCATGATGCTTATGGCTTGCCCTTGGTTGGCAAGGCCGACTGGTATGCTTTTCACGCTTTCAGCATCGACTTTCTTTGGATTTTCGGCTATTCCCTGCCCGTCTTATTGTTGGGTTCCTGGTTTGCTGCATTATCCATGGCCGCCTGGATTTTTCTGGTAGCGGCACATTCCGTTCTGCTTGTTTTCACCGTCATGGATCATGAAACCTTGCGGTTTCTGGGCATGCATCTCGATCCATCCTTTCTGGGGACCTATGGCAATACCGCCTCCATTCGCGAAGTGCTGCGATTTGTGGCCGACGATCGCTCCATACGTTATTTGCCCTATTTCTTGGTGCTCGGATGCATTCCTTTTTCGTTTTGGATGCATGCCATACTACGACGTCGCATCTCTTGGCTGAAAGACCATCGCCTGCACGGCAAGCCGGTTTTCTGGCTTTTGTTCACGGCCTTGATCACCTGGCTTTACCTGAATGTGATTTGGCCCGGCGGTTTTCGTATGAAGCGCCTACAACCCTTTGTCGATACGGCATGGATAGGCCTCATGCGCCCCGAGGCCGATGCCCTACCCGCCGCAGAGTGGGACCGGCTAGCGCGCGAGTATCAGGCGCGTTGGCAAAATCAGCAAGGCGATGGTGCTTGGGTTTTCCCCAATCTCGAACATCCTTATTTCCGGCAGCGCCACGAGCAGTTTTGCGCCGAACCGGAAAAGCATGCCAGTGCCATCGATATTCCCGGGGACGGACTTGACCAGGACTGCGATGGCGTGGATGCAAATCCCGTCAATGTGGTCTTGCTCATTTTCGAATCGCATCGCGCTATGCATTGCGGCCATCTCAAACCCTTTGGCGCCACGGCCTCCGCGACACCGGTCCTCGATTCCCTGGCGGCGCAAGGGTCCTTCTGGACGCGCTTCAGTGTCGGCGGCCTGCCTACCATCAATGCGCTTATGGCCATCCATCTCGGCATTGTGCAGCATCCCACACGGTTTATTTCCAGCGACTTCACCACCATGGCCAATCAGGGGTTTCCCGCCGTGCTCGGACGCCATGGTTATCGGACTCAATTTTTCTCTGCGGCCGATCCCGCCTGGGACAATCAAACCCCTTGGCTCAGACAGTGGTATCAAGGCGTGCGTTATGATCGTAGCCGCGAAAATGACGCGGCCATGCTCGACGACATGGCTCAGTGGATGCACGACAGCTTGAATTCAGGCCAGCCTTTTTTTCTTGCCTCGATGAGTAAAACCAATCATTATCCCTTCAATCCCGTCGCCGGTGTAAAGCCGTCCCCAAGCGATGCCTCCTTGCAAGAACGCATGACCGCGACCATGCATTATACCGATGCCGCCCTGGGACGCTTCTTCACTCGCATACGAACCGAACCTTGGTTTGATCGTACGGTCTTCATCATCCTGGGCGATCATGGTTTTCCCTTGGGCGAGCATGGCTCATCCACCATCGGTTATGGCCTATACACTGAATCGACTTGGATACCCTTTGTCCTGGTTGGCCAGCATGCCCGCTTACCCAAGCCAGGTGCGATTTCTTCCATCGCCAGCCAAGTCGACATTGGGCCCACCGTGCTTGATCTCGCGGGTATCAACGATGCCAATCACTTCATGGGTCACAGCCTTTTGCATTCCCATGGCGAAAGCAAGGACGCCTTGATATTGCGCGATGGCCAGGGAATGTTGGAACGCGGAAATCAACGATGGCATGGCCCCTTGGGGGAGCATCCCCGCGAGCAGGGTTTTGAACGGTTTGATGCGCTAGCCGATAAAGGCGAGCACAACAATCTCCAAGGTGACGGCAAAATGCACCCACCTCAGACCGAGCCGGAATGGGATGAAATCGCCGATCGCTCTCGCTTACATACGGCCTTGCTCGAAGGGGATAAACTTTGGCCGAAGGCCCAGTTCTTAGATTCGTCAAAACCGCAAGTCGGTTCGACGAAACCCTGACAGGATGCCCTTGGCAAATTCGCCTCGGTTTCCTAATCTTTCGCCCCGCCTTTGGGGTCATAGCTCAGTTTGGTAGAGCGCTTGCATGGCATGCAAGAGGTCAGCGGTTCGACTCCGCTTGGCTCCACCACCCAAATCGCAGAATAGGTCACAAGACCGTAATCGCCCTCTTCGAAATCCGGAGAGGGCGATTTTTTTTGGCTCGGTATTCGGAGAGACGCGGCAAAAAAAATTGGAGCGGATTATCGGATTCGAACCGACGACCCTCTGCTTGGGAAGCAGGAGCTCTACCAACTGAGCTAAATCCGCTGGACGCATGGGAATGTAACAAAGCCATAACCATAGGCCCGCAGGGGATTTGCTAACTTGCTGCCCCTTGCCAGCAAATAGCGGCATTTATCCTTCACGAGAGAGTTAACGGCCATGGAAAGCACACTTTTGATCATCAAACCCAATGGCGTCCGAGGCGGACTGATTGGCGAAATCCTGGCGCGTTTCGAAAAATCACGCTTGGCCGTGGCGGCGATGAAATTGAAAACCCTTTCGAAATCCGAAGCCGAAGGCTTTTATGCCGAGCACAAGGAGCGCGGGTTTTTCGGTGAACTCGTGGCTTTCATGACTTCCGGCCCCGTTGTCCTCGTGGCTTTGCATGGCGAAAGAGCAGTCGAAGCCGTGCGCGCCATGAATGGCGCCACCAATCCGAAAAATGCCCAACCCGGCACCATTCGCTATGACTTTGCGCCCAATACCGGCGAGAATATCGTGCACTCCTCCGACTCCGAAGCCAGCGCGGCGCGCGAAATCGCTTATTGGTTTCAGCCTAGCGAAGTGGTCGAATACCCGGCCTTTTCGCAAATCCGCGGCGCCTAAGCCAAGGCACTTCAGGGGCCATGCTTCACCCCTATCTTCATCATCGTCCCAAGCTCGGTGAGCGGGTTTTTATTGCCCCGAGCGCCGACATCATTGGCCAAGTCACCTTGGGGGATGATGCATCGGTTTTCTTTCAGTGCGTGCTACGGGGCGATATTCATTCCATCACGATTGGCGCGCGCAGTAATATTCAAGATCATACCACCGTTCACTTAGCCTCAGATATCGGCGTCATCATTGGCGAGGATGTCTCGGTGGGTCATGGCTGCACCATTCATGCTTGCACTCTGGGCAGTCGCATTCTCGTGGGCATGGGCGCTATTATCATGGATGGCTGTGTGGTAGGCGATGACTGCCTCGTCGCCGCGGGCAGTCTTTTACCCAAGGGCAAAACCTATCCCGCCGGCTCGTTAATCATGGGCAATCCCGCTAAGGTGCTTCGGCCCTTGCGGCCTGAAGAAGTCGACTCGCTATTGCAACTCGCCCACAAATATGTGACTGTCAAAGACCAATACTTGCAAGGCTCTTGAAGCCGGGGCTAATCCCGCATGCGCAGCCTCAAAACCTTTTCCGTCTTGCTTTTAATTCTAGCGGCCATGCTTTGGGTGATTAGCGCCTATATCGAAGTCGTCGGCAAAAGAATGACCATTTCCGATCCCAAGGACTTGCCCGAAGACATAGAGGCTGTCGTGGTTCCCGGGGCCAGTGTCTACCGCAGCGGCCGGCTTTCCCCGGTTTTGGAACAGCGCATGGCCATGGCCCTGCGGGCCTTGCAAATCCGTCCCAATGCTAAGTTGCTGGTCTCGGGCCATGCCATCAAGGGTGGCTACAGCGAAACCCAAGCCATGATTGAATATGCTCGACGTAATGGTCTCAGCCCGGCGCGCATTCTTCAGGACGATGGCGGGCGTAGCACCTATGTGACCATGCTGCATTGCCGGCGTGAATTCGCCTTGCGTCGCATTGCCCTGGTGACCCAGCCTTTTCATTTGCCACGGGGCTTATATGTCGGCAATCGCCTAGGCCTCACGGTTTACGGCTTGCCGGCGGCGGATACCACGGATGAATCCACCTTTCCCGTGCGTGAATATTTCGTGCGGTTTAAGGACTTCATTTTGGTGCGCATTTCGCGAGGCTTCAATGCCAACTGAAGCGGAACCCATCGCCGAAGTCCGCGAATTCGCCTTTCTAATCAATCCCGTGAGCGGAGGCGGCATCGGCCGTTCCGTATTTCGCCACCTTCCGGAAATACTCGACAGCTTCGGAGTGTCGCGCCAGAGCTGGGTGGCCGAACTCACCGAAGCCTCCCAACTTGAGGAGCAAACCGACAGGCTTTTGGCCTCAGCCAAACGCGTCATCGCCGTGGGTGGCGACGGCACCATCGGTTTCGTGCTGAGTCGGCTGCGATATCGCAAGCGCAAGGATGTTGAAATCGGCCTTATCCCATTGGGTACGGGCAATGATCTCGGCCGGTCGCTTGGAGTGTTTCACGTCTACGATCAAAAAGGCTTGCTCGCCTGCGTGCAACGCCTGCTCAAGGCTCCGGCCATTCGATTCGACTTATGGAAGGTGAATGGCGAAAAGACCCTCGCCTCCTATGTCAGCCTCGGCATGGACGCGGCCATACTTCATGATTTCGATCAGGCCCGCAAGCATGGCAAAATCCCGCAGGGAGCCTTCTTCAACAAGCTCTATTATGTAAAGGCATTTTTCACGCGCGCCAGCTATCGCATGCCCTCGGGCGCGGTATTGCGCGTATGGCGGCGGGGTCGCCAAGAAGAAATTCCCTTGGCGGGAGCCAAGTGCTGCATCATTGCCAATATCAATTCCTATGCGTCGGGATCGCAGCCCTTTCCTGAAGGCCGAAGCGACGATCGCCGCCTCGAAGTGCTGGTCATACGCCGACTGCGCCATTACTTACTCATGATGGCTGTCTCTAAGCTTTGGCCTCGGGCCACGCGCTGGCTAAGACGCTGGCTTCCCTTGCGACAAGCCGAAAAATTGGAAGTGACCCTGGAAAATTCCGAATTCGCCCAACTGGATGGTGAAGACATCAGCGAATTCGTGAGCCAAGGTCTCGCCTTGCGTGTGGAGCCCGCAGGGCAAGCTCGCCTTCTTGATTTAAGGCAGTCGGTTTTCAGCCTTTTTTGATCACCCGTAACATGCCTGCGACGTCGTCGGCCACCACTGCGGCAAGTCCGGCCTGCTCGGCCTTGGCAAAAGCGGAATCGCCGTGTAGGCCCCAAACCAAGATATGATTCGGAGCAGGTAGCGGTAAACCCGCTTCCTGCCTCCGCAGCCAAATGGCATATTCCAAGCTGTGATAGCGCAAATGCTTTAGGGGATGATGGGTGGGTAAGCCCATGACCCGTGCGAATTGTGCCTCGTCCTCGTAAATCGCACCGAGATTCGGAAAGCGGCTTTCTCTTTGCAGTTGTTCCATGAGAGGAAGGTGAAAGCTCGCTAAAAAGGTTTCGGGATGGGGATTGGCCAATTGCAGTGCTGAAATGCACGCGGTCGCCAGCGCATCCAAATAGGTTTTGTCCGTAACCTTGGCCTGTGGCACTTTCAATTCGAGATAAAACCGGCGCTCCCCGGAACGCCGCATGAATTCTTCGAATGTGGGCAGCGGTGCTGTCTTTCCGTTTTGCCGCAGGGTAAGCCCCCGCAATTCGGCGGCATCCAAATCGAAAATCGATTCCCCTCTGCCCGCCAATCGCTTCAGGTCGTCGTCATGAAAAATCACCGGAATACCGTCCCGGCTAAGCTGTACATCGAATTCCACCCCATCGCATCCGGCCTCATAGGCGTCCTCGAAGGCTGGCAGGGAATTTTCAACTTGATTCCAGTGTGAGCCGCGATGAGCAAAACGCCACGTATTTGCTTTCATTCCTTTTGCTCCCCGGGAGCCACCGCCAAGTGACGGTAACGCCTCAAATACGCTGGATAATCTGCTGTTTCACCCAACATTTTTTCCGCTCCGGGAAAGGCAGAAGCGAAAACTCCGCGCGCCATCGGAAGTGCCGACAATCCGCCGTCGGGAGTGAAAAACAAACGCGTTCGGCGGCGGAAAAAATCCACGGGAGTTCGGGCATGCTCCTGGGCGATGGCGAAATCCAATTCCCCACGCAATACCGTGGCGCTACCGGGCAAGACCTCTTGCGCTTCGGGGCTTGTGCTCACCGCGGCCGCAACCGCGCGGGCCCGAATGCCATAACGCCGGCACCAGGCGGCAATCAGCTCTGGAGAGGCGAAGGCATGCTTTTGCAAATCGGATATCAGCTTGGACTTGTCATTCGCATTGGCCCAAGCTCCCGGCAATGGGCGCGAATCCAGGGAGCGCTTCACTGCCCCTTTGCCCAGCATGTGGCGAAATAAATCCATCGCCAAGGGACGATGCGTGGTGTATTTGCCACCTACGGCACAAAAAAGACGCTCGCCGATTTTGTGAATGGCATGCTCGCGCGATAGCTTCGCGGTCAAACTGCGATTGGCTTTGGCCAGAGGTCTCACCCCGACGAAGGTGCCCAGGAGGCGCGGCCTATCCTCGGGAAAATAAAGACCGAGCAAGTCCAGCAATTCTTCGATTTCCTGTGCCGTCGGCACGGGCGATTCGGGGATATCTCCGGGAATTTCGTATTCGGTGGTTCCCACCCAATGCCAGCCTGTGCCATCGGGAATCACAAAAAAGTAGCGCGGGCTTTTGGGTACCGGCAAAATCAGGCATTCGCGCGCCGACAACCCATCCACAATCAAATGGATGCCTTGACTACGTCTCACCCACTGCGTGTTTTGCCCCGCCGCCTGTCGGACAAATTGGTCGGTCCAGGGTCCGGCTAATACCGCCCCGCGCTGGGCGTGTACTACTTGCTCGCGGCCAGTGAGGCGATTGAGGACGGTGAATTCGACCCGTCCTCCCTCCTCCTGCATGCCGGTCACCTGGTGATAATTGTGCACCGAAGCCCCCAAGCTTTCGGCATCCAGTATGGTTTCTAGGCAAAGTCGGGCATCGTCCATGACGCAATCGGCATAGGCATAGGCGCCTTGCCGGCTTTTGGGCAAAAAGCCCGGCTCCGAAGCCGCAAAGGCCTGCGGGCCTAACCAGCGATGGCCGCCCAAATGCTCGGACCCGGCCAAGCCATCATAAAGCATCATGCCGCATTTGATGAGAAAGCGACCATGCCGACCCTGGGGCACGAGGGGAAAATGAAAGCGTCTTTCCTCGGCCAAGTGGGGCGCCAGGCGCAGCCAGCGTGAGCGCTCGCGCACAGCATCACGTACCAGGCCGAAGTCATAGGTTTCGAGATAACGCAGGCCGCCATGCAAGAGCTTGGAGGTATTGCTGCTGGCGCCCTGTCCGAAGTCTCCCGCTTCGAAAAGCGCGACTCGGAGACCCTGAAAAGCCGCAAGCCTCGCCAAAGCGGCGCCATTGATGCCGCCGCCGACCACCACTAGGTCAAAACTCGAATTGGTAGATTGTCCCACCTTCGACCCATGCTCAAAAGAAGGGCGCGGGCCATCCCCGGACGGAACCATGTTTAAGGCCATTCCTTCATTATCCTCATTATGCGCATTTTCCCTGGTCAGTGGCATGCTTTGCGCCAGCCAACCTGCGGCGGCCCCGAAAGGCTCCTCAGGATCGAGCAAGCTGTCCCCGAACTCGGTCGTCATCACCGTGGGGGCAGCCAGCATTAAAAAAGTGCAAATCGACACCCTGGTGAATCTGATGATTAAAGCACGGGAAGTTCAAGGCCAACCGGGTGGGCCGAATGACCGCGCCAATCTCGAAAAATTGGTAGCCACCAATTTGATTGGGCAGGAATTGCTTGATCTAGAAGCGAAAAAGCAAAACCTCGTCATCAGCGACAAAGACGTCGATTCGGCCTATCTCTCCTTTCGCGGCAAATTCCCGGATGCCAAGGCCTTTGAAGCCGCGCTAAAGCAAACGGGCGAAGATGAAAAAGCCCTCAAGGTCAAATTGATTCGGCAGCTCAAGGCCGATAAATTGCTCAACTCCCGCGTGGGGCAGCTCGCCATGCCCACCGACAAGGAAGCCGAAGAGTTTTTCAATGGGAACAAAGCGCTTTTCCCCGTCAATGATTCCTTACGCGCCTGCCAAATTCTGCTCAATGCACCGAAAGAACTTTCCACCGCCGAATCCAATCGTAAGCGCGATCAGCTCGAAGGCCTGCGCAAAGAGTTAATCAAGGACAGCGCCGCTCCCTTTCTCCTTTTGCGCAAGTTTCTGATGGCCGCCTCGCAACTCGGCGAAGGTCCGGAAAAGAAAGCCGGTGGCGACTTGAATCGTTTCAAGCCAAGCGACTTTCATCAAGATTTCAGCAAACAGGTCAAGCCGCTCAAGGTCGGAGCTCTCTCCCCGGTTTTCCGCACCCCCCTGGGTTGGCATTTGGTCATTCTCACCGAGCGCAATGACGGCAAATTTGAGAGCTATAAGCTCGCCATTGCCCAAATGCTCATGAGTCAAAAAACCATGAAAACCGGTAAAGAATTGCGCACTTATTTGCAGTCCTTGGCGGCGAAGTATAAGGTGAAATTCAAGTCGGCCAACTATATCGATTCGACCGAAGCCGGCGTCTACCACTGATTTCCCTGGCGCCTCGACCGCGCTCCAAAAGCCTGTGAACACGGACCCCTTTGTTGGCCAGCGCATTGAAAAATGCCGCGTGCTTAAGCCCCTGAGCCGGGGGGGCTATGGCACAACTTATTTGGCTTTCGACGAAGAGTTGCAAGCCCATCGCGTCCTCAAGGTCAGTCACGACTTGATCGGCACCGATGCCGTGGCCGAAAGACAGCTCAAAGCCTTTCTCGAAGAAGGCTTAATACTCTCCCGCCTGAAGCATCCTCAAATCGTGACCTTGCGAGCCCAAGGCGAATATCATGGCCGACGTTATATGGTCCTTGATTTCGTCGAAGGCTATAGCCTGCGCGAAACCTTGGAAAGCCTGAAAAACGAACAGGGCAAAACCGGCTTGACCTGGCCCTCTTTGCTTGATCCCCTGACCGCGACGGCCATCATCGCCTCGACCTTGGAACCTCTGGCCTATGCCCATGAGGCCAAGGTGCGCTTGCCTGGACGCGAGGTGAATGGCGTGGCACATCGCGACATTGCCCCTGGCAATTTGATTCTTGGCCAGCATGGGGATGAACAAGGCAAGGTTGTGCTCATCGACTTCGGCACCGCGAAAACCGATTTAGCGGAAATGGTGACCCTGAATCAAAGCCTAATAGGCACCTTACCGTATATGAGCAAGCCGCGTTTGCAGCGGGCCCAATCCCAGGAGCAGGCTCTCGCCCAGCAGGCATTCTGGAGTGATTACTCCGAAACGCGAAATGACATTCATGCCTTAGGCGTTCTCTATGCCCAATTGCTTCTGGGCCAATTGCCTTTCCGCGGGGAAATGGCCCCGGAAATCTTGGTCAATATTTTGGATCAGCGCAATTATCACAAGCTTTATCAGGAGGTGGAAAAGGCCTTTCCCCAGGCCTTGTCACTCATCGAGCGCATGGTGGTTTGGTTTGATGTCAATTTGCCCCTGAATGAACAAGGCCGGCAATTCCGCGATGCTGCCGAATTGCGTCCTTTATTCCAGGAGTTTTACCAAAGCCTTTCGCCGAAAATAACGCCGCACGAAAGGGTATTGCGACTTAATAAAACCATTAAGGCACTTAGACCGGTCGCCGAAACAACCGTCCTTAAGCAAGGAATTCCTGAAGGCTCCTCCCGCGCCAAGGTGACATCGGTGACACCCTTGGAGTTTCGCCCCAAGTCCTCTGCCCTGGCCGCCGAGACCAAGGCCCAAGGCGGTGGGGACGTGCAAGAAACGCCTCCCCCCTATGCTCCCCGTACCGTGCGCTTGGAAATCTCTCGTCCTAAATCCAAGGTCGGGATTGGGTGGATACTTCTGCCCACGGCCATGCTGATTTTAGTGGCCCTCTTTCTCTGGCTGAATGTTCGCGGCAAGGATTCGGAAAATCGAAAGTCGATACGCTTTGCCGCATTGGAACGCATTGAACCTCAAAGCGCCGATTCTCAAGCCCAAGAATCGAATCCCATGGACCGACAAAAACCGGCCACCAAATCGGCAAAATCGACGCCAGGAAGCAGCAACAAAAACTCCGCCAAAGCCATTCAAAATCTTTCAGACTCCCTTCGGATTGAACTAGCCCAAAAGTCGGGTACCCAAATGGGCCTAACTCTTGAGCAGGCCAGAGAACCTTTGACTTTGGAGCTTTTGACCTCCCTGCAAAATCGCATTCGCGCCCGAGATACCAGCGTTTTCAGCGAACTCTCCTTGAGATTACAAGGGAATCCCAAATCCGTCGATTTGCGGTATTTGCGCATGCGCTGGGTCATGGAGCAAGAGGCCGCCCAAGCCAAATTCCGTAGTGAATTGGCCGGACTTTATAAGCAATCTCCTCATTTAGTGGACCGCCGTGTTTTTGCAGAAAACGCCTTATTTTGGGCCTGGCGCCTCAATTTCAAACTTTTTCAAGCCGAACCCAGCGAAGAAAATCGCATCGCCCTTATTCAGGCCAGCCATCAATATTTAGCGGCCTATGCTGAAAACCCCCTCTATGGGGAAAAAGTGCAAGCGGTACGCAGTTATCTTCCCCAATAATGACTCTGACCTTTAAACCTGGAGCAAAGCTTGTTAATTTGCCTCTCCTCCATTTTTCAGACAGGTCAGGCACATCCATGCCATCCATCTACTCCGTGATTGAATACGGCGGCTTCCAGCACAAGGTGACGGTTGGTGAAACCGTACGTGTGCCATTGCAAGCGACTGCCAAGGTTGGCGACATTTTGACGGTTGGCGACGTTTTGCTTTTCGCTTCAGGCGATAAGGTGCAACTCGGCCAACCCAAGGTCGCTGGCGCCTTCGTCAAACTTGAAGTATTGCAGCATGACCGCGATGACAAAATCATTGTTTTCAAGCGCAAACGCCGCAAGCGCTATCGCTTGACCAAGGGTCATCGCCAGGACTTTACCGAAGTTCTCGTCACTGAAATCGCCGCGGGTGCCGACACGCAAAGTGTCGACGCCATCGTTCGTGAGCGCGCCCACAAGCGCGCCAAGGCCTTGCAGGCCATGAAAGTTCAGATCAAGAGCCCAACCCGCAAGGAAAAGGTCGCTGCTGCCGCTGCCGCCTAAAGGCCAGCCCAGTACGACTCATCAAGGAAATCGACCATGGCACATAAAAAAGGTCTAGGCAGTACCCGCAATAATCGCGATTCGAATCCGAAATACCGCGGCGTCAAGATGTATGGTGGCCAAACCGTCATTCCCGGCAATATCATTGTGCGCCAAACCGGCACGCATTGGCATGTTGGTGAAAATGTGGGAATGGGCCGCGACTATACCATTTTCAGCCTGATTGAAGGCGTGGTGAAGTTTGAGAACAAAACTCGCCAACGGCAAAAGGTCAGCGTTTATCCGCACCCTGCCGCGAATTGAGTTCCCTGCCGCGGGGCGAAATGTCGCTCCTTCGGTTGTTTTTCGCAAAGGCTGGCCTTCAAGGTCGGCCTTTCTTATTTTCGCCCGCGAAATGACCCTGCGCCTTGCCTTTTTTATTCTCGCGTCCCTGCTGCTGATTGGCTGCCCAACCAGCGACCGTAATAACCCCACCGAATATGGAAAGCGACCGTCTGGGGTGCATATAGACACCCTGCCCGATAACCATTCCATTTGCCTCAGCCCAGCCCCGAACTTTCCTTCGACCCAAGCCTGCCAGCAAGCCAGAAAATTTCGCCTTTCCTGGGATGAACCCAGCGACACTGCCGGGCTTGTGGGCTATCGCCTTTATTTGGATTCGGTTCCTTATGGCCTTGTCGATACCGCCTCGTTTTGGAATGCCATAGTCAAGCGATCGGACTTGGCTAGCGTGATTATCCTCGGAAATAAAGGGCCCACCGACTCGCTCATTTTTGCCATAAGCGCGGACCCTAAAGGCCAAGACACTCTCGATTTGAACAATCCCCGTATTTTGCTTTTGGACACCCTTGGGAATGCCGATTTAGCCCGCAACATTTACTTCAATCTTTACCCAATTTATGACGGAAATCACTCCGCGGGATTGCCGGGCTTCGCCATAACCAGTATCGGCGATAATGCCCCGCCAATTCCCGTGCAGCCCGATATTCTCATTTCCGATCGTGACTTCGTTTTGCATTGGGTTCGACCCGTTGACCCCACCACGATTTTTAATACCAAAGCCGATACCGGTATCATTCGCAATTATGTGTTTGAGTTAAAGCTGGTGGGGGCGTCCGCTTCCATTCGCGCCAAGCTTTTTCGTCCAACCTTGGAATACTGGGTGGCGGGTAAATCCGTTCCCATTCAGGATATCGATTCGGTTTTTACTTCCGATGACACGCCTAAATTCGTGGGTTATTCCTTTGTCTTGCCGGATGGCGGTCATTTGCATAACCGCCCCGTCCCTCCCAATCTCGACTCGATCACATTGAAGGTTTCAAATCTGGTGCCCCAAGACACCTTGAAATTCAAGCTCACGCCAGTGGATAGCTCGGGAAATAAGCCGTCCATCAATGAAATAATCGTCATTCTTACCGATACCACCCAACCGCAAAAGCCGACCCTGATTTTGGATTCGGCGAAAGTAAGCCGAAATCGAATCGTCTTTCACTGGATGCCGAGCAGAGACTCTTTAGCCATAGATTCTACCGGCAAACTGGGATTGGCACCCAATCCCGATCAAGGCATTCGTGAATACCGTCTCAGAACAGAAATGCTAGTCGGCACTTCTATTGCCAGCCGTCGAGATACCCTGATAGCCCAAAAACTTCCCAAGGATTCCATTTATCGTGATAGCCTTGTTCACCTCGCTCCTGGCAGCCGATATCGAATCACCTTGCTAGCTGTGGATTCGTCCAGCCACTTAAGTCAAACCGACACCCTATGGGTGACTTTGCCCGGCATTGCCTTTGCCGATTCCGGCGATACTTTGGAATGCCCACCGGGATATATTCCTCTGCCAGGACGGCGTATGATTTTCGGGGATACCAGTGCCAACCCGGTGGCCGACGAAAAGGCGGCCCGCGATCCTGAAACCTTTAATTTCCGAACTCCTTATATCTCGTCTTTTTGTATTGAGCCGTATGAGCATAGAGACTCGGCAGGACGATTTCAAAGTGCGGTGACTTGGAGCCAGGCCGATTCGATTTGCCGACAGATTTCGGCGCAAGACTCCACTCGCCTTTGCAGCGAAGCGCAATGGGAGAGGGCTTGCAAAAGCGATGACAGCCTACCCCTCATATATGGCTTCCAAAACGACAGGGTGCAGCCCGCCTTGCTACAGAACGAATGCAATCAAGGCACCAATGACTCCTTGCCCGCCATTCAAAAGTCCCTTCGCAGCAATCGCTGCCTGACCCAGGAAGGCGTCTATGACTTGCCCGGGCAATTCTCAGAATGGGTGCTGGATGCCTATGACCCGAACGCTCTCAGCCAATGGCCGGGCGATACCCTTCGTTATAGCTATGCCCTGCCGGCCACGGGAGACACCACCGTACATATCTTTCGCGGCGGTAATTTTTTCAAACCCACTTTGCCTATTGGGCAAGTGCAAGCCTTGGCTCGCTGCACGAATCGCGACACTCCCAGGGAAGTACGGCCAAAATTCAAGCCCGAGTGCATTGACACCGTGCCGAAAATCCTGGTGACCTATGGCACAGAATTCAACTTGCATCGCTGCTGGCCCTTGCCGGCTTCCACCGCCGGGCGAATCATCACGGATGTTTATCCTTTGCGGGATTCGTTACTTCTGATTTTAACCAAGGGCACGGATAAGGTTGACACCTTGCGCATTACCCAAGACTCCATCAGCAAGGGAAAGCGTGTTCAAGAGGTGAAGTTGACCTCCATCGCCATCGCCGCCGTGAATTTCGTGAATACAAATAGGTCCGATACCTTACCGGACACCTTGGATGCCAAAGAATTCAGGAATACGCCGGTAGCGGATTGGGGGAAAATCCTGAATCGTGAGGCGGGTCCCGGCTATAGCGCCACCCTAGTGAATGGAAAACCGGATGTCCGTCTGCTTTATGGTCATGCCTTTGTCAGCAGTAAGCCGGGGCGAGGCAATTATGCCAGTCGTTCCCTGGCCTTTCGTTGCTGCGCCAAGCCTCGCGAAGTCATAACGATTCCGGAATGAGTCGTCGCCCCAGCTTTAACCCAAGCTGAACCGAGTGCGCACCGTCTCTGGTCCCCTATTCCGTTTGCGCGGCCTTCCAAATCTTGCGCCCCAGGGAAGGCACTAAGACCTCAGGTAATTCGGTGGCGGGCACCCAGCGGCGCCCAGCTTTTTCCTTGGCTCCATTCCTGCCTAAATTCGCCTCTGCCACGGCGACCGCCAATCGAATGCGGTGAACGGTAATGGCATGGGTCACGCGCTTTTTCACAATGTCAATATCGCTTATTTGCAGATCCGGAAAGGCCAAATTTACCGCGCGGGATAGGGCTTTTTTTTCGGTGGGAGCCTCCCATAAAATGGGCAAGGAAAAGTGCTCGTGCAATAATTCTCCGGTTGCCGGCTGGGTAAGCAATATTTTTTCCTTGGCGCGTATCACCAAGGCCACGCCGGATTTCACTACGGTTCTGGCCTTGGCCTTGGGAGGAGGCAAGGACTCGATGGCATTTAGCCGCTTAGCCCGACAAGTCGACGCCAATGGACATTTTTCGCATTGGGGTTGGCGAGGCTTACAAACCAGGGCGCCTAATTCCATGAGCGCTTCATTGGTCTTTTCCGGAGAGTCGCCGTTCACCCATTCCTTGGCGGTTTGCCAATAGACCGTGCGGCCCTCCCCCACCTCGGCCAAAAAGTCCAAACCGTGATAGCGGGAAAAAACGCGACTCACATTGCCGTCAAGTAGAGCCTCACTCTGGCCAAAGGCCAAACTTAAAATCGCGC
>JAYUVP010000153.1:0-3394 GCA_043753995.1 Fibrobacterota bacterium
GGTATTCACCGCCCCCACCTGGGCATATTTCGCGGTAAAGGTTGCGGCGACGGCATTCCCCAGCACCGTGGTGTCAAAAGCGCCATTGCCGTCCAGGTCGGCTTTGATCTCTGCGACCGCGCCATGGGCTTGGGTTATGGTCAGGTTAAAGGTCACTCGTCCCCCATAAGCTATGGTGGTGTCCTTGGACGGGGAAAGGGAGAGGACTGGCGCATCGGTAATGACCTCGACCTCGCAGGAGGCGATTAGGGCGGGATAGCCCACCGGCGAAGCGGATATCGTCGCCTTGCCTGCCTGTAGGCCCTCGACCGTACCGTCGGATTTTACCGAAGCGATGAGGGGATTGGAACTGCTGAGGCTGTACTTCGCGCCAGCGCTATTGCTCTGCAGGGTGACGTTTACCTTCTCAGTGCCTCCGCCCTTGTACAAGGTCATGGTGGACGGGAGCATGGAGATGCCCTCCACCAACACCGGTTCTACCACCGCGACGACCAAGGTCTTGAACAAGGTGGTGTCTTCCTTGACCTTGGCGGTGATGAAGGTTTGCCCCGTCTTGAGTGCCTTGACGGTATTGTTCGAGGTCAGGGAGGCTATGGTCGGGTTGGCGATGGACCACAGGATGTCTTGCTTGGCTCCGGCGGGCTCGACCTTGGCGGCCAGCGCGCCATCGGGGCCGTTGATAACTAGGCTCATAGAATCGGGCACGAGCAGGGTTATTCCCTTGGGAGTGATGACGGGGGCCTGCACCCTGACGGTGAGGGCCACCTTCAGGGCGGTGTCGGCCATGGAGATTGCGGTGATTTGGGTCTCTCCGGGGGCGACAGGAGCGGCGAAGTCGCCGTTCTCCAAAGCGGCGATGAGGGGATTAGCCGAGACCCAGGTGATTTCCTGGCTGGCTCCCGCCGGGTTCATGGTGGCCTTGAGCTTGACGCTGGGCGTGCCCAGGATGAGCACCAAGGGGTTGGTGGTTTCCAGGTTGATGGAGGAAGGTTTTATCACGGCCGCTTGCACCGTAACGTGCAGGGTATCGGTAATCTGTGCATTGGCAACGCTGGCGGCGATGAGGGTGGTGGATGCGGCCTTATTGCCCTTGACTCGATTGTCGAGTGTGACTGAGGCCACCAAGGGGTCGGTGGAGACCCAGGTAATGGCTTGATTCGCGCCCAAGGGAATGACGTTGGCAGCAAGAGGCGTAGTACCTCCCACCGTGAGGGTTAAGGGATTGGCCGTGGAGATTTGAACTTCCCTGGGGGGTATCGGTTCTGCCTGGACGACGACAGCGAGCGCGGCCATGACCGAGGTGTCTTCGATCGAGCGTGCGATGAGGGTGGCATTGCCGACGGCGATGGGGCGGGCAAAATTGCCGTTTTCAACGGAGGCGATACGCGGGGTCTCGCTTATCCATTCGATGCGCGGATCGGCGCTGGCAGGTAATACGAATGCTTTAAGCGCGACGGGAGTGCTGGATAGGGACAGGTTGAGAGGCGAAGGTGTTTTGATAACGATTGAATCGGGATGGAAAACCTTGGGGGATACCAAAACGACGAGGCGGGTATAAATCGAGGTGTCCCGAGTGGAGGTCGCGGTGAGGGTGGCACTTCCCGCAACTCCGGGTTGAACCACGTCACTGCCGATGATGGCCGCGACCGTGGGATTGGATGTCGTCCAGATTAGGTCTTGTTCGGCGGTAGGCGGCAGAACTGAGGCGCGCAGCACAACGGCGGAGTCGCCCACGGTGAAGAGCAGGGGGTTATTCGTGAGGAGGTCAATGGATTTGGGGAGGGAGGAAACGAGGGTCGTGGGAAAGACGGCGACATTCGGACTCGAGGCGACACCGTCGCTAATAGTCATGATGATTTTGGTGATACTGCCATTTTTATGGGTGGCTATGACCTCAATGGTGAGCGGGTCGGGGGCATTGTTGCCCAAGAGTAAGTTTGCCAGGGTGGCCGAATCCCTGCCCTTCTCATAGGGACCGTTGAAGATGGCTTCCTTGAAAAAGTGATGGTCTTTATCGAAGAGGTCGATGCGTACCGAGGTGTATTTCCCCTGACCGACATCCAAGGAATCGTTTAGAGTCAATCGGAGTGTGGTCGATACGACGGGGTCGCTCACATTACAGCTGGAAATGACCGCGAGGAAAAAAGCAATGCAGGCAAGAATGGAATAGCCGGTCCAATTGATGGGACGGGATTTCAATTGCATCGGCGGCTCAAGTTGTTAAAACGGCGCGACAAGGGTTTCATTTTCTTCGGGCGTCGCTTGGGACGTCATCAGGTATAGACCCACTCCACCACCCACCACAACAGCACCCAAGACCCAAGGCCACACTTTTACTTTTTTTCCGGAAAGGTTGGGTTGCGCCTTCGGTCTATTTTTTATCGGGGTTTTGGTTGCAAAATGGGCCAGGGAGTCGGTTTGTTTCCCTTTGGGCGTGGCCATTGGATCGACCTGCGCGTCTCCCCCGGTTTTGGGATTGCCGAATTCATCGACGGCGGAGGCGGACTGCTTATCGGCGATGAACCGCTCACGGGTATCTCGAAAGATTTGGTCGACGGAAGAAGAAACATAGAGCTCGGCCAAATTCACCTTGGGGGCCAAATCGAGAAGGCGGAAGAAATAGGTTTCGGACTGGGGTTTGCCGCCTAACTTAGTGCCGTAGACGACACCTAAATATTTATAGGCCGTGATTCGATCTTCGCGACTGGCGTCGGAGTCGGCACTTTTCAAGAAAATTTCCAACTCTTCTCGGATCATCTCAAACTCCCCGTCTTTGTACAGGGACTTGACCTTAGCGTTGTCCAGTTTGGGGCCGGAGAAAGCAGGTATATAGGCGCAAAAAAACACCAAAATCCAGATAAAATGCGAATGTTCTGGTCGGGTTTTCATGGTAAGCCAAAGTTAGGAGGTCACTAAAAACCTGCACCGCATCCAAATAGATAATTCAAATCTGTTTCCCCGGACATCGCCTTTTGAGTGATGGGGCCAGGCCTCGAATTCTAGCTAAAACCCAAGATGCGACCCACTGGAAAATGCTTTGCCGCTATTTCCTTCGGCCACCCAAGGCCCAGGTGCGACAGTATCCGATCTTAGATGGCACGGTCACCTTCGAGATCAAGCGCCCTTGGCGAGATGGCATGCGAAGGTGAGGTGCCCATCATGCGGTGGTCGGCTTCGCCTAAATAGCCTGCAATCGAGTGGGATCAAAATAGGGTTCCAAATGCTCATGTCGGTAGGTTGTCGAAGAGGTAGGCCAAGGCCGGGGCTTCAGATTCCTTTCAAAGGACGACGGAAAATTCTGGATGTCATAACCGGTGTGATGCATGCAAGTTTATTTGTGTCGCAGCTCTGCGTATTTAAACCGATGAGTCACTGGACTATGTCGCGGCGCGGC
>JAYUVP010000154.1:0-2075 GCA_043753995.1 Fibrobacterota bacterium
CCCGCGCGCTCGAAAACATCCCGGTCCAGGAACCCTTGCGCGGCACCATATTCCTGGCAGGCATAGTCTCCCTGCAAACGCTGCTCCACCTTCCGCTGACCTTGTTCGCGACCTTCCGCATCGAGGGCAAGCACGGATTCAACACCATGACTTGGGGACTGTTCTGGCGCGATCAACTTAAAGGGCTGATTTTGTCCGCCCTTCTCGGCTTGCCGCTAATCTATGGACTGCTGACCTTGATACCCGCCCTCGGATCGCGATGGTGGCTGTGGGCTTTCGTCTTAATAGTGGCGCTCCAAACCGTGCTCCTGATCGTCTTCCCCGTTTTTATCGCGCCCTGGTTCAACCGCTTCCGGCCCTTGCAGGAGGGGGAGTTGCGCGATTCCCTTTTCGCCTTGGCGGCCCGCCTGCGTTTTCCCGCCGGCGCCATCCAGGTCATGGATGGGAGCCGCCGCAGCCTGCATTCCAACGCCTACTTCACCGGTTTCGGCCGCTTCCGCCGCATCGTGTTGTACGATACCCTGCTGCAGCAGATGGAGCGTCCGGAATTGCTTGGCATCCTGGCGCATGAAATCGGGCATTACAAACGGCAGCATATCCGCATAATGCTGGCAGTACAAATCCTGATGCTGGGTTCGCTGCTCTTCCTCGCCTCCATGGCCCTGGGTTGGCACCCCCTGTATGCCGCTTTCGGTTTCGCCTCCCGCTCCGATGCCACCGATAGCTTGGCCATCGCGGGCAATCCCGCCGTCGGCCTCTTCTTGTTCCTGACCGTATTCTCGTCCTTCTCCCTATTGCTCTCCCCGCTGCGGAATCTCATCTCCCGCCTTCACGAATACCAAGCCGATGCCTTCGCCGTCGCGGCCACCCAGGATACGAACGCCATGCAAACGGCCTTGGTAAAGCTTTCCCGCCATAATCTCTCCAATCTCACGCCTCACCCCTGGTACAGCGCTTTTCATTATTCGCACCCCACCCTGCCAGAGAGACTGGAAGCGATACAGGGGGTTCTCCGTTCCAATCCCCACCTTCATTTTGGTTCAAAAATCCCGTAACCCTGGCTATTCGCATAAACTTTGCCTCCCAGCTGCGATTCTCTTGATCGTCCGGCAACATTTTTGCTAAATTTCTCCCTCCCTTTTGAGGATCGGCGAAATCGGTCTCGTTTGGGCTATGCCCGCGCGAACCCATCGATAGGGAGGGACTCGGAGGCTGCAAGGCATCCTCTTGGGCCAACGTAGCTCAGCTGGTAGAGCACCTGATTTGTAATCAGGCGGTCGTGGGTTCAAATCCTATCGTTGGCTTCAATTAGTCTCGATGGTCGCAGGAGCAAAGAAAGCAAAGGATAGGGTCTTTTAAACGGGTGGGTGCCCGAGTGGTTAATGGGGGTGGACTGTAAATCCACTGGCTATGCCTACGGCGGTTCGAAACCGCCCCCACCCATTTAAAAGTTCAAGTTCTCACCAATTCAGCGATAACTCGCTGAATTGGTTCAAAAGGCAGAGGTCGAAAAAAAGAAACGGAAGCAGAGAAAAAGGGAATTGCTTGGGTCCGATATGGCCAGAGCAGGGTCCGATCGCAAAGCCGCCTGAGGAAAGCGTACGCCAGTACGCTGACGAAGGCAATACCGCGAGCGGGCCCTGATCTGGCCAGAGCGGGCCCAAGACAAGCGGGCTTAACTCAATTGGTAGAGTACCACCCTTCCAAGGTGGCTGTTGACGGTTCGAGTCCGTTAGCCCGCTCCACTTCCTCCTGCCTTAATGTGGCCCAAATAGCTCAGGGGTAGAGCACTTCCTTGGTAAGGAAGAGGTCTCGGGTTCAATTCCCGATTTGGGCTCCATTAAGGCGGGGTTGGCCGCCAGAGTAGGTCGACAGGGTTGGTCACTGATAGGTTACCGGCTGCTCCTCTCACTGTTAAGGACCCGGTTTAGGTCCTGAAAAGCGGATGCGGGTCATAAGTGAATGGCCCTGAATGAATTATGCCGGAGCTAGGGTGAAATTTCCCGGAAATTTTACTATCAATTACTGCTCCAAAAAAATTGCACCAGAATTTGCTCGGCTTTTTGCTAGGGAAA
>JAYUVP010000155.1:0-20802 GCA_043753995.1 Fibrobacterota bacterium
CCACTCACAATGGCTTTTACCAGGTAAAAACCGCTCTTTTTGGGTGTGGTCAAAGAATATTCCGCCGGCCCATTGCCCATTCTTGAGTCTACTTGCTGACCCTTGATATCGGTAATGACCACTTGATGCGCACCTTTTGAGGGAATGTTCACCGAAATGGTATTATTGCCCTGTATTTGGTTGATGAGGATGTTCTGACCCGATAATTTACCCGTCGAAATGGTTGGGGTCGTGATTAGTTTAACACAGGCAGTGACGTCGCTCTTTGTCGCATCTGGTTTATATTCCTCATACTTGTTATCGGTGCAGCCTACGAAATCTCCTGCCGAATAACGCAAAACGCCATATAAGAAATTTTTCAGGTAGGAGTTATTTGCAGAGTAAACATTATTCGTTGACCAGCTGTGGCCCATCGACATGTGAACCACGCGGCCTTTACCATCAGGTTTTGCCCAATTTACGGGATGGTCATTTCCCATGGGTCCATTCACCGTTGCTGAAAACGATTTTTCATCGATCGTAGTCAAGATGGTTACACCCGTTGCACCTCGGGGGGTACCATTGAATGAATAATATTCATCCAAAAATGCCAAAGGCGCTGTTAACCCTTTAAAAATACCCTTGGTCTCGGTCCCGTCTTTAGTTCCTTCGGCATCATGCGCAACATTCGCCCTAGGCTGATTGCTGCCATGTGGCCCGTAAAAACTTTTGACCAGCATGCTCGTTATCCACGGCCAATCAGAAATGAATGCTGAAGCAGCATGAATGGGAATTAAGCCGCCGCCAGCTTTGACATAAGCCTCAAGGTTGGTCTTATCCGTTGCACTAAGTTGAGCATGCACACCATCATTGTTACTGAATAAAACAGCCTGGTAGGTCGCAAGGTTTGCCGCCGAAAACTCGGACGTAATTTTGGACGCAGGGTCGTTTTGTCCGATAGTCGTGACAGTAAAGCCATTAGCCGTCGCTAATTCTGAAAGCGCCTTATTCAAATCCACTCGGCTTTCTCGGTGGCCATTAGCACCACCCTGGCTTTTGTCCAGAATCAAGATCTTTTTAAGATTGGTCTTGATTGCCGTTGGCTGCGCTTGCAGTGCTGTTGTACAGCTCAAAATCCCCGCGATTGAAAGCGCTGTGGCCTTCAATCCTTGGTTCCTGGTGAATTTCATGTGTTTCCCCCTAAATCGTTCATGGGTCAATCTATTGTGGAATTCGTTTCTGCGCCGCTCAAAAACCCATTTCGAGGCGGGCAACGTAATACCACTGGCTGGGCTTTCTGGTCACAGGAAGGTCAGATGGTTCGGCATTAAAGGACATGACGCGCATGTGGTCGCTGGCGACCTGTACAAAAAGGTTCAGGCCCTCGAAAATCGATTTTTTGGCGTATATGGACCAGTGGATATCATCTTCCGTTTCAATTGTGGTGGAATCAATCAAACGCTGGTAGGAGGTCGTGGTTTCCCCCGGGGGCAATTGCCATTTGGGGTAGCTCAACTGAAATACATCGCGGATATTGTTTTGAAACTTGGACTTATAATACTCCACCTCAATCGACAGAATATCAAACAACTTAAAGGTGGGAAGGTTAAAGCCTACCATGATTGGCATACGTTCGCTGATTTTTTCATAGTAGAAGGGGTAATTTTGAACTCCCAAAATCGCAACCTCGGCATACAGTTTCAAATCTTGCGGTCCAAGCAATTCGGACTGCAACCAAGTCTGAGGATTGATTGCCGCGCGTCCCACAACCTTAAACCCTTTGAAGGTATAGTAGGAGAGTTGGGAATTCGCTATTCCATTTTCTGTCACCGTAACAAAGGGTTTTCCATCGGGAGCCGCAGTGCCTGCACGTGCATCCCCATCGGGAACGACATGGATGTCGGTTGCTGCGTAGCCTGTTTTTTGCCATTCGGAGGGTTTCAAGGCGCTGTCACCCAGATAAGCATTGGCTCGGTCGGTGGGGGTTGTTAAGCTGGGTTTGACCGGAATTCCGTGAGCCCAGGTAACGCCCGCGCCAATTTCGATAGCTTCCGAAGGCTTATATTCGACCTGATAGCTAGGGGAAATGTCATAGGTTGGCTCGAAGTCGCGTTCCATGAAAAACATCAAATCGTGGTTGACTGTTCCGCCAAAGGTGGGAACGGATAACTTCGCACCCTGGGCCATATAAGCGGCACTATTGACGATGGACCAGCCACCGGTCCAGACATAACCTGGATAGGTGCCGGAACGGAATTGATATTCGCCAAGATTTTTAGCGTCCGGATTGTATTTGTGTGCGAAATATCCGAATTGAAGCAAAGCTGAAGGGTTTTCGGCATCACCAAAGCGGTAAAGGCCCGAGGCCTCGCCCACGCCAGGGCCAAATTTGACAAGGCGGGTATGGGGCGCACCAGGTGACACAGGAAGGGAATACCAGAATAGACCCCCCACGCTCACGGTCACATCAAGCTTATGGTTAATTGTGCCCGATTGGGTCATATAAACGCCAGTGCGTGAAATGATTTGACCCGTTTCTTCGGTTCCTTGTGAAAGCTCGCCCTTTACGATTTGTCCCAGGTCGATATTACTGCCGACACGGATAGGATGGCGTTCGACTTCGGCCTGCAAGGGCAATCCAAGACTGGCAACAATGGCTGCGGGTAGAATTGCCAGCTTGATGAACTTGGACGTCACGGTATGGGAAGAGTTCACTTGAATTTCCTCGCTTTCGGCTTGAATCTCAAAGGATGAAAGGTGATCGAAATGGGGTATTTTCGCTGTGAGTTTCACCACGTAAACGTCCACTCGGGCAAACGCAGGGGCTCGCCGCCGCGCATGGCGGATTCGTGGGCGAGAATGCCGGTGCAAGTCCAGTTGGCGGCCTGTATCTGATTGGGATAGGGGTCGCGGCCTTGAACCAGGGCCGAAACGAATTCGTGCACCAAGTGGGGATGCGAACCGCCGTGACCGGCGCCTTGAATAAAGGACAAGTGCGCATGGTCGTCGGCGTCATAAACGCCCTTGGTCGTGAAGTTCTGGATTTCGGCAGGCAAGAGCTTGGCGAAATCGGGCACCTTCACGCGAGTAGCGATTTCGTGCTCGGCTTTTTTGGCGGTGTGAAGCACGGGATCTTCGCCTTCGATGAGAGGCCATTCGAAAGACTTTTTGTCACCGTAGACGTCGAAGCTCTCGCGGTATTGGCGGGCCGTGTCGAAGAGCGAGCGAATGACGCGAGCCGTGATGTCGGAGTTGCGGAACTTGACATGGGCGGTTTCGATGGCGAAAGGCGAATTGTATTGGCCGATCAGCTCTTTGCGAATGGTGCCGGAGCCGAAGCAGGATACGACTTCGGCATCCGCGCGGGTCAAGGCCAAGCAAGGGCCGACGCAATGCGTGGCATAATGCATGGGAGGAAGTCCGGGCCAATAATTGGGCCAGCCGTCCATGTCTTGTTGATGGCTGGCTTGCAAATATTGAATCTTGCCTAGCTCGCCTTTTTCGTAAAGCTCTTTCACGAAAAGGAATTCGCGCGAGTAGACCACGGTTTCGGCCATCATATACTTGAGGCCGGTTTGCTTAACCAATTCGACGATTTTCTTGCAGTCTTCAACGCTGGTGGCCATGGGAACCGTGCACGAAACATGCTTGCCAGCTTTGAGCGCGGCCAAGGTCATGTGGGCATGATCGGGAATGGGAGAATTGATATGTACAGCGTCCAGCTCGGGGTCTTTGAGCATATCCTCGAACTTGGTAAAGCGCTTATCGATTTTGAAAGCATCGCCGACTTGCTTCAGCTTTTCGGGATTGCGCTGGCAAATCGAATGCATGATCGCATTAGGATGGCGCTGATAAATGGGAATGAATTCGGAACCGAATCCTAAGCCAACAATGCCTATTCTGATTTTCTTCGACATATAAAAAGGCCTTTCCAAACTGGATCAAGCTGATTTAGGGAAATGTATGCCCTAACATTTCCTGAAACTCGTGATTTGACAAAAGATATATCACCGGCATCGAATTAGCCGACCTCGAAATCGGGCAAGTCCACCCGAATGCCGCCGCGCAGGGCCGACTCATGGGCGCAAAGTCCGACGCTAGTCCAATTGGCGGCGGTGGTTTCGTCGATGGCACTCTTTCGTTTCTCTATAATGCTGCGGAGGAATTCATGCGCTAAATGGGGATGCGAACCGCCATGCCCACTGCCTTGCTTGAAAGACAAGTGGCTGTGCTTCTCGTCATAGACTCCCTGTCGCGTATAGCGACGAATGCCTTCGGGTAGTAAATGCGCAAAATCAGGTACGGTAATGCGCTCGGCTTTTTCTCCGCGAAATAAAACCGGCTCTTCATTTTCGATTTGCTGCCATTCAAAGCTGGATTTGTCGCAGTAAACGTCGAAGCTCTCGACATATTGGCGCGCAGTTTCGAAAAGCGAGCGTGTGATTTCTGCGGCGAGCGGCGAATCTTTGAGGCGCACTAAGGCGCTTTCGACGGCGAAGGACGAATGGTATTTGGAGGTCAGGTTTTCGGCGATGCGACCCGAACCCAGACAGGTGACCCAGTCGGCTTTTTTGCCGGCGAGGGCAAGCAGCGGACTGATGGCATGGGTCGCATAATGCATAGGAGGCAGGCCTTCCCAATAGCCAGGCCAACCCGCCATTTCCTGTTGATGGGCGCCGCGTAAGAATTGCAGCCGACCCAGCTCACCTTGATCGAATAGGCGCTTGACGAAAAGAAATTCTCGTGTATAAACCGCCGTTTCCATCATCATATAATTGCGCCCAGATTTGCGGACCGCAGCCACTATGGCCCGGCAATCTTCAATCGTGGTCGCCATGGGGACGGTGCAGGCCACATGCTTTCCGGCCTTGAGAGCGGCCATAGTCATGGCGGCATGGTCGGGGATGGGCGTATTAATATGAATGGCGTCGATATCCGGGTCAGCGAGCATGTCTTCATAGCGAACAAAACGCTTTTCGACTTGAAAGGCCTCGCCCATGGCTTTGAGAGAGCCGGGATTGCGTTGGCATAGTGCGACCATTTCAGCATCGGGATGATGCTGATAGATCGGAATGAATTCCGATCCGAAGCCCAATCCGACTAGGCCTATACGAACCTTATTTCCAAAAGAGCCCAAAACCTTATCTCCGATGGGAAGTCCCCGAGGGGGCAGCGAAGCGCCTAAAGCGAATGGCGTGCCTATAGGTTTAGGGTTTTGCGTTCTTGGGTTCCAGACTTCTTTACCCTTAATTGAGAAAGGTTATGCCGGTCAGGGAATTTCGCGTTATTCTGGTATCCACACTTATGGATAGTCGCTACACACCGGTACACGCACCCCCCAAGGCGGTTTTAGCCGTGGTAGCCGGGTCTGGGCAAGTCGCTCGTATTGCTGGAGAAGCAGGGGCGGACTTATTGATTGCCTTGAACGCCGGTGTTTACCGTAATTTAGGGCAAGGATCGTTACCCGCCTTTTTGCCTTTTGGGAATGCCAACTCGCAAACCCTAGCCTTACTTCAAGAACACATTCTGCCGGCGGCCAAATCCCTTCCGGTGGTGGCGGGGGCCCAGGCTGGTGATGCCCGTCATCCCCTGCCCGCACTCTTCGCGAAATACCGTGCCCTGGGTGTGCATGGCGTGACCAATTGGCCGGCGGTGGGGTTTCTCGATGGCGCTTATCGAGCCGCCTTGGAAAAATCGGGTCGCGGCATCGAAAGCGAAATTGCCATGCTGCGCTTGGCGCGCGATGCGGGACTTTTCACTTATGGCTTTGTCTTTACTCCAGAAGAAGCCAAGGCTTTCGCTGAAGCTGGCGTTGACACCTTGATTTTGCATTTGGGTTTGACCCGACTCCCCGAAGACGTGCATGCCATGAAGGACATGCTCCAGCTCAATAAAGCGGCCTTACGTGCCATGCTCGATGCGGCCACCTTGCCGACGGGACGACCGCAATGCTTGGCTTTCGGCGGGACGGTCACCGAGCCCGATGACTTGGAAGAGCTATTGCGCTATTGCCCGCTCGATGGCTTTGCCGGTGGATCGGTTTTCGAGCGTTTGCCCGTGGGAGGCATTATCGGCGGCGCGGTGCGCCGTTTCAAAAGTGTTTTGCTGCAACCTTCGTCCGAGACCGAGCAGAAAGCGCGCGGAATGTCGGGCATGGGGCCTATGCTGGGCTCGACTCCCGTCATGGAAAAACTTTTTCACACCATACGCAAGGTGGCGCCTTTCGATGTGAGCGCTTGCATAGAAGGCGAATCGGGGGTGGGCAAGGAATTGGTGGCCATACAATTGCATCAGCACAATCGCCGCGCCCCTCATCCCTTCGTCACCGTGAATTGCGGCGCCATACCTGACAGCTTGCTTGAAAGCGAACTCTTCGGTCATGAAAAAGGGGCCTTTACCGGCGCCGATCGACGGCGCCTTGGCAAATTCGAATTGGCTCATCATGGCACACTTTTTCTCGATGAAATCGCCGACTTGTCAGCGCATGGCCAGGTCGCTTTATTGCGCGCCTTGCAGCAGAGGGAAATCACGCGTGTGGGCGGCGAACGACCTATCCCCGTCGACGTGCGCATATTAACCGCATCGAATCAAAGCCTGGCCAAGCTGGTTGAACAAGGCCGCTTTCGCGCCGATCTTTATCATCGGCTTAATAATATCACTTTGCGGGTGCCGCCCCTGCGCGAACGCCTCGACGATTTGCCCCAACTCATCAAGGATAGCCTCGCCCGCCTGCAAGTGCAATTGGGCCGACGTATCGTGAATGTTACTCCACGCTTCATGGCGCGCCTGCGCCAGCATGGTTGGCCGGGCAATGTGCGTGAATTGCAGCATGTCATCACCCAGGCCGCCTTGCTGGAAGAGGGCTTTTATCTCGAAGGCCAGGATTTTCATCCCCAAGGTCAACGTGCGACAACTTCCCACTTAGCGCCCATGGCTTCCGGGTTTGGCGAAAATGCTCCAGGGCCGGGCCTCACTTCGGTGTCTCGCGAAGAACGCCGCGCCTCCGCCCAGCGCGCCTTGCAAATGCATGGCGGCAATAAAAGCCGCGCTGCTGCTGCTTTGGGAGTCACGCGCAAAACCCTTTATGCCTGGCTGGAGACCGTCGCCGAGCCCATTGGCATTGATTAAATCATAACGTGACACCAAGAATTTGTGTATATGCCGTGGCTACACTCGATAGCAAAGGCCGTGAATTGGCTTTCCTGTGTCAGGGTCTGCGTGAAGAGGGCGTCGACGTGGTCATGGTCGACATCAGTTTGAAGGGGCCGTCGCAAATCATCCCGGATATTAGCCGCGAACAAATCGCCGCCTTTCATCCCGCCGGAAGGCAAGCTGTATTCGGTTCGCCGGGACGCGAAGCGGGCATGGCCGCCATGGGCGAAGCCCTGGCGCATTTTTTGGCGGAGGAGCAAAGCGCAGGTCGCTTGCAAGGTGCCGTTGGACTCGGCGGCAGTGAGGGCACAGCCCTGATTGCTCCGGCCTTTCGCAATTTGCCATTGGGTATTCCCAAGCTGCTGATTTCGACTCTGGCCAGTGGCAATACCGCGCCTTATGTCGGCGTTTCGGATATGGCCTTGCTTTTTCCTGTCACCGATTTGGCCGGACTCAATTTTTTATCGCGCCGCATTTTGCGCAATGCTGCTGCGGCCATTGCTGGCATGGCTCGCGTGAGTCAAGTCGCGAAACCCGATGGGCCCGCCGTGGGGCTTACCATGTTCGGCGTGACCACCCCTTGCGTCGATCGCATTCGCGAAGGCTTAGAGAGTCGCGGCATCGAAGGCGTGGTTTTCCACGCCGTGGGTACCGGGGGCATTGCTCTGGAGCGCCTCGCCGCCGCCGGTTCCTTTTGCGCTGTGATGGATATCACGACTACCGAAATTGCCGACTTGTTGGCGGGAGGCATTTTCGCCGCTGGTCCGGATCGCTTCGCCGCCATCGCCAAGCATCACTTACCCGCCGTAGTGAGCGTGGGGGCTCTCGACATGGTGAATTTCGGGCCGCGCGATTCCGTTCCAGACCGTTATCGAGATCGCAATTTGTACGCGCATACGCCCTTGGTTACTTTGATGCGTACCCATGTCGAAGAAAACGCCGCGGCTGGACGGGTTTTGGCCGAAAGCTTGAATCGCGGCCAAGGACCGCTCATTGTGCTATTGCCCGAAGGCGGGATTTCGGCCCTCGATGCTCCCGGGCAGCCTTTTTATGATCCACAAGCCAATGCCGCCCTATTCGCCGCCATTGAAAATGGCCTTATCGCCAAGCCTCGGCGCGCCGTGCGTCGATTGCCTTGGCATATCAATGATCCCCAATTCGCTAGGGCCGCATTGAGCGCTCTCGACGAAGTCATGGATGGGAAAACGTGATCCTCAAAACTCCCGATTGGCCCGCCCGGTGGCGGCATATTCGCACCGAAGGAAAAATGCTTACTGCGCAAGGGGCTTCGCGGCCCGATCAAGTCGCGGCGAATGCGTTTACAAATTCGGAGCAAGAATTCAGTCATGTCGACTTGGTTTTGCTTCATCCCTGCTTCGGCCTCGGCGCACCGCATGATCCTTCGGGTTTGCTTCTGAGCATGGCCCAACCCGCCAATGCCAATGAAGCCGCCGAAGCCTTGCATGCCGCCTTGCCCCTGAGCGCGCGCGAGCGGCCCGTGGCCTTGGGCATTTGCGCCACCGATCCTTTTTTATTGCGCGATTTTGCCTTGCGAAAATGGCGCGATGCAGGCGTAATTGGCTTGGTGAATTTGCCCACCGTCGCCGCCCTGGATGGCTTGTATCGCGCCGACTTGGAGGCCAGCGGCATGGGCTATGAACGCGAAGTCGATTTGATGATAGCCGCCAAAGCCCATGGTTTTTTCACGGTAGCCTTGGCCTTCACCCCCTCCGAGGCCGAGCAAATGGCGCGCGCAAAGGTCGACGCCTTGATATTGCATTTAGGCTGGACTTTCGGTGAAGGCAAAGCTGAAAGCAAAAGCGAAGGTCCACGGGGCTTGGCTGCGCATGTCCACGAATGGCGTAAACTCGAAGCGGGAGCGCGTAAAGGCAATCCCGACGTTTTATTGCTGCTCGCTGGGGATGCCTTGCTTCGCGGGGAAGATCGCGAGGCATTGGCGCAGATTCAAGTCGATGGGGTGATGGAGACGGCAAAACCTTTGGAGTGATTTGCCGTCGATTGGGCAAGGCAAAAATGTGACCTAGCGCACATCGCCCCAGGGATGATGCGATTACTTTCAGATCGTGCTTTCAAAAAAGAATTGGAATACACCCAGCCATGGTGAGGCGCGCCGCATGGGCGCTTTGCATGCCTGTATTTTATACCCTTCCTTGGGTTCTCCCGCCATTTTAGCGGGGAGCCGGATTCTGCAGTTATTGCTGCTAGGTCCAGCCAATTTGAAGGCTCAAGATATTGCTGCCCGCCTTGCCTTTGTGCAGGATGCTGAATCCTTAATTAGCATCAAAAAGAGCCGCGAATGGGGCGGAAGCTTACAGCGGCCTTTATGCGACATCTCGAAATTGGAATCGGGTGGCGAGCCTTGTATTCTGGTCGCAGAAGTGACCGATACTCAATTGCCTGAGCTGGAATCCATGGGTTTCAAAGGGCTTTTGCATGCTGATTTACTGCAGTCCATGCAAGGCAAAAAAGCAGTGCCGCAAAAGCGAGCCTGTCCACCGCCGCCTGACGAAGAAAAACCCGACGACCCGCATTCGCTGGATTCGCTCAGCCAAAAGCTAAAGGCTCTCACCCATTTATATGCGGTGACGGTTAATTTGGACAAAGTCGATGAGCCTTGGCTCAGTGAGCTGAAAAAGGGGCGGCGATTCTTTTTGCTCTGGCGCGGTTATTTGACCGGCGCGCGGCAAGAATTGCATGAGCAATGGTTACATGCCATGCTCCGCGACACCCTCGACGAAGAGGGTGAACCCCTCTTTATAGGCAAACGCTTGCAGGGAGAGCTCATCGCCAGGGCGAGGCAGAGCGGCATGTATCCTGCCCTGCCTGGTTTAACCTTACAGGGCAATTTTCCCGCGCCCGATACGGAAACGCCGCTCACCGATTATCACCCTTTCTATGTCTATCCCGCGGGCAAAACCTTGAATTGCGCGTTCATGAGCGACTTGCATTTGGTGACCAAGTTCAGGTATCTCAAGCATTCAGGGGTGCGCATAGTACCCGGTGTTCCCGATATGGGACCGGTTCATGCCCATCAAGTCGGTCCGCATGATTCGCCAACGATGGGTGACCAATTGCTGGATTCGGTCGACACCTTGGCCGGGCACTTCAAGGCCGTGCAAAATCATCCCCTGGCTGACGTGCTTATGCTCGGCGGCGATCTGGTCGACTTTCACGAAGACCATTATCCCCAAGATTTCGAGGCCCCGTTTTACGAGGCCGAGAAAAATGCGGCCAGTGAAGCGCCCACCAAGGGCAAATCCAAGCCGCATGAAGTGATTTGGGAAGCTTGCACTATAAACAAGGATGCGGCCCAATTGCGCAAGCGCTTTCAGGCGGGTACCGGGACTTTGGGCCTTTATCAAATGGTCTTGCGATTTGTCCTGAGCGGCGAAAAACCAGTGGTAGTTTTGTCTGGAAATCATGATGCATATCACAAACCTTTCGGCATTTCTCCGCGCGTGGTGGTCAAAGAGGGAGATGTCGCCCAAGGTGAAACTTATTTAGAAGCCAGCAAGGGCAATGAGGGCATACCTGCCGATACCAATTTGACTGTGCTCGAGGCTTGCCTAGCCTTTGGGCCGTCCTATGGGCGCTATGTAAAGGCCTTGAACTTTAATGCCGATGTCATGCAGATGTTTTATCTGCTCTATACCCCGTTTCGCACTTGGACGGCTGGGTGCGGCATGAAACGCCTTTTGGTTCTTGATTGGGGTGACGACGAAATGATGTTTCTCAATCAGGAGGGAGCGTTTGGCCACTTGCCCACAGCGAATAAGGCCAGTTCAAGCGATGACCTGAAAATTGTGAGATACGTCCAAGAGAAAGCAAAGCCCTCTGAGGTCGTAGCGCTTTCGCATTTCACCTTTGCATGCTTTGATCCGCAAATCGCCTTTCAAACCTCTCCTGAAAAAGTCGAGGAAGTGGAATTCGATGTGGTCAATGGCTGGAACTTCGACATACGCAGTCCCAAGGCCACCCTTTATAATGTCGGATCTTCGCGGGTGAATCGCGATGAAACCTATCGGTTTTTGCTCTCAAATAAAGTTTCGGTGAGTTTGGCCGGGCATGCCCACCGCGCCGGTTTTTATCGGATGAAGCGCAATGGGTCCACGATAAAAGTGAAAGGATATCCACTCCATCATTTTGAGGCCCTTGCCAATGACTATTACGAAGGTGAGCCCGTGATAGCCGTATCCGATTCTGCAGGACCCATTCCGCGAGAGAATAGCGGCACTCTGCAAGGCTGGGGCAGCCAGACCTCTTCGTGGACCTTGGTCACCTTTGACCCGCGTGGGCGGGTGGCAGATTTGCAATCGATTCCCTATGCGGGAAAAAATGCCACGCCCCGTTTGGCGGTTTCACTCGACTATGTCGAAATCGCACGCATCAATGCCTACTTCAAACTCGGTATGCAATTACGCCTAAATGAGGGCGATACCCTGAAAAAACTCGAAAAGGCAAAAAACGAAATCGTTCGGACTCCGAGCCATGTTAAGGCAGCCGGCAACGCCTCCTCACGCGCCGGCTTAGCCATGCTCGACACCCTCTTAAGCCCCTTCACGGCCAGCGAAACCGTGCAAGCTTGGCGCGATGGCTTGGCAAAAGCGGCAACCGATCTCACCGAATCGAAAAATCGCCGCGAGCAACGCATGGAAATTGAAAGGCTGATAGAAGAAGAACCCATTCATCTCGCAGGACTTGAAATCGATACCGCCGATGGAGATTTCACGGTGAAGGCCGGGCCTTTGCATGAGCCGGAGAAAATGGGTGTTCTGTCCGAGGAGCAGCGCGATGAAACCGGGGCTGGCTTTTTACCCAATGTCTTGACCACCTGGGTGGGTGAGGACATTACTGCATTGCAAATCAGGAGGCGAGAAAATTGGGCCGTGAAATTCCATTTTCATCGCGATGCCATTCATTTGCCCCCTGATTGCGCTATCACACAAATGGCCTTGTATTTTCGGTTGCCCGAAGACAAGAAAGCCATTGACCCTTGGTATAAAATCCCCTTCACTCCAGAGCAATATCAGGCTAAGGGTCAAATCAAGGGGGCGGGTGAAGGTGGGGAAAAACTACTCCGTGAGATGAAATACAATAGACCTTTTAAATTAAGGGCATTTATTGCCGTGGAATTGAACGGTGGTTCTAAATACCAAGCAAAAGATTTGTGGATAGTACCCGCCATTCTTTACTTTCTTTGCACAGACAATACCTCTCGATTGATTGTGACACGCCATGTCTTTGCCGCCGAAAACCCTAATTTCAAAGAGCGACTTGAATCATGAAACAGCTCATCCGTGGAGAATGGCTGTCTTGGCAGGATTCATTTTCCTTTTACTCACTGGCTTTTCCATGAATCCCTTCTTGATTGGGCAAATCCGAGAAACCCTAGGCAACCCTGCCGAGTTCAACCAAAAGTTGGGTTCGAAGGCGAATTCCTTATTCATGAGCACCTTTCCCAAGGGCAAAGCCAAGGGGCTGCACTTTGAGGACTGGACTTTCAATCGCGTCACCTTCGAGGAAGTGGAATGGGATTCCATTAGCTTTGTGAATTGTTCCTTTACGAATTGCACCTTCCGCTTTTCAAAGTTGAACCAAATCAGTTTTAAGCAAACACCTCTGAATGATGTGACCTTTGCGGGGACCGAAGTCGTGAATTCCGAATTCGACGGAGGAGAATGGCAAGACATTAGCTTCAAGCGAACTGAAGGCCATGACCCAGATTTCAGGGAAATCACCTTGAAAAACCTCACCTGGCATAAGACCGAGTTGCATCGTATTATAGGCGACCATTGGAATGTGGTGAATTGTCGCATCGAAAACAATGATTTTAAAGACATGGAACTTTATTTTTCCCGCTTTGAAAAAACCTTGTTTCAGAAAAACAATATGTGGAACACGCAATTGAAAAAGGCTCAATTTTTCGATTGCGAAATCAGGCACAATGTTTCTTTTGGTATGTCTGGTGGGCGTCACTTTGAGAATTGCAAACTTCAATTCGATAAACTTCCCATTATAGGGGGTGATGGGGTACCTGAAGATGATCTATTTAATTGCCACATTGAATTGAAAGACATTGGTTTTACATTCAGTGCAGGTACAGGTGGCCATACTGTCTATGAAAATTTTAGGCCTTCGATTTATAAGCCTGAAGGTAATTTGGGTTTCGGATTCGGCATAGACGTAGAAGGTTCTGAATGCAAACACAACACCTACCGCAATATCAAGGCTAATAACGGAGATTTTGGCCTACGTGGCACCTATCGCGATTGCCTTTTCGAGAATATCGAAATTGACAATATGGTTCTCGACTGGGCTGTCTTTGAGAATTGCAAATTCAAAAATTTCAAGCTTAACAAGTCCCTCTTCGTCGAAGACGCCAAGTTCATCAATACGACTTGCGAGAATTGCATCATCGCTCCGGGCATTGAAATCATTAGAGACGCCAAGCGCATTGATTCCTATCCCGGCTTGCCATTCGAGATTCCCAAGCTTTAATCCCCAACCCTTTTAGGCTATGCATGCCCACCTTTCAAGGACAAAGCGATCAAGTTCTCAAGATTAAGCTGCAAAGCTTTATCGTTGCGGCCCAATGGCTGGAACCGATAGCTTCGGCGGGTTGTGAAACTATTCTTGAAGTGATGACGGCCTATGTCGGCGATACCGCGCCCATTGAAATATCCGTGATGGATGCTATGGGCAAGGAATGTTTGAAACTACAAGGCGTGGTCCTCAGCCAGATTTTCCGGGCTCGCATCAACTTGCCCTCCGACATCGTGGGACCTTTGCGGTTTAAGGCCAAATTGCCGAAGCATAGCCTCGAAGCCCAGTCCGGAGAATTGAAAGTCCTACCTAAGATTCAAGTGAAAAACCTGCGCTGGTTGAATGGTGAAAGCCAAGCGATATCCGAATGGAAGGACGGCACTCTACTCACCTGCGAAGGTCAATGCCTTGGGGCCGAAGAAAAGACGGAAGCCTTGATTGTGCTTTCGGTGAAAACCGCTCATGGACTCGCCGAATGGATTCAAGCCATTGCCCAGGTGGAGCAAGGCAAGGCCAAGGCAACCTTTGCACCCAAGTATGCCGAACGCGCCGACAAGCTTAAAACCCAGTCCCAATTGCAGCCCACTGGCGAATCGTATGAACAGCCAGAATTAGTCTTTCAGCTCCGCTGTCTCGGAGCTTCGGCAAATAGCCAACCCCTGCCTGTTTTACAGACCAAGGTTTTGCTCTATGAAATGGCACCGGGTCAGGCGGGCAAATTCGCGGGCAAAAGCATTAAGGTACTTGACCCGTCGGGAGCTACAACCTCCTACTCCATACCCAAGGATGGTCGAATCGAAATTGTGAAGACCAAGCCGGGTCGGTATGAAATAGACGAGAGCGAAGTGGCCCATTTGATGTAAAATGGCCTCTCTTCAAAAGGTCAGCTATCGTCCCTCTTAAAGAGGTCTCTTCTTTGCCTTACCTAACCGGGAGGCAACATGGAACAGCTTCACAAACCCCTTAAAATCAGTCTTTTAGCCAGCCTCGGGCCTTGGCTATTGGCCACATCATTGCATGCTGGTAATCACCGTTGGATGGGCATCAAAACCCCGCCTTCCTTGGTGATGGACAGCCTTCCGCGTTTATCCCCGATTGTCAAAGACACGAATTGGTTTCAGCATTTGGGCGATATTCATTGTTGGGTTTGCCCCGAAAATCGATCCAGCCTGGCTTTCATCGATAGTCTTACCGGGGATACCTTAGAATTTCAGCTCAGTCCGTCTTTTTGCAAAACCCTGCGTGAACCCCTGCTGAACCGAACCTTATTTCTCCTCGGCTGCCGCTAAAGAAAGGGGAAAGCCAAGGGAAACAAATGGTCTTAGGGCTTTAATGTGGTGTCAAGCTTGGCCGTAGTAGCGCTGTCAGGGTTTAACTTGGTTGTGTCGGCCGGTGGAGTGGCCGGCACCTCGACGTTGATCACCTTGATGCGCACCGTTTGCTCAATCGCGGGATCATAGGGAATATGATCGCCTTTGGCAAAAACCAGGGAAAGACTGTGTTCACCCTGAGGCAAATGCAAAGTGTCTTCGCTTTGTCCTTTACCATAGTGAATGTGCTTTTCGTCTTTGGGAATCATCACCTTTGCCTCCGGGGCAGGGACGTCAATGAGAATGTGAAAATGCCCTCGCCCCTCCTGCACCCCCATGGAGGCAGGCTCTACAATCAGATTTTCTGCCTTCATTTCCACTACGAAAGGGCTGTGAATTTCAGCGCCATCGGTCAAGTTACCGAAATACACCTTTTTCACAGGTGCCTTTTGACAGGCAAAAACTCCGACAATCAGGCACAATCCGAAATAACGACTAAGACCGGTTTTCAATAGGTTATTCATCATTTCCCCTTTTAGTTTGGTTAATAAACATTCAAATATGTTTACATGTTAGTAATATTGTTTAAAACCCCAGTTTTCAACAACTTCCCTGGACTTTTGTTGAAAAACTCATCACAAACCCTCTTTTTTACGTTTTTTCACAGTTTTAAATGTTGAAAAGTGGTTTTTCCTTGGGTTTGTGTTGGGTGGCTGTGAAGTCCTGTCTAAAACCTGTTTTCAACATTTTATCTTAGGGAAAACTTTGCTTGATTGTGAATTTTTGAGGCATTTTATTCCTGGTTTCAAATCAGTTATAAGTCCAATAAAAACCATACCTTACAATGATTTTTAAGACTTTTTAACACCTATGCACGACCCTATTCCTATTCCTAATGATCTTGATCTAAAGAAGAATTAGGAAACCGGTGAATTGTGGGGAAACCTCAAGTTGAAGATTTCAACACTTGCTTCAACAAATCTTCGGGTTTCAAGTTTTCAGCTTCTGCATGAAAATTCAAGTGGATGCGATGAGCCATGGTCGACAAAAAGAGAGACTGCAAATCCTCTTCTATGGGCATGGGTCGACCCCGCAATAAAGCCCGCGCCTTGGCAGCCAATAAGAGATATTGAAGCGCACGAGGTCCAGCACCCCAACGCACGTATTTTTGGACCGTAGGCAGGGGATTATCCGCTGTAGGCCTTGTAGCCCTCACCCAGCGCACCGCCAGCTCAAAGACATGTTCTGGGATGGTCATTTTTAAGACGGCCTCCTGAAGGCCGAGAATGACTTGAGGCGAAAGGACCGCTTGAACCCGATTTTCCTGCTTTTGGGTATGCAGTTTGGCTATGGCCAATTCTTGGGCATGCGAGGGGTAATCAAGATGAATGCTGAAAAGGAATCGGTCTAATTGGGCTTCAGGCAAAGGATAGGTGCCTTCTTGCTCTATAGGGTTTTGCGTGGCAAGCACCATGAAGGGTTCGGCTAGGGTTTCGGTACGTCCGAATAGGGTGACGGTTTTCTCTTGCATGGCCTGCAAAAGGGCGGCCTGGGTTTTAGGCGGGGTGCGATTGATTTCATCAGCCAAAAGGATTTGCGTGAAAATAGGACCCTTCACGAAAACCCATTGCTTGTGGCCCGTAGCCCTATCTTCTTGCAAAACTTCATTGCCGAGTATGTCCGACGGCATGAGGTCGGGAGTGAATTGAATCCGCCCGAAAGGCAATTGCAAAGCCGAAGCGAAGGTCTGAACTAAAAGTGTTTTAGCCATTCCTGGAGGGCCTACGAGGAGCACATGGCCGCGGCAAAGAAGGCCTATCATGATTTTTTCAATCACGTCTTCTTGGCCGACTATCACCTTGCTGATTTCTTGAATCAGGGTGGCAAAATGTTGCTTGGCGTCGCTGATACCGGAAGGAGAGGATGTCATGACCGACAAATGTAGCAGCAAGGCTACCCTCGTACCTGAATAAACTGGCGAGACCCATGGGATAAGAGCCTTATGGACCTTTGGTTGGCTAGATGGTAAAGTCAAGTCAGTGGCGACTCGAAAAATCAAAGCAAAACCGGTTTTAGAATCGGGATGGGAGCATCTCCCCGACGAAAAGCTTTTACAAGTACGCATTCGTGATTTGGGTCTTTCCATCGCTGGCACGGTATTAGAAGGTCGTATCACTAAACTCAAGGAAGAATTGAATGCGAAGGGTTTGATCTTTCATCCTCCTTTTTATTTGGCGGACGAATGGCTTTGTCCCGATCAGGTGCCTATTATCGGCTTACCGTTTTACTTGACTCATCCGCGGCTTATTGGTTTGGAAAAACGCATGATGCTGGAAGCGGAAGGAGAAAGCGAATCGTGGTGCATGAAATTATTGCGCCATGAAGCGGGACATGCTTTCAATTACGCGTACCGGTTATTTGCCCGGAAAGGATGGCAAGAACATTTTGGTGCTTTCGATACGCCCTATTTTGGCGCCACCTATGCGGCTAAGCCCTATTCCAAGCGCTATGTGATTCACTTGCAAGACAACTATGCCCAAGCTCATCCTGATGAAGATTTTGCGGAAACCTTCGCGGTTTGGCTGACTCCCGGTTTGGATTGGAAAACCCGTTATCAAGGATGGCCGGCGAAG
This sequence comes from Fibrobacterota bacterium, assembly GCA_043753995.1. Taxonomy (GTDB): domain Bacteria; phylum Fibrobacterota; class Fibrobacteria; order UBA11236; family UBA11236; genus JAYUVP01. Next base: position 17,639 of record JAYUVP010000155.1, read on the forward strand.
GATAAACTCGAATACATCGATAGCTTGCTCACCGAAGTGGGAAGTCAAACGCCACGGGTGAAAAAGGTTTCCATGCCCTGGTCGGCAGCACGAATGACTTCGAGCTTGCAAGCCTTTTACGATCGCAAGCGCCGTTATCTTGGGTCGGAATTTCCCGGGTACTATGATGCCGGCCTAAATCGTGTCTTCGCAGCTTCGGGGGATGGCGCAGTGAAAGCCTTGCCCTTTCTGCGCCGACACCGCAAAGCCCTTATCGACGGGGTTTCGCTTTTCGTGCCCCAAAGAAAATACGATGTCGACAAGCTCTATGAAAAATTAATGCTGCGAAGCAAAGGTCTCGATTTGCGTTTGCGTTTTTCACCGGAAGCCAGCTTGATGCGATTGACGGCTCTTATGGCTACGGTTTTGACTTCACTGCGAAGATTCAATGGAGTGCATGAAGGACAATGAATCGCGGAAAGAAACTAAGAATAACGGCTATTGTCGAAGAAGCCGGCATACCCAAGGACGATCCAGAATTTCGGAATCGTCCCAAAGATCCTTCGATGGAACATGATGTTTTGCGTGCCTTGAGGCGCATGGGACATGAGGTTCAAGTGCTAGGGATATTTGATCGCATTGAACCCATGGTCGAAGGTATTGAAAAGAATCCGCCAGATTTGGTTTTTAATTTCGCGGAACAATTCGCCAATGATAGGCGGCATGATAAGAACGTCGCTGGCTTATTGGAAATGATGGATATTCCCTTTACTGGCACGGGATCCGCAGGGCTTTTGCTTTCTCGTGATAAAGCCTTGGGAAAACAATTGCTTTCTACCGTTGGGGTACGGGTGCCTGGTTTTTGGGTATTTCCTTTTGGGCGAAATGTGCCAATACCCCGAAGCATGAATTATCCCCTGGTAGTGAAGCCGGCCTATGGGGATGGCTCCGAAGGTATTTCCAATGCTTCCTTGGTGCATGATGACGGGGGATTACGGGATCGTATCGATATGCTTCATGAAAGGTTTCGTCAAGACGTGATTGCCGAGGAATATATCGAAGGTCATGAAGTCTATATCGGCGTCATGGGAAATACCCGCTTGCAGGTTTTGCCGCCTTATGAAATACGCTTCGGCAGTGAAGAGGCAGGGCCTGTGCTCGCGACTTATCGCGTGAAATGGAATAAGTCTTATCGCGACAAGTGGAAAATCGAATTTGGATTCGCAGATTTACCCCGGCAATTGGCCGATCGCGTGGCGGGGGTTTGCCGCAAGGCTTATCGCTTATTGCAACTTCGAGATTATGCCCGCTTGGATTTGCGCATTACTCCGAGAGAAGAAGTTTATGTGCTGGAGGCCAATCCCAATCCGGACATCACCCAAGGCGAAGAAGTCGCTGAGGCGGCCCGCAAGGCTGGCATGAGCTATTCCCGTTTCATCAATCGTATTGTAAAACATGCTTTGTCACGGCATGGCCGGGCTTTGCAATAGATGCATGCGCAAGGCATAACCGTATTTGGTATAGATCGAAAAGGCGTTTTCATTGCCTGCGGCCACGGTAACGCGACGGGTAACGATATTTTCCGAAGCAAACCAGGCATGCATGGCTTCTATGAGCCTGGACCCCAACCCTTGACCTCGGGAATTAAGTTGCACATAGAGTGAGTCGATTTCTCCGACCCCTTGTGCGTCGATGGATGAGATGCCGAAGCCCAGCGGTGGGGATTTGGCTTCGGGTAAAGCGAGGAATAGGCGAAGCTTTACGGCATGGCGGGCTATGGAGGCCATGCGCTGATCAAAAGTGAACTCCCGGTAAAAGGCGGTGAAATGAGGGCTTAAAGAACCATGATGGCGATTCAATTCCTGCCATAGTGGGGCTATCGAGGATAGCAGTTCTTGTTGACCTGAGACGATGAGGGCATCGATATTCATGCCTCGATGTTATAAGTTACTTAGAGTTCGAAAATCAAGTCTAATTTATTAAACTAGGATGTCGCCAATGACTGACACGGTTTCCGACCCCAAAGCTGTTTCTTTTGATCTCGTCAAACGCATAAGCCTAAAGCGGATAGAGGTGCAGGCTTACTTGAAGAGGAGAGGGCCAAGGCGCCGATTATTGCTCAATATTTCTTTGATTGGGGGAAGCTTGTCGGCAATTCTGACTGCGGGACCGGCCATGGGCGGAAAATCCGTTACGACATGGTTGAGCCAAACGGCCAATCTCACCTCACCGTCTTGGCAATGGCTTTGCGGGATCGCTTCCTTGCTTTCCATCGTGGCGGCTATTTCCACGCAATTATTAAAATCGCAACGACTCGAAGAGAATTTGGTAAAAGCGCAAGCCTGCGCGGCGAGACTCGAAGTGCTTGAAGTGAGTCTGGCCGCTCAGCAAATCGATTTGAAGCAAGCCACCACGGATTTCTTACAATGCGTCGAAGCGGTGGCTTTTTTACAGGGAGAATGAGAGGGCCTCAAGTCTCCCTGAAGGCTTAGAATTTGTAGGCGATGCCGATATCCAGCAAGGCTCGGCCTAGACCCGTTTCGGCTTGACCTGCGAAATTGGGAGCGAACCAATAACGTGCGCCGACAGCGAACCCAGGGTAAATGGAATTGTTACCTGAAGACCGGTAGATGTTGCTTCCACTTCCTGTTGAGGAGGTAGACAATATGGTATAGCCGAGCGATGCCGCACCGTAGGGATCCAGAGGGATCTTCACTTTTTTCATCCACATGGTCGGATGAAATGTTCCACGGAAAGCGATGCTCGTGTAAGAATAGGTGTATTTGACAACGGAATAATCTTGTGACGAGCTGGTATATGAAAAAGTACCGCCCAAGGTCATGTACTTATGAAAGCCATAGTCCATACCCACGGTGAGCAAGGGGAAAGAGGTGGTTCCATAATAGCCGAAGCCACCTAAACCGATTTGCGCGAAAATGACTTTCTCTCCCATGGCATAGGGATCGCCGCCTGCGGTGGCAAAGTCGGAGGAAGTCTCGGTTGCCGGAGCAGGTGCAGTCGTAGGTTCTGGAGTCGCGGTTTGGGCAGAAGCCAGGCCCGAAGCAATTCCGATGGCGGCCAGGGCCACGGGCAGGCGGAAGGCGGATAAAAGGTTTTGGGTTCTCATGGTGTTTTCCTTTTCGTGGAGTGGAGGGTAAGGTAGGTCAAAGTGAGTGAATTCAAAA
>JAYUVP010000156.1:0-2724 GCA_043753995.1 Fibrobacterota bacterium
GACAAGTTCGGGGAAATCAACCGTAGCACCAAGGTGGAATGGTTCAAGAACGTACGCTATTACTCGGTGTTTTTCCCCACCATTTCCGGGCTTACGGAATTGTCGCTGGCCATCCTCTATTTCGCCGGAGCCTACTTTTTCTTCCGTCACACGGTATCGCTGGGGACCTTGGTCGCCTTTTCCTGGTACACGGGACTTTTCTTCCGGCCCTTGCGCGAACTGAGCGACAAAATCACCGCCTTGCAAAGCGCCTTGGCGGCGGCCGAGCGCGTATTCACGCTTTACGACACGCGCGCGGAATTGCCTGCGGGAACCGTCGCCAACTTTCCGGAGCGACCGGAAATCGCCTTCGCCAATGTCAGCTTCGCCTACGATGCGGGCAAACCGGTGCTGCGCGAGGTTTCCTTCACGGTGAAACCGGGTGAATCAGTGGCTATAGTCGGGGCTACGGGCAGCGGTAAAAGCACCACCATATCCCTGTGCAACAAATTCTATTTGCCGGACTCGGGTCGGATCCTCTTCGGCGCCCATGCCATCGAGGAATACACCGAGGATACGCTGCGGCATAATATCGGGTTGATCTCCCAGGACGTATACCTGTTTTCAGATTCCATCGCATTCAATGTCGCTTTATCGCCGGACTATGATTTGAACCGAGTGGAAGAGGTTTGCCGGTACGTGAATGCGCATGATTTCATCGAACGCATGCCGGGCGGGTATTCGACCAAGCTCAAAGAACGCGGGGAAAACCTTTCCGCCGGTCAGCGGCAATTGCTGGCCTTCGCCCGCGCCCTCTATCATCGACCGAAGATATTGCTGCTGGACGAGGCGACATCCTCGGTGGATACGGCCACGGAAGCATTGGTGCAAGAGGCGCTTGATAAGATTTTGCGCGATATGACTTCCATTGTAGTGGCCCACCGGCTTTCGACCATACAAAAGGCGTCCAAAATCCTGGTCATGCACAAAGGCAAAATTCGCGAAGAGGGCACACATCAGGAATTGCTGCGCCACGGTGGTATCTACCATAAGCTCTACCAATTGCAGAACTTCGATGGTTCTGTGGAGCCAACACTTGAGGCGTTGGCGGCCACCTCTTCCAAAAACCGGAATCCAATTGGGTAGTCCATTTGATGCTCAGATTTCCAGGTTTAGGGAAATAACGCCAAGGAAAATAGACATCACATACACAACATATGCCGATGGTGTATGTTTTTCAACTTTTTTTGCCCCAATTCTTGAATTTTAGGCAATATTTCCTATAATTGCACCCAGAGAGTTGTCCGAGCGGTTTAAGGTACATGCTTGGAAAGCATGTTGGCCCTAACAGGCCACGGGGGTTCGAATCCCCCACTCTCTGCCATTTTTTCATAAAGCCCCTAACCAGGGCGAGTTAGGAGCTCAGATGTCGAAGAACCAGCACCTTTCCTTGGAAACTTGCTACAGCAAGGACATCTCGCCCTTCAAATCCGTCATCATGTCCTCCCAGGAAGCCCGTTTCATCAACGAGCAGGCAAACCTCGGGTTCATCAAACTGGCGGAAAAACCCACCACCATCGCCATCCAGAAATTCAAGGACGGCAAGCTCGAGATCATCAAGGAAAGCGACGCCGCTTAACTCTTTAATATTCCATAATTGGGGAGCGGCGCTTCTCTAGGATTAAAACGGAAGCGCTCAAGCTTCCGTTTTTTATTTCGGACCGTTTCGGATTGTATTTCCGGTCCTTAATTCCTGGGGTGGTCGCATGGGTCTAAGGGACAAAAACGTATTGCTGGGCGTGACCGGAAGCATTTCCGCATATAAAGCCTGCGACCTGGTGCAACGTCTCAAAGACGAAGGCGCCAATGTCCGCGTGATCATGACCCCGAGCGCGGCGAAACTCGTCCATCCCAATACCTTCGCAGCCCTGACGGCTTATCGAGTGGTGGTGGACGGCTGGTCCGGCGTGGAAGGCGGCGCCATGGATCATATCGACTTGGCGCGCTGGGCGGATATCTACCTGATCGCGCCGTGTACCGCCCACACCTTCGGGGAAATGGCCCACGGTCTTACCGGTTCTCTCCTCTCCCTCGTCTATCTGGTCTTTGCGGGGAACGCCTACATCGCTCCGGCCATGAATTCCGTGATGCTGGACGCTCCGGCCGTAAAACGGAACCTGGATATCCTGAAAGCCAAAGGCGACGTCATACTCCCCACGGGAGAAGGCATCCTGGCCTGCGGCGAAACCGGCTACGGCAAGCTATTGGACGTGGCCCATATCATCGCCTACCTCGCCACCAGTTCGGCCATAGGCAGAGCCTATCCCGGACTGCAAGGCAAACGCGTGCTCATCAGCCTGGGCCATACCCAGGAAAAGTGGGACGACGTCCGCTTTCTTTCCAACCGCAGCAGCGGCAAAACCGGTTTGGCCTTGGCCCGGGCGTTTTTGCTGTCCGGCGCCCAGGTCCACGTGGTGGCGGGCGTGACGGACGAGCCCGTGACCCCGGGGCCGTCGGTGAGCCGGGCGATCACTTCCGCGGATTTCCAACGGGAAATGCTTGGACGTCAGGCCGACGCGGACGTCATCATCATGGCGGCCGCCATCGCGGATTTCGTTCCCGCCCAGACCCACAAAGGCAAGCAGAAGGATTCCAAGTCCCTGGCCCGCATGGATCTGCAACCGTTTCCGAACATCCTGCTGGAATTGGGCAAACGCAAAACCCAAGGCCAGGTGCTGGTGGGCT
>JAYUVP010000157.1:0-4124 GCA_043753995.1 Fibrobacterota bacterium
CCAAATCCAAGAGCCAATGATGGGGGAGGTTTCAGTCTTGAGACGCGAACCCAAGCGAAAGTCCTATTTCTGATTCTTGAGATTGTGGAAGGCGCAGAACCTTGCGCTTTTGACGCACTTGGGCCGGGCTTGGTTTTGGCCTGACTCTTGCCTTAAGGCCTAGGTGAATTGGCAACGCTGTCCCCTAGCCTCACAGGAAATAATCATGGCCGCCCGTAAATTTTTCGTCTCCCTGCTCAGCCTTTCCCTGGGGCCATTGGCCTTGGCCCCGAGACAAGCTCATGCTGCCTTGGACTATAACAGCTACCGCAAGATCGAGGAAAAAATCAAGGTGATTCAGGAGGGTAAAAGCGTGGACAGCTTGCGCGTCCTATACGAACTCACGCGCTTGGGATCCGTTTCCTTGCAAGCCTCTTCGATTAGCCTGACCTCGCATGGCGGCTATCTAAGCATTGTCGAAGAAGCCACCCTGTCGGGAAATCTCGAAAAAAGGCCGCGCGACATCACCCAGGATTTTTTATTCCAAGGCAACTTGGCCATTCCTCCTTTGGCTGCGGTGCATGGCTTGTCCGTGCTTCACGGGGACACCGTGTTTCATGCCAAGATTCATAAGATGACCTATAGCCTGGACGATGTTTTTTTCGATACCGCGGCGCTGCAATACACCTTGAATCATCGCGTGGCTTTTTTGCAACAACTCACGGACCATAGCTTTGAGGCCACCTTTTCCAAATTGAGCCTGGGCGAACCCATACGTGTGAGCATCGCCTATGACTTGCCCATGCCAGGAGCGCCAGGGCAAAGCGTGCGGGTGCCAACTTTGTTTCATCCATCGGGAGCGCCACCGCGCCAAGCCCAAATCACTTTGGTGGAAACAGCCAGGGGCTTGCCAGGCTTGCAATGGTTGAGCCCAAATGGCCGCGTCACCTTGGATTCCAATGGCACCCACACTGTTGCTTATCAAAGTGAATATGTCTTTCGTCGCGACGAAAGTCCGAGTACCGTGGCCACCTTGCAAACCACGGCTTTCGCATCCGGCCGATTTCAGGGGGAATATTTACTGATCAAGGGCGGCCTCAACGATTCCCTGATGAAGGCCTTGTCCCGTCCCTTGGAAGTGACCTTTCTCTGGCGCTGGAATCCTCCTTTTGCCTTCGTCGAAATGCAAAACGGACTCAAAAATCTTTCCCCCCTGGGCCTCATGGCCGCGCAAGAAGCTCGCACCCTGAAGCAAATCGTTTTGGAATTCGCTCCCAAAGGCCACCGCTTCGGCCTAATGCATAGCGTGGCCGGCAAGGACAATGTGTTTCTGCCTCCTGGAGAGGAAGGGGGTGACGACTATCGCAAATTGTTGGCCTATTTGGATGGCTTCACTGAGGAGCGGATTTTCGCGGATTATAAAAACAAGACCTATGAAAAGCCGGAATGGGCCGTCACGACTTGGTCCGATTCGGGAGAAATTGTGAAAGGACGCCAGGAATTCCTCGAAGCGCTTTCCACCATTCGCAAAGGGTTTAGCCCTCGGCCTGAAGCCTTGCGGCATATCGAAATGATAGGCCTAGGCACCGCGCCCACCAGCTTGGTGGATTTAAAAGACCCCCAGCAAGTCGCCGATATTTTGGACAGCGTCTCCATTGCCAATGTCCTCGCGCAATGGCCCGGCGTTGATTTGGAAAAATGCTTGAAACTGAAAGCCAATGAAAATTTACGGCCATTGCAAATTCAATCGCCACTCGCCGTCGGCCTGCCTCCCTTGCTTTTCCCGGTTTTTCAACCCACCTCGGTGGAATATCGCGCCTTCACCTTATCGCAAAGCCATGCCGTGATATTGCCCTTTAGCCCCAGCGCTGAGCGCGAGGCCTTGATCAAGGCCACCAGCCCATTCAATGACAGCTTGCAATTGCAAGGCATTGATGCCTTGGGTAGAAAAACGCGCATCCTGTCTTTGTCTGTCCGCATGCTGCGCTCTGCATCCGACTCGGGTTTAGCTCGCTTGTGGGCGGCGGATCCCGATCGCATTGCCGAAGCCAGCGAAATCGATCTCGGCAATCGCTATGGCATTCTGACCAAGGGCACTTATTGGGGCGCAGGGATAGACGATGCCCGCATGGTGATTCAGCCCGGCACTACTTCGGAGGGAACGCCGATACTTCCGAAAGTGATACAGCTGCGAAGCCCCCCGACTTTTCAAATTCATGCCGGAATGCTGCGCATTCAAGCTACCGCAACTTCAGGCCTCCGTCCCTGGCTGGAAATTTATGACCTGCAAGGCCGCCTGCTTTTCCGCCTTTCCCTCGCCGAATATCGCCGCGGCCAGATCTTCGCCGTTCCGCTCTCGCTTTTGCAGCACTTGCAAAAGGATCGCGTGGTGCTGGTTTTACGTGGCGCTGGAAAAGCCTTGCCTTATCTCATTTCCCTCCGAGGAGCACTCTGATGCTACGCATCGCTTCCAATTGGCCCTTGCTTTTAGTCGGCCTTCAATTGTCATTTGTCACTACTCGCGCGGAAGAAAGCGCCGCATGGCTGCCGAATCGCTTGCAGCTGGGCGTCAATGTCGGTATCACGGCATCGCGAATGAAAGCGACCGGGGATTATGCCCAAGCTATGGCGCCGGCCCCCGCGAAAAAAGATGCTTGGATAGACCCCGGCCTCGGCTTCATGGCCTCGCTGCGCTGGGGTCCTTGGTTCACCTTGTCGGTGCATCCGCATAACGAAGCCTTTGGCATGAATACCCGCGAAGGCCAAGTGTCTTTTCCCGGCAATCCCTTTCCCCACACGGTGAAGGCTTCGACACGGGTGAGCTACAATGTTTTTCCCATTGCCGCCGGATTGAATTGGTCGGGAAAGCGCGCCAATGCAAGCCTTCAATTGGGTGTCTACAAGGCCTTTTTGGACGACAATACTATTGAATGGACATCGGACGATGAACCTTATGACGGACATCCCAAGCAATTGCCACTCTCGGCCGACGAGAATGGTTGGCTATTCGGTTTGGACTATGGTTGGCGACTAGGGCCTGGCGATATAAGCCTGGGTTTTCAAACCCGGCGCAGCTTTCGCTCTTTGGGTAAGCAGTGGTCGGGGAGCCTGCATGCCTTACCCGCGCGATTGTCCCTAGGCTATGCCTGGACGGCGCTCGGGCACTAAGGGCTTTGGAGCCCTAGGCCTGACGCTGCTGCGCCGTCAATTTCGATCTTGGGAAATCATCAAGCGGCCCAGAGCATTGCGGGCCGACAGGGAGAGCCTACCGGACCTCGGCGAGGTGCGCACCGTCGGACTGGAATTTTGCAGGGAAACCGGCATCAGCTTTTTCACTTCAGTCACCTTCATGGAGGCAAAGAGAAGGCATTTCTTGCCCAGGTCGATGGCCTCATAGGTTTCCACAACCGTGCCCGACCGACCGACCCACAATTCGGGGGCAAGGGTAGGGCTATCATTGAATTTCGCTTCTATCCCGAGGACTCGCTTGAAATCGCCCGCGAAATACCGGAGGTAGGTGGTAGCGGCTTGATCCCGGAAAACTTTTTCGCCATTCGTCGTTTCACTCACCACCGGTATTGGTTTCTGGAAATGGGAACCGTAGGCGAGGCTATCGAAAAAATATTCGTACTTGTCTATGGTTGTGTCGCGAGGCGGCCCACCGGGACCTCGGGGCGGAATCACTCGATCAAAATCCGCCAAAAAACGATAATAGACGGGATCCCCGGGATGAACATTGCCAAGTAACCATAAATCATCGAGGGGTATAGAAAGGACTTGACCTTTCAAGGTGACCCAATAAGCACCCTCATTAGCGCGCTCATTCGCACCGACGATGCTGAGCACCACCAAGCAGAACAAGTAGATATTTCGCACCTTTAGCATAGACTCCCCCTGCAAGTACAGGGCCACTTAAGCATAGTAGTCTCAGACGCAATAGGCGAGCCATGAAATCATCGCAAGATTGGCGAGGGTTTCAGCATAATGTTGAAATCAATGCTCCCATTTGCGGCAATCGCGAACCGTCCGGTACATGTCGCATGCAAAAGCCCGACTTTCTCATCGTTTGTTGCGCCAAATATTTTAAGACTCTCTCTGGAAAAAATCCTACCCGGCGGACACAAATCCCTCAGAATCCCCCAGTA
>JAYUVP010000158.1:0-20759 GCA_043753995.1 Fibrobacterota bacterium
GTGGTGGCCGCCAAGTTGGCTAATCCAGCCTCAGGCGCTTCAATGCTGTAGGCGCCGGGATTCTGATTGTCGTAGAAAATGCAGGGTACGGGATTCAAGGTGTGGCTGGTTTTGGCCTTGATGCGTCCGTCTTTATTGCGTGCGGCTTGGCCCGACTTTTTGTCGATCTCGAACATTTCATCGGCATTGCCATGATCCGCAGTGATTATTGCCATGCCACCTAAGGCGTCGATGACAGGTAAAAGTCGCGCTAGGCACAAATCCACGACTTCGACCGCCATGGTCGCGGCGCGAAAACTTCCGGTATGGCCCACCATGTCTCCATTGGCATAATTCACGCGACCAAAACGGAACTTTCCGGTTTTGAGCTGATCGATGAGAGCGTCTGTGATTTCGGCGGCCTTCATCCAAGGACGTTCGTCAAAGCTCACACGATCGGAAGGCACTTCGATATAGGTCTCGTTTTTGTCATCAAATTTGCCGCTGCGATTGCCATTCCAGAAATAGGTCACATGCCCGAATTTCTGAGTCTCGGAAATGGCCAATTGGCTAACTCCGCTTTGCGCTAAAAACTCCCCCATGGTATTGCGGATTTCTGGAGGCGTCACCAAATAACGGGCGGGAATATGCTGATCCCCGTCGTATTCCAACATGCCTGCATAGCAAACCTTGGGGCGACGCACGCGGTCGAAATAGCGAAAGCTTTCGTCTTCGAAAGCACGCGAAATTTCAATGGCTCGGTCACCGCGAAAATTGAAAAACACCACGCTGTCACCATCGACTATGGTGCCCACCGGTTTACCGTCCTTTGCGACGACAAAGCCCGGCAAGTCCTGATCGATGACATTCTTGATTTCGCTGCGAAGCGTATTGATGGCTTCTTCGGCGCTGGCGAATTGCCGTCCCTCTCCGAGAACATGAATGCGCCAACCGCGCTCCACCATGGCCCAATCGGCCTCATAGCGATCCATGGTGATTTTCATGCGACCGCCGCCGCTGGCTATAGCCACGTCGAAACCGGTATTGCGCAATTCATCGAGAAAACGCTCAAATGGCTGCACATAATCCAAGGCGGAAGTTTCGCCGACATCACGGCCATCGAGAAGCACATGCACTCGCGCGCGTTTCACGCCTTCCTTATGGGCTTGCAAAAGCATGGCCTTCAGGTGATCGATATGACTATGCACATTGCCGTCGGAAAAAAGCCCGAGCAAATGCAAGGTGCCGCCTTGGCGCACCTGGTTCATGAGTTCTTTCCAGCTGTCACGCGCGAAAATTTTACCCGAGGCAATGGCCTGGCTCACCAGGGAAGCCCCTTGCTCGAAAACCTGTCCCGAGCCGAGGGCATTGTGGCCCACTTCGCTATTGCCCATGTCGTCATCGCTTGGCAAGCCGACGGCCTTGCCATGGGCTTTGAGCAATAGGTTGGGATAATCTTTGAATAAGCGCTGCAAGGTCGGCGCATTGGCGGCCGCCACGGCATTGCCTTCGAGCTTGGGCGTGATGCCAATGCCGTCCATCACCACGGTGACGATGGGGCCGCGAAAATGGAGCGGACGGGTAAGCGATTTCAGCATGTTAAACCTCGTAAGGACTTGGCCGTTAGGCTATCCGTTGCGGCGATGACGGGGTGAAGGGCGTGACGATTGGCGCTTCGTTTGAATCGAGCGGGGGTCCATGCTCTTTTCCACCGGTACGGGGGTGCGATTGAGCAGACCGAAGCGATCGGGTACATAGACAACGAGCATTTCCAATTCGTCGGTGCCGGGAAACATGTCATAGGGCACGGCTTTGGCGACCATATAACCCGCACGACGCCAAGCGTCGCAGTCGCGCACGAGAGCATCCATGCCGCAAAAAAGCTGCACCACGCGCTTGGGCCCGCGGCTGGCCAGGGTGCGTATAACACCCGCTCCCACGCCGGACTTGGGAGGATCGAGCAGCAACACTTCCGGCTTATCGCCCGGAGGCGCCAGCAATTTCATGAGGCTATGCGGATCAATGCTTTCGCGTAGGTATCGCGTATTCGTAAGCTTGCGTGCCGCCGCCATGGCGCGGGCCGTGGGTATGGCCAATTCGGCGGCATCGATGCCGATAACTTCAGAAGCCTCTGGCGCGGCCGCTAAACTGAATAACCCATAACCGCAATACAAATCGATGAGCCGGTCTTCGCGACGCAGTTTCAATGCCGCCACCGTGTCGGTGACCAGAGTCGGCAACAGGCTCAAATTGATTTGGCTGAAGCCTAGCGGATGAAAATCGTATTTGATATTGCCTACGGAAATGGGAAAGGTTTCCGGGCCATAAAGGCGCTTGGCCTTCCATGCGCCTTTGGGTGCGCTTTGATCGAGATAAAAAGGCGAATCATTGGCGCCTTGAAACATCCAAGCGGATAAGATTCCCAAGTCCTTTTCGCGTTCTAATTGGCCCGCTAAAAGTTTGGCCTTGCGCACCACTTCGGCATTGATGCGATAAACGTTTAAGATGACGGCGAAGCGTTCATAGTCGCCGCGTATCACTACGAAATTGAGCGCACTTGCAATGATTTTGTAGGCGTCGCTGCGTAGCTTGGTCAGAAGAAAGTCGTATATGCGAGCATGGGCTTCGGGTTCCAAAGCCGATTTGCTTCCCAAACGGGCTGCGCCTGGTGTACGCACTTCGGGTTTGAAATCGAGGTTCACCTCGCCGCGATCGACACTGATTCGACGCTTCGAGGTGGTGCGATAGGCGCGGGGCTTGGGGCTGGCCAGAGTCAAATTGGGCTTGTCAGGAAGCCCTTGGGCCTTCCAAAACAAACGCATCGCCTCGTCTTTCAATTTGAGCTCGGTCAAGTAGGGGATATCGGCCAAGGGTTCGGCTACGGACGCTCCGGTGCGTGCCGATGCTTCACCTTGACTCTTCAGGGCTAGGCCTCGCAAGGTTTGACTAAAGGTCAAAGTCCCGACGGCCTCGGTGACGACGACCGGGGTGGGTAACACCTCGGCTACTGGAGGCCTGGACTTAAACGGCGAACGGGAATTCGGGCGACCCTCTGTTTTGGGTGCCGGGCTCGGCTCTGGTTTATACGGTGTTTTCGAATGCGCACCCGCTTGCGACCGTGGCCCGCCCTTGGGTCCACGCCCAGGCCTTTGGCTGCCACCTTTATCCTGGCGCTCCGGTTTTCCGCCTCTCCCAGAGGTGCGGCTGGGTCGTCCTGACTCAGGCGCATCACCACGGGGAGGCTCGGCCGCCCGCTTTTGGAAGCGGTCAAAAGGTCTGGGCTTGCGTGGAGATGGCTTAGGTGTCATGGGGCGGGGCAAGTTAGCTACTGGGGGAGGCCATGGAGTGATTCCGCTAGAAATTGCGCGAAACCGGGCCAAGACCCCAGGGGTATTCCTGCTTGAAGGGCAATATTGGGGTATTTGCTTCGGAATTTATCCACCGTGGCCGGCAAATCGACCAATAAATGCTTGCCAGTAAAAACCAAAAGCGGCTGAATCCAGATTTCCCGGGTATCGGGTTCTTGAGCCAGGCTTTCCAGGGCCTGTTCCAGATCAGGCTGGCCCACGGATAAAAAAGCCAAATGGATACTATCACCTAAGCCGGCCAGACGAATTTGCCCGACCAGCTTTTCAAATTCTTCGCGTGTTTGATGGGCGGGGCTGCCATGGGCCACCAAAACGATTTTGCGAAGTGATTTCATCTTAGGTCGCCAGAACCCTTTGGTTACTGACTTTGAGCTTGAAGGACATTTTTCACTCGTTTTTGAAAGGAAGGTTTTGGGTTTTGGCCCACCACCTGTAAAATAACGATTGCATCGGGGTATTCCGGGGACTTACAATCCGGGTATTCCCCTAAAAACCAACATGAGCCAAATTCAAATTAAGACCCAAACCCTAGACGGCGAACCCTTGATCGAAGTACGCGGTCAATGGGAGAGCAGTGCCCTGGATTTGCTCATTAAAGCTTTCCAGAAAAATGTAGCCAAAGCCCATGGCTTGCTGTTTTTACGCATGACCGAGCTCGACTACATGGACAGCGCGGCCTTGGGTGTCATCATGTTCCACATGAATGAACTGAGCAAACGCAAGGCTCGCCTGGTCATATTGGAGCCTTCCGCGGAGATGCTCGATATTTTGCATACCGCAAGCCTGGATAAGGTGCTGGAAATCCGCTGAACCCCTATTTCCGGCCGACCCTGGATTTCAAGGTGGATCAAGCGGTGGTGACTATATTTCCAATGAATTGAAACGCACAACCCTGTACGAAATTCACGCTGCATCCGGCGCTAAATTGGTGCCTTTTGCAGGGTATAGCATGCCAGTGCAATATTCTGGTATTCGCCATGAACACGAGGCCGTGCGCAAAGCTGCCGGTCTTTTCGATGTCTCGCATATGGGCAATGTGTGGGTGACTGGCCCCGAAGCCTGGAATTATCTCCAACATATTTCAACTGCGGATCTTGCCCGAATTGAAGATGGCGGCGTGCAATATTCCGCCATGGCCACCCCACAGGGAACAGCCATCGACGATATTTTGATTTATCGCTTGGCTCGCGACCGCTACATGATTGTGGTGAATGCCGCCAATGCTGAAAAAGACTTGGCTTGGATGCACTCGCATTTACCTCCTTCAGGAGTGACCTTGGAAGACAGGGGAGAGGCCACGGCCATATTGTCTTTGCAAGGTCCTCAGGCCCAGGTCATTTTACAAATGCTGACCGATTATCCCCTGGGAGAAATGGGCTATTATCGCTGCGCTGAAATTTCTTTGAGTGGCCTCCAGGTTTTGGTGAGTCGAACAGGATATACCGGAGAAGATGGCTTTGAATTTTTTCCTCCGGCACAAGAAGCGCCACGCTTTTGGCAAGCCTTAATGGAGGTCGGATCCCCCTTGGGATTATTGCCTGTGGGCCTAGGCGCGCGTGATACCTTGCGCCTCGAGGCGGGCTTTTCGCTTTATGGCCATGAAATCACCGAGGCCACAGATTTATTGGAAGCCGGTTTGGGTTGGATTGTTGCCTTGGACAAGCCCGAATTTATCGGACGCGATGCCTTGCTGAGAAGCAAGGCTCAAGGCCTCAAGCGTAAATTAGTGGGCCTGAAAATGACGGAGCAAGGCATTCCGCGCGAAGGTTGTTCCGTGACCCTAGACGGTGCTAATCTTGGCATTGTGACTTCGGGCACCATGTCACCCACTCTCAATCAAGGCATAGCTTTGGCCTATGTCGATTCAAGTCATGCCACTCCTGGACAAAACCTGAAGGTGATGATACGCGAAACGGCCAAGCAGGCCGAAGTGGTCAACCGCTATTTTTACCGACGCCAGCGCCTAAAGAACTGAGGACCTCCATTGCCGGTCACCCTTCGCGATAAGAAAAATTCCGGCGGGTCTAAGACCTCTCGCAAAGCTGAAGGCAAGGCTGAGCGTAAGTCCAAAGGAAAAGGCCGCGAAACCAAGGCTTCTGCACCTTCACCGCATCGCCGTGAATTTTGGGGTCTTCTCCTTTTGGCGATATGCTTGGTCACGGTCATTGCCTTGCTTTCAGAATTCATGCCCACGCGTCACGGCAATATTCTCGGGCCATGGTTAGGGCAGGGATGGGCCGGAGCTTTGAATTTGGCTTTTGGGCGGCTTCCCATTTTATTGTTCATCGCCGCAGCGGCCGTTGCGGGCTATGGCCAGGTCACGGGCAAGTTGCGCTTGCTTTGGCGTCCCCTGATTTTGTTCGTGATTTTCGGCTTTACTTTGGGCGCTTTGCTCAGTGTACAACTCATCGGACATTCGCCGATAACGGAATTGGATTTGCAAGCCGCAGGCGGTCATTTAGGCAGTCTGGTCATCGTTTCCCTCCTGGGACCGCTTTTCGGACAAACCCAATTTGGGCCTTATTTACTGCTGGGTTTATTCACCTTATTCCTTTTGGTGTGGGGCTTTCGTCTTTCCCTGGCCGCTTGGATGGAGCGCGGCGCTGAGACGGCGGGCGCACTTGGCTTGCGAGTGGTTGATGGATTTCGATCCGGGCGAAGCGATTCTGATGCTGACCAAGAAGATGAGGACGAGGGATATACTCAACCCTTGGCCCTGTCTCCGACCTATGCCGCCGCCGCTTCCGGCAAGGCAACCAAGGCGGCCCCCGTCACTCCGCCGCTACCCAAGGCCAAGCCCGTCGAGACGCCGAATGCAGGCAGTCGTGGCATTCCCGCCTCGGCCTCAGCCAAGCCCGCCGCCAAGGCTTCGAATACAGCCGCTTCGGATGCGCCTGCGCTTTCTCCCGAAGTCGTCAATGAGCTAACACCCGAAGAATTGGAACAACTCGCCAAATTGGATCCCTCGGAAATGGATCCGCTTTTGGTGCGCAAGTTGCGCGATTTGCAATTGGAAAGGCAACGCGTCACCGAGTTGAATGAATGGGAGCAAAAGGTCCGCAGCCCAGAGATTTCCGGCATGCTGGGTGGACGAGGCAAAAAGCCACCCATACCCGAGGCCGCGGCATTAGTTTCGGGCGTGGACGGCGATCCCGCTTCAGGTGGAGAGTTGGAACCATCCGAAGAAGGCGAAGCCGCCCTTGCTAAGCGCAAGGCTAAGCCTGGCCTGGGGACAAAGGCTGTTAAAACCACCAAAGTCGGAGAAGCAATAGCACCCTCCTTAGCTCCTGTGGTGGAATCGGGTTGGGATAATACTCCGCGCGAAATCACGGTCGATGGGGACGAAGAAATCGATACTGGGGTTGGCGAAGAAGAAACCGCCGAAATCAAGGCCGTACCAGCTCCAAAACCCGCGGTGAAATACGATACCTATCGTCTGCCTTCCCTCAATGACATCTTCCCGGAACCGCCCAAGCAACCGCTCGAATTCACCGAAGAGGAATTGCGTGATCAGAGCAAAATGCTGGAAGCCCAGCTCATCAATTTCAAAGTCATGGGCAAGGTCACTCAAATTTGCCCTGGGCCCGTGATTACACGCTATGAAGTGGAATTGGCTCCCGGCGTGAAAGTGAATCGCATCGCAGGTCTTGCCGATGATTTGGCTCTCGCCCTTCGAGCCAAGAGCATTCGCATTTTGGCACCGATACCGGGGAAAAGCGTGGTGGGGATTGAAGTCCCTAATCGCAAAGCCCAAGTGGTTTATATCAAAGAAATATTGGCCTCGCCGGAATTTGGCTTCGAAGAGGATAGCCTGAAGGTCGGCCTGGGCAAAACCATTGGTGGCGAACCTTATGTTATGGATTTAACGCGCGCCCCTCATTTACTCATTGCCGGTCAAACGGGCTCGGGTAAATCGGTGTGCATCAATTCCATCATGGCATCGCTTTTAGCCTCCAAGTCCCCTGACGACTTACGCATGATTCTGGTCGACCCCAAGGTCGTCGAGCTCAAGCCTTATGATGAGATTCCGCATTTGCTGCACCCTGTCATTACCCAACCCGACATCGCCGTTCTGGCTTTGAAATGGGCCACGGTGGAAATGGACCGGCGTTACGAGGTGCTGGCCCAAAGTGGCGTACGCAATATCAAAGGCTTCAATCAACGCTGTCGCGAAGGTCGCCTACCCGAAATCATGGCGGATGAGGATAGGATTCATATGCCCTATATTCTCATCGTCATCGACGAATTGGCCGATCTCATGATGGTGGCCGGCAAGGAGGTGGAAACCTCCATTGCTCGCATCGCCCAGAAAGCCCGCGCTGTCGGCATTCATTTGCTTTTGGCCACCCAGCGGCCGTCCACCAATGTTATCACCGGCACCATTAAGGCGAATTTGCCCACCCGCATCGCCTTTCAGGTCGCTAGCCAAATTGATGCCCGCACCATCATGGACAAGCAAGGTGCCGAAAAGCTATTGGGCCGTGGCGACATGCTTTACAAGGCCATTGACTTTCCCGAGCCGGTACGGCTGCATGGCTGCTATATCGACGACGAGCAATGCGAAAAAATCGCGGGTGCTTGCGCGGGTCAATTTGTGAATTACCCTCAGGTGAAAAGCTTCAATCTCGACGAAGACAGCCGTGGCGGATCCGCCAATGACGAGCCCCGTGATGAATTATTCCGAGATGCCGCCGAACTCGTTGTGCAGCTCAAGCAGGCCTCGGTATCGCTCCTGCAGCGCCGTCTAGGCATAGGCTATGCCCGTTCTGGGCGATTAGTCGATCAACTCGAACGCGCTGGCATTGTCGGGCGCGAGCGGGGCAGTAAACCGCGCGAAGTGCTGATGAATGAAGAGGAATTGCAAAGCTTTCTGAGTTCTGGATTGAACGACGATTAGTATTATTTCCCGGTCCGCGGGAGATACCATGTTCCTACATCGCCAATGGCAACGACTTGCCATTAATTTCAAAACCTACCTGTATGGTAAAGGTTTTCCTGGCCTACCATTGGTCATATTTGCACTTGTGACTCTCGTTGCAGGTTGTAATAAAACTAAAGTCGGCTCCCCTAAAGTAGACGAGGCCATGGCCTCGATTGTTTCGGCTTATAGTACGGGAACCCTTTCTGCGGAGGGGCCGATTCGGGTGCAAATGGTGAATCCCGCGGTGGATTCCGGAAAGATCAATAAGGTGCTTGAAAAAAGTCCCTTTGATTTTTCCCCGTCCATCAAGGGATCTGCCGTTTGGGTGGATTCCAGAACCTTGGAGTTTCGTCCCGACAAACGTTTGGAGCGCGGTGCGAATTTTACCGCCAAATTATCACTCGATCAATTCATGGATGTTCCTGACAAGCTCAAAACCTTTGAATTCGCTTTCACGGCGATGAAGCAATTCTATGAAAGGGATTTATCCGCCTTGCAAACCATGGATGAAAATCACTTGGAATTGCAAAGTCTTTCCGGCCTGCTTCGCATTTCCGACGTTGAGGATGCGCCCATAGTGGAAAAAATGCTTTCGGCAAAACAAGATGGCCGCAGCTTAGCCATTCGTTGGGAGCATCGAGTCGATCGACGGGAGCATCCATTCCGGATAGACAGCGTGCGGCGTGGGGATGATTCTTCGCGGTTAATTTTAGCCTGGGATGGCGATGCTATTGAGGCGGATCATGATGCCTTTGATACCCTTCGAATTCCTTCCATCAATGAATTCAAAGTCGTCGAGGTGGGGCAAGGCCAAGGCGAAGAACGCTATGTATCCGTGCATTTTTCCGATCCGCCCAAAAAGAATATGGATTTTAAAGGCCTTATTGAAATTCCCGAGCAAGGTGGTTTGCGTTTTCAAGCCGAAGGGAATGAAGTCCGGGTCTATAGTGGCAATGCCTGGAACGGAACCAAGACCGTTGAAATCGCTTCTGGAATTAAGAACGTATTCGGAAAGCCCCTGCAAAATCCGGGATCCTTTCAGGTGTCCTTCGAGGAAATCAAACCCGGTGTGCGCTTCGTAGGCAAAGGCGTCATTTTACCTGGTCAGGAAAATATCACCCTTCCTTTTGAAGCCGTAAATTTGCGGTCGGTTCGCGTGAATGTCGTTCGCATTTTTGCGGGAAATGTGCCGCAATTCCTCCAAGTCAACGATTTGGAAGGCGTGAATGAAATGCAAAGGGTCGGCCGAACCGTTTGGAGTAAAACGGTCGATTTGAACCCCACGACCTCGATAAGGCAACGTTGGGCACGCTATGCCCTGGATTTAGGCGACTTGGTGAAAAAGGTGGATCCGCCGGGCTCCCTCTATCGCATCACCTTGTCCTTCACGCGCGCAAGCTCCCTTTATCCCTGCGCGGATTCCGCTACCATTGCCGCCGAAGAAGATGTTGCCGCCAAGGATTGGGATGAAGACCAACAAACCCAGGCTAGCAGTTGGGATGGCGTCGAGAATTATTACGATGGTAACGGCGAGAATAATTGGTCGGAACGTGAAAACCCTTGTTCCAAATCCTATTACAGCGTACAAGAGCGTTCGGCATCGCGCAACTTCTTGCCCTCCGACATCGGCTTGATGGCCAAAAGCGGAAGGCCGGGTCAATGGCTTATCGCTGCTAGCGATTTGAAATCGGCCGCGCCTATGGCGGATGTGGAATTGCAGTTGCTGAATTATCAGCATCAAGTCGTGGCAAAAGGAAAATCCGACAAGGATGGATTCGCCACCTTAGAGCCCAATGGTAAGCCTTTCCTGCTGGTAGCCATCAATGGAAACCAACGCGGATACCTCAAAGTGGAAGAAAAAGCCGCCATGCAAATGGGGCAATTTGACGTGGGTGGTTTGGCTGTGCAGGAAGGTTTGAAGGGTTTTCTTTTCGGCGAACGGGGCGTATGGCGACCGGGCGATTCTCTTTTCCTGACCTTCATCTTAGAGGACAAAAAGGGTCGACTCCCTGCGGGCCACCCGGTGTCATTCGAGTTGCTTGACCCCCAGGGGCGTCTCATTCGATCTCTGACACGTGCCTCGGCGGGCTCCTTCTATTCCTTTAATACCACAACCGATCCCGATGCTATTACGGGAGATTATTTAGCCCGGGTCAAGGCCGGTCCCGCTGTCTTCGAGGAACGACTGAAAATTGAAAACGTGATGCCTAACCGGCTGAAAATCAAAATTGATTTCAATCCTAAACCCCTGCGCAAGGATGCCCCAGTTTCCGGTAACATGGATGTGACCTGGTTGAGTGGTGCGGTCGCTCGCCACTTGGAGGCCGATATCGAAATGACCTTGCAGGCCGTCCCTCCAGATTTCCGAGTCTTCACCGACTATACCTTCAATGATCCCGTGCGTCGTTTTGAAACCGAATCCCAATCCCTGTTCCAAGGTCGTATAGACGAACAGGGAAAGGTTTCTTTCAGCCATCCCATCAAGGTCTCCGGCAAGGCACCGGGAATGCTGCGAGCTGATTTCCGAACTCGGGTCTTAGAAGAAGGTGGCGGATTCAGTGTCGACCGTTTCAGTGTGCCTTTTTATCCCTATGAGGCCTTTGTCGGCGTTAAAATGCCGCCCGGTGATTTAGCCCGCGGCATGCTTTTGACCGATACCACTCACCCCATTCAGTTCTGTGTTCTCAACGCCGAAGGTCGCAAGGTGGGCAAACGCAAATTGGAGATTCGTCTTTCTAAAATCGAATGGAAATGGTGGTGGGAGAAAGAAGATCAAAACGCGCAATACCTTAGTGTGGAAAGCGGAAATGTTCTGCAAACCGATACTGTAACCGTAGTCAACGGGGAAGGGCGGTGGGGCCTGAAGGTCAAATATCCAGATTGGGGTCGTTATCTCATTCGTGCTTGTGATATGGATGACAATGAGGAAGGGCATTGCACCGGGAAAATCTTTTATATGGATTGGCCTGGATGGGCGGGTCGCGCTCAACGCGAAGGCCCGGGAGGTGGCGCGGCCGTGCTGGCCTTTACGGCCGAGAAAAAGAAATACACAGTAGGAGAAAAAGCACATATCAATATCCCCAGCCCGCAAGCAGGCCGTGCCTTAGTGAGCATTGAAAAGGGGGGACATGTCTTACAGCGTTATTGGTTGACCCTGAAGCCTAAAGAAACGGCGCATGAATTCGAAATCACGCCTGAGATGGCGCCAAATATTTATGTGTATGTCGCCTTGCTCCAGCCGCATCAACAAACGGTGAATGATTTGCCAATGCGCATGTACAATGTCATTCCCCTTCAAATTGAGGATCCCGCCACCCGGCTTCATCCGGAATTGAATTTGAATCCAGCGGTATTTCGCCCTGGAGAAAAAGCTGAAATAAATGTTTCGGAGGCGAATGGCAAACGCATGCAATATGTGGTGGCGGTAGTCGATGAAGGGCTTTTGGATTTAACGCGTTTTAAAACTCCGAATCCCTGGGAGAAGTTTTATGCTCGTGAGGCTCTCAGCATCAAAACCTGGGATATGTTTGACTTTGTTGCGGGAGCCTATGGAGGACGCCTAGAGCGACTATTGGCTATTGGCGGTGACGGTGCTTTTAATGCCCCGGAAGGCCGCAAAGGGAATCGTTTCCCCCCGATGGTTCGTTTTCTTGGCCCATTTACCCTGGAAAAAGGCAAGCACGCAAAACATGACTTGCAAATACCCCAATACGTAGGCTCGGTGCGCGCCATGGTGATAGCCGCCGGTGATGGAGCCTATGGCGTGGCGGAAAAGCCAGTCCCTGTGCGCAAGCCTCTCATGGTACTTGGAACCTTGCCGCGCATTTTAGCCCCGGATGAAAAAGTGGAATTGCCTATTTCCGTATTTGCTATGGAAAAGAAAATCCGCGATGTGGAGGTGGAGGTAACGATGACAGGACCCCTATCGGTCTCTGGCAATCGCAAGCGCAATCTGGTTTTCAAAGAACCCTCCGATGAACTGTTGACTTTTAATTTGCAAAGTGGAAATCAGGTGGGATGGGCCAAGGTCATCATAAGGGCCAAGAGTGGTTCAGAAACGGCTGAGCAAACCATTGAAATTCAAATTCGCAATCCGAATGCTCCGGTCACCGATGTGCATTCCACCTTATTGCAGCCCGGCCAATCCTGGAAAAAAGACATCAACCTTCCCGGCGTGGTCGGCACCAATAAGGCAACTCTGGAATTGTCACGAATACCACCCCTTAATTTAGAGAAGCGATTGTCCTTTCTTGTGCATTATCCCTATGGGTGCATTGAGCAAACGACGTCCTCGGTTTTCCCCCAGCTTTTCCTCGACGGTTTGTTGAAATTGCCCACGGCGACAAAAGGTGAAGTCCAGAAAAATGTCAAAGCTGGCATTGAACGATTGCGAAGTTTTCAGAATTCGAGTGGCGGATTCAGCTATTGGCCTGGAAGCGGTGAAGACAATGCTTGGGGCAGCAATTATGGCGGCCATTTTCTGGTTGAAGCGGAAAAATTAGGGTATGGCCTTCCCGCTGGTATGATCGATCAATGGAAAAAGTTTCAGAAGGCACAAGCCCAGGGATGGAATGCAACCGGTGATTATGACGGGCAATTAACTCAAGCCTATAGGCTATTCACCTTGGCCTTATCGGGTTCGCCGGAAATCGGAGCCATGAATCGCCTAAAGGAAAGCAAGGATTTGCCCCCTGCGGTTCGGTGGCAACTAGGTGGAGCCTATCAATTGGCAGGCCAGCCCGAAGTCGCGGCATCCCTTGTTCGGGGAAGCGCCGAGGGTATGAAGGCTTATAAAGAGCTGGATGGGACTTTCGGAAGTGATTTACGTGACAAGGCTATGATGTTAGATGTTTTAAGCTTGATGGGGCGTTTTGCCGAGGCGACTCCCCTGATGAAGGAAATTTCTTTGCGATTGTCTGAGGAAACTTGGCAAAGCACCCAAACCACGGCTTATGCTTTGATGGCCGTATCCCGTTTTTTTGGCAAGCAAACCGAACAAAATATTCCCATGTCCTATAGCTTCAAAATGAATGGGCAAGCCATGAATGATGGTTTTGAATCACCCATGATGCAGCAAGAGGTAAAGGTGTCCGATGGAAAGGTCAATAAGCTGGAGCTGGTGAATACCAGCAAGAATATTCTGTTTGCGCGGTTACTGGTGCGCGGGATTCCCGCCATGGGCAATGAAGTCGCAGCCGCGAATGAAATTCAAATGACGGTCAACTACCTAGATATGCAAGGACAGGCTATGGACCCTGCAAAATTGGAACAAGGTTCCGATTTTATCGCGGAATATGTCGTGAGCAATCCAAGCCAAGGGAGTGCACTCAGGCAATTGGCCTTAGCCAGCCTTTTTCCCTCCGGTTGGGAAATCCGCAATACCCGAATGGATCCCACTCTGGTCGCTCCTAATGGCAAGGCCAGCACTGCAGCATCCCCATTTGATTATCAAGATTTTCGCGATGATCGAGTCCATACCTTTTTTAATCTGAACCCCGGTGAAAGCAAGGTCTTTCGGTTTTTCCTGAATGCCGCCTATCTCGGCGAATACCATATGCCGCAAAGCCAGGTTGAAGCGATGTACGACGGTTCCATCAATGCCCGAAACGCAGGCGGTAAGGCTGTAGTGAAAATGCCTGAAGGCTCAGATGGCAATCCCAATGGACCGTCCAAATTGCAGGGTGAGGATGCGAGCGAGGAATAAAGCATGCGCCTTTCGAAGCGCGGGGGAATCGCTCTCCTCGCGCTGATTCTAGGAACGGCATTTTACTATAGCCTGCCGTTTCCATTATTTCAGCGTCCCTTCGCTACCGTGGTTTTGGATAGCGAAGGGCGAATGCTCGGAGCTAAAATCGCTGCCGATGGGCAATGGCGATTTCCTGCCATAGATACTTGTCCGCCTCGATTCGCCGCCGCAATCATGGCCTATGAAGACCGGCGATTTTTTCATCATCCGGGTGTGGATCCACTTGCCCTGGCTCGTGCCTTCCTGCAGAACTTAAAATCGAATCAGGTCTTAAGCGGCGGAAGTACTCTGACCATGCAGGTGATACGCCTTTCCCGCGGAGCGAAGGCTCGTAACTGGTTAAACAAAGGCATCGAAGCGGGCCTTGCTCTGCGACTTGAGGTGACCACAAGTAAGCAGGATATTCTGGCCCTCTATGCCTCTCATGCCCCCTTTGGCGGCAATGTGGTGGGGCTTGAGGCTGCGGCTTGGCGATACTTCAATCGCCCTGCGGATCAGATTTCCTGGGGAGAAGCGGCCCTGCTAGCCGTCCTTCCCAATAGTCCGGCCCTGATGCATCCCGGTCGCAATCGAGAACCCCTGCGTCGCAAACGCGACCGGCTTTTGAACCGGCTATGGAAGCAGGGAAGTATCGATAGCGTGACTTGCGCTCTGGCAAAATGGGAATCCCTGCCCGAAAAGCCGGTGGCCTTAGCCCGAGAGGCACCCCATTTGGTTGCGCGCCTTTCCCTCGCTTTACCAAATGGCGATTCGGCCACTCTCTTAAAGACTTCCATTCAAGGTCGACTACAGACCCAAGTGAATGAAATTGTTCATCGCCGCCAAAAGGAATTACAAGCCCAAGGCATAGGCAATGCTGCGGTGCTTATCCTTCGTGTTGCCACCGGTGAAGCCTTGGCCTATGTCGGTAATATGCGTGCTACTGAAACCGAGGCTTTGGGGGCCGAGGTGGATGTCATCACCTCTCGCCGCAGCACCGGCAGCCTTCTCAAACCCTTCCTCTATGCCTCTATGCTAGAGTCAGGGGAATTGTTGCCTGGCACCTTGATAGCCGATGTGCCCACGCAAATTGGCGGATACTCACCTTTGAATTTCGATCGCGCTTTCGAAGGTTCGGTTCCCGCACGTCTCGCCTTGGCGCGTTCTCTGAATGTCCCGGCCGTGCGCATGCTTAAAAACTATGGCGTCGAGCGCTTTCACCATACCTTGAAAGATCTCGGACTCTCCACCTTAGATCGTCCCTCCTCCGATTATGGCCTTACCTTGGTTTTGGGTGGAGCCGAAGGCACACTATGGGAATTATCCGGCATGTATGCGAGCTTGGCTCGCAATGCCTTACGCTTTGAGCCAGGTGAAAACGACCTTGCCCATTCTTCTCCCTTTTTTCCGCCGCGATGGACGCCTGTGAAAACTTCATCACGGGATTCGAAATCTTCGGCAACTAAACCTCGACTTGCGGCCATGCCCATTGGTCCGGCCTCGGCATGGCTGGCCTTGCAAGCTATGGCGGAAGTGAGTCGTCCAGATGCGCAAAAATATTGGCGCAACTTCGCCTCTAGCCGTTGGGTGGCCTGGAAAACCGGCACCAGTTTTGGTTTTCGTGATGCCTGGGCCATTGGCGTCACGCCGGAATATGTCGTGGGAGTCTGGGTGGGCAATGCGAGTGGTCAAGGTCGTCCAGGTATGACGGGCATACAGGTGGCGGCTCCCTTACTTTTTGACGTTTACAATGCTTTGCCATCTACCACGGTCTTTCGCATGCCCTTGGGCTATATGCGTCCCATCGAGGTTTGCCGAGCCAGCGGCATGCGTCCTGGGCCTCATTGCCCTCATATCGATAGCGTGTGGGTACCCTCGGCGGGCCTTCGCACGGCAGCATGTCCCTATCATCGCCTCATCCATCTGGATTCCACGGAACAATTTCAAGTGCATGACGGTTGCCAAAGCGTGTCAACCATGCGCCATCGCAGCTGGTTCGTTTTGCCGCCCACGCAAGAGTGGTATTATCGACAAAGGCATTCCGATTATTCACCCTTACCGGATTGGCGCCAGGACTGCCAAGAGGGTCTCGCCGCCCTCAGTCAAGTCCGCGAAATGGAATTGATTTATCCCAAGCCCTTGGCCAGCATTTATATCCCCACGGATTTGGACGCCGAAAAAAGCCGCGCTGTTTTCGAAGCGGTGCATCGCAATCCCGGCGCCACCCTTTATTGGCATCTCGATCAAGCTTATTTGGGCGAGACACGCGAGTTCCACAAAATGACGGTGAATCCCAGCCCTGGCATGCATACCTTGCTTTTGGTTGACGACAAAGGGGAAAGGTTGGAGCGCCGCTTCGAAGTGCTAGCCAAAGACCAAGGAAGCTGATTCTTCTTCGCCTCAGCACATCCTTTTCGCCCACGTAAATTATTCTTTGCCTGCTCTCATGCGCCGCATTTTACCCATGCTCCACCTGATGTGGACTCGTCGCGACTTTCGCGTCCTCATCGTCTGCAATTTGCTTTTGGGTCTGTCCTATTCTTTTGTCATTCCCTTTACCTCGCTATTCGGCACGCAAGAAGTCGGCCTTTCTCCTAATGCCTTTGCAGCTTATATGCTCCTCACCTCCATCAGTGGCGTGATTATCGCCACCTGGTTGGCGCGCTGGTCCGATCTTCGCATTTCCCGAAAAACGCTTTTGCTTGTCAGTGGACTTTTCGGAGCTGCTGGCTATTTGGGCAATGCCTATCTGCGAGATTTCACCTCTTTAACTCTGGTAGGCATGTTTTTATTGGGCGTTTCTTCGGTTAGTTTCTCCCAGCTTTTCGCCTATGCGCGCGATTGTATCGACAAAGCGGATTTGCCCGCAGCCGATACCCCCTTGCTCATGAATGTCTTCCGACTATTCTTTGCGTTTTCATGGACGGTGGGACCGGCGATTTCTTCTTGGGTGCTGGCACACGGTACTTTTCGTCATATTTATCTTATTGCCGCTGCGTTTTTCCTGATTTACTCCGCCATTGTCGCGGCCTATATTCCTAAGGATCCGCCTTCTGCCCTCACGCAATCCACAGCGCAAAGTATGCCTTGGCATCGGACCTTGCGCGTTCCAGGTTTAGCGGCTTATTTCCTGGCTTTCGTTTGTTTTAATTGCAGTTCGACTCTGGGCATGATGTCCTTGCCGTTGCTCATCGTCAATACTTTGAATGGAACCGAAACCCAGGTGGGCATAGCCTATAGTCTAGCCCCGATTTTCGAAGTCCCCTTGATGTTCTTTGTCGGGATATTGGCCACGCGCATGGAAACCGTCCGTCTCATTCGCGCCACCATGCTCGTGGCTGTGGCCTATTTCGCCGGATTATTTTTAGTGAACTCTCCCGTCCAGGTTTATCCTCTGCAATTCCTCAGCGCTGCCATGGTAGCAGTGAATGGAGGGGTCGCCATCACCTTTTTCCAAGACATACTTCGGAATCAACCAGGCACGGCGACCAATCTTTATTCCAATGCCCACCGCATCGGATCCATGATCGGTTATTTGCTATTTGGGGCCTTGCAATCCATTTGGCCCTTGCGATCGGTTTTCGCGGTGAGCAGTGGATTATGCTTATTGGCTTTTATTTTCATGTATTGGAAACGGCAAACTAAGACCCATCCGGTACCTAGGTCCTAAAACCGACAGGACTTATCTTTCACTGACTTTGACTCAGTGGGGATGTCGTGAAAAACAGGCTGTGCATACTTCCGTTTGCCGTCGTACTTGGTCTCTGTTCGGTCGGCATTCAAGCTCAATCCTGGAATGTGCTGAATGGGGGAACCTTGCCAACGGGTTGCCAGCACCTGACTTATACCAGTGCCGTCAATAATACCACCATCGGTTTCAACATTTATTTGCCGCCCGAGTATAACAACAATACTTCAAAGCGGTATCCGGTGGTGTATTCCCTGCATGGCATGGGTGGCAATGAGTGGGGTAATATCGCTTATGCTACGGCCTTGCAATCCAATATTCAATCCGGCGCCGTTAACCCCATGATTTGGGTTTTCGTCAATGGTCGCAGCAATACTTTTTATGCCGATTCCAAAGATGGCACGGTCAAATGTGAAACCAGTATTCTTCAAGAATTAATTCCTCATGTCGACTCCCTGTTCCGCACCATTCCTGACCGTGCCCATCGCGCCACCAATGGCATATCCATGGGCGGCTTTGGGGCCTTAATGCTGGCCACCAAGCATTTCGACAAGTTCGGACATGCTACTTCGGTGATTGCGGCCCTCGTGAATTGGGACACGCTTAGTGCCCAGCAATTCGATCAAAGCATACCTACCAAGATCTTCGGCGGTGATTCCGCCTATTTTAATCGAAACTATTATCCGCCGACCTTTGTTAAAAAGAATGCGGATTCCCTAAAAGCCTTGGGCATGAAGTTCCGCATGGCCGACAATCCCGGGGATGTTACCATGGGTCCGTTATACAGCTATAACGTGAACATGCGAAATATATTGAAGCAAAACGGCATTCCCGTCGAATTCGATTCCACGGCGGGGAATGGCCATGTGGCCGATTATGCGGGCCCTTCAGGAGTCGCCATTATCAAATTCCATTCTGCTGCTTTTGCGGCTGCCCCCGTAGATCTTCAAAGCTATAGGATTTCAGCCAAGCCCGCTTTAGCGGCGAGACGACTCACCCGAAACGGGCCATGGGCTTGGGCTTTGGTTCCAAGCGGGCCAAAGGAGCCCGAGCATTTCTATTCCATCACGGGTAAAATCTTGGATGGGTCGCGCATCTTACGTCCCTGATAATCGAAGCCTTTCGGATTGCGCTTGTTCAATCTTCTTTGAGCTAAAGGTTTTTTAACGCTCACTGTAGCCGGAGTTTTGCAGGTGGAAGCGATATGCAGGTTTGCCTCCTTGGAATATTCCGTGAAGGCAGGATCCATGCAGCCTTCTTTATGCCAAATCGCATAGAGCGAATCACTTTTCATCAGCTTGATTTCCCAATTGCGGAATAAAAATTCGGATCCTTCCAGCTCTAATTGCAGGCGGCCTTTTTTAATAGGCACACGTTGGTTATTTGCATTAAGTCCGGTGGCCTTGGTCCCGCGATTTATTTCATGGCCATTCAGGATAGTGCGGAATAAACTGTCGCCGAAAACCTCGACTTCCATGGTATTCCAGCCATCCTTCTCATAATCCGGGTTGTGATTTCCGTAAGCTGGCTGACAACATCCGCCCAATTGGGTTCCTTGGCCACCTCTATTGATGATTTGCGCGCCGGTAAGAATCCAAAAATCTCCAGCCCAAGCTTGATTGCAATCGCCCGCGGCGACCGAGCAAGGCTTATTTCCGTTTGAATTCAAGTGCACACGTAGCTGGCATTCGATGGCTTGTGGAAAGGGCGGTAGGCCCGCATTGGCATGGAAAAACATGCCCGAATTCCAGGGATCGCCAGTCAACCAACCGTCATTGGTGAATTCCCCGGCGCGATATTCAACACGGGCCCGATAATAGCCGAATTCAAGATCGGTGGATAAAATGCCTCCTGTGCCAGCATCGCGGTTGGCTCGCTTACGACCTTGATAAAAATGAATCATGCTGTCGTGCACCGATACAATATTGCCAGGGTTCAGGCCCTTGGCACTTCCTTCAACATGGGGATAAAGCCCGCCTAAATCTTTGCCATTGAACAATCGAACCCATCCAGAATCTTTGTGATTCGGCTGGTATTCGGCTTGGGCCGATATTGCAAATAGAAGGGCGGGAAATACAGAAAAAACCATTGGATTCATATTCATTGCGCCTTGATTTAGACTAGGGTTAGGCCTTGGTTAAGCGCTCAATCATTCAGGGGTAAGCACCCTCCCAATGATTATCCGGGGGGATGCCGAATTGAAGGTATCCCCAGACCGAGATTATTGCCGCAAGAAACGAGAGCGAGGCGACTGCAAAAGGCTTTTTGAGGCCGGCTCTAGGCTAGCTTAGGACTCCGTGGTGGGCGGGAGAGGCCCCGCAGCTGCTAAGTCCCGCACATTTTTTTGAACCGCCACCGAACCAAATAAGCTGAATAAAAAGGCCATGCCGAAAAACCCCTTTTCACTCCGGGCAAGCTCCGCATTCCACAAGCCGACCATCATCAAACCGACGGCAATACCGAGACCTATCCAACATAAACCGAAATAAATGCCAGTAACCGGTATACCCTCTAGTTTATCGCGCACTGATTTTTGCAAGGACACAGCAGAAAAAAGTCCGAACATCAGCAAAACGAAATAAAAGCCCTTTTCATTCAAGGCCATGGCTGAATTCCACAGGCCTAGGATATACGCCAAAGATCCGATGGCTAAGGCTCCCCACGAAGCGGCGATAAAGGCTCCAGTGGGGCGTTGCGTCGAGGGGATCATAGGTCATTCCTTTTAGCAGTCGATGGACTAAAATGTCACACACCGACATTAGACGAAAGATAAAGAGGAGATGTAAGCCCCTCTTTATCGCCTTCGGTTGGTTTTCGCTTTTTTGGTTTTCGCGGTTGCCTGTTCGGCGATTGAAGCCGCTAAGGTGACTTTCAGTGAATCGGCAATGCTTTGCATGGAGGTCAATTGGTTTTGGAGGCCTGTGACTTGAATCTTGAGTGCCGCCATATCGGCCTTGCTCTTGTCCTCAAATACCAAGAAGGCATTGCCGATATCGGTAAACATTTTCTGGTTCACGAATTCTTTGGACGCCACTTCGATTTCATTATGTGCCAGCCGGCTTCCCACCCAAATAGACA
>JAYUVP010000159.1:0-27659 GCA_043753995.1 Fibrobacterota bacterium
CTAACCAACTGAGCTACAGACCCACGTGACCCCGAAGCCTTGAGACAAGGGGGCTTGTTCACGCAAACCGCGAAAGGTTGGCAAACTTAGTTTCGCCGCTTCTTGGATTCAATGGTCCGACGCTAAAGTCATTGCTTTGTATGGGAAGTGGAGGCAAAAACGCTCCCAATTCCAGTTTACCGATTCCCAAGCCGCCTGCAAGGACTCGCCATCCCAATTTTCCATGCCAGGGATTTGACTGCGAAAGTAAGTGCTCTGGCGTTTCGCATATTGCCGGGTTTTCGCGAGCAGGCGCGCCCGTAAATCGCGCCTCGCAGCCGTCAGGGCCTTGCCTTCACCCTGTGGCGAGGACAGGAACTCCACCCACTCTCGATAGCCCACAGCCGTCAGGGCTGGGCACTCCGGGGCATGATGGCGCAACAGGTTAGCAACCTCCCCTTCCCAGTCACCCGACAACATGGCATCAAGCCTTTGCTCAATGCGGGCATGCAATTGGGCGCGCGGACGATCCATAGCCAGGAGGCGGACCTTCGCGAAGGTGGGGTCCAGAACCTTAGCGCGGTTCTCGGCATAACTGCCATTGCGGCAAAGGGCATGCTCTAGCCTCTTTTGCAGTCGATAGGCATCGGCACGATGCACACCCGCGAGGCCTTCGGGGTCTCGCTCGCTAAGCCAAGTGAAAACAGCATCCGAGCCTTCTAGCTCCAGGCGTCGCGCCGCCTCTTGACGCACCGACTCCGGCACTTCGCCGCCATCGTCAGGTGCTGGATAAAGCAATTCGCGAAGGTAAAGGCCCGAGCCTCCCACCGCCAAAACTGGCTGCGAGGTTTGCGCCAGGCTCGCCAGGGCGAGGCTGCGATAACGCTTCGGAGAATAGGCTTCGCTGGGATCGAGGACGCCGAATAAAAGATGAGGCACGGTGTCGCGTTCAATCGCGGAGGGGGCCGCCGTGCCGATTTCAAGACCGCGATAAAGTTGGCGCGAATCGGCATTAAGCAAGGCCCAACCATTCGCCTGGGCCAAGCGCATGGCCATAGCCGATTTACCCGAAGCCGTCGGACCCGCTAAAACCGCAATAAGCACGTCCCAAAGTTAGCAGCCAACTCCAAGGTGTTGAGAAGATCCTAGAAAACCCCGGTGTTATTACCTTCCCAATGTCCTCATGCTTTCCTTTCGTCGGATAGTGGTGATTCTCTTGCTCGCCGGCTTATTCATTGCCGGCGGCCTCGTCCTGCCCAAAGCCCTGGCGCATTTTGGATTAGGCATGGACTTGGATTTGGGTTTGAATTTCGGTTTGGGAAAAGCGCCCACCTCGGCAACTGAAACCGATAGCTTGGCAGCCCTCGCCTCCGATAGCGCCAGCGATGCTTGGGATCGAAATTTATTCCTTCCCTTGAATCGTGTATTGCATTTGCCTGCGAAAGCGGTGAAGCGCCGCCCGGACAAGGCGCTCATCACTTTTCCTAAGGGCCTGCCCCTGCATGAATACGCTTATACCCTGGAGCAGATTTGCAATCGCAATGGCATTGTCCTCGTGAATGCCGAGGAGCGCCGGGGCTTGGCGGGCGCGGGAAAAAATGCGATATACCTGCTTGCATGGAATCAAGACACCTTGAAGGTGGTCGCCTCCATGGGCCAAGAAGCCATGGCGGGTTCGGCAAGGCTCGCCTTGGTTTTCGCCGGATTGGACTCCATCACTCTTGCGGATGCAGCCCAAATCCAAAGCGCCGAATTTTCCTGCAATGTGGCCATAGACCCATTCAATCCCAATCCCGCCTTGCAGGCTCTCAAGGCTGGCTTGGGACGCGTTACGGTTTTATTGGACTTGCCCATGGAGCCTATGGCCTATCCCTATATCAATCCGGGAAAGCATGCGGTGTATTTGCATTTCAATGACGCCGCGGTGAAACAATTGCTAGACGAAGCCTTGGGACTTTTACCCAATGCCCAAGGGGTGGCCACGCGTTACGGCGATCGCGCCATAGAAAATCGACCCTTGCTCAAACGTCTCTACTCCTATTTGACTCCACGCCATTTGCCCTTGCTCGATCTCACGGGTTCGCCTCGCAGCTTGGCACGCGAAGTTGCTGGCGAGAATGGTGCGCTCTGTCAAAGAGCGTACCTGCTCACCGACAGCCTGGAAGTGGAAATGGAATTCGCCCGCAAGGTTGCCCAGGCGGTGAAGTCCGGAGAGGCGGTCTTGGCCTTGCAATATTCTCGCGGCGGTTTTCAGAAACTGTCCCGCAGCCTCGCCGATCGCGAGGGCGAATTCGAGTCCATGGGATTGGCCTTGGTACCGCTTTCCCGTCTCGGTTTTCGTCCCAAGGGAAATGCCGCCGACAGCTCGGTTGTCGCTAGCCCCAAATCCGAGATAACCAAAGCCACCAAACCGTTGGAAAAAAAATCGGCTCTGGCAAAAAAAGCAGCTCCCGCAAAAAAACCGGCAGCTTTGAAAAAACCAGCACCGGCAAAAAAACCAAGTTCGCCTCGCAGGCCGGAAGCAAAACCAATCAAAACTCGGTGAAAAACTATTCTTGAGGACGGTCCGTCACCGTAGGGGAGTTTGTCATGGCAAAGCTCGGAGTCAATATCGATCATGTGGCCACCTTGAGGCAGGCGCGCAAAGGTCGCGAGCCCGATCCCGTGGCGGCTGCGGTGCTTTGTGAATTGGCGGGCTGCGACGGCATCACCGTGCACTTGCGCGAGGATAGGCGCCATATTCAGGATCGCGACGTGCGCCTCTTGCGGCAAACCGTGACCACCCATCTCAATCTCGAAATGGCGCCGACGGCCGACATGCTGCAATACGCCATCGACATTTTGCCCGACATGGTGACTCTGGTTCCCGAGCGCCGCGAAGAACTCACCACCGAGGGCGGCCTCGACGTGGCTGGCAAGGTCGAGGACTTGACCCGCTTCACCAATTCGCTACACAAGCACAATATCCAGGTTTCCATGTTCATCGACGCCGACTTGCATCAAGTCAAAGCCACCAAGCGCACGGGCGCGGGCATGATTGAATTGCATACCGGCAGTTTCGCGAGCGCCTATGACATGGGCCAAAGCACTTGGGAAGACGAACTCGACAAGCTCAAGAACATGTCCGAGCTGGCCCAAAAAATGGACCTCATCGTCAATGCCGGCCACGGCCTCAATTATCGCAATGTTAAATTCGTCTCACAAATCAAAGGAATCTGGGAATTGAATATCGGGCATAGCATCATGAGCCGGGCCATGCTAGTCGGCATGGAACGCGCCGTGCGTGACATGCTGGTTTTGTTGCAGTAACTCGCTTAAAAGGTCGGGGGTGGCATCCGCCTCCCCCAGTCTCGGCCTGCCCACCGTTTAAGCAGGGTCGGCCTCGACTTCCCCTCCGGCTTTATTTCTGGTGGCGCAAAGTGAAGTCCGTGTCATTCAAGGCGGCGAGAAAGGCCAGTAAGGCCTTGCGCTCGTCAGGGCTTAGGCCCAATCCCCTGCGACCCGGAAATTTTGCTGAGGGATGATCCGGATTATGAATATTGGCATCCAGAGTGGCGGTGTATATTCCGCCGGTTTCATAAAAATCCAGGACTTCCTCCAAGGTGGCGAAGCGGCCATCATGCATATAGGGTGCGGTGAAGGTGAGATTGCGCAGGCTGGGTGTTTTCCACTTGCCCATTTCACTGGCATTTCCGGTATGCCTGCCTTGACCTGTTCCTTCCACCACGGAATCCAAACCGATATTGGCAAATGCGAATTTGGTGAAAAAGGGCTCGGCATGGCAGGCGGCGCAATCGCCCTTTTCGGAATTGAAAATTTCAAAGCCGAGTTCTTCTTCGGCGGTCAAGTGGATCTTGCCTGCCTTCCAGGCATCATAACGTGAGCCAACCGAGATCAAGGTGCGCTCGAATTGAGCCAAGGCCCGTGCCGTAAGCATGGAATCCATTTCGACATCGCCAAAGGCTCGTCGAAAAGCTTTCCGATAGCTGGGATTCGCTTGCAGGCGACGCACGGCTAGGCTCCAGGGAAGCGCCATTTCTTTCACATTGGGAACGGGATGCAAGGCTTGGTCCTCAAGCGAAAAGGAGCGCCCATCCCAAAACATAAAGCCGGCCCAAGCGAGATTGAAAATGGACGGAGAGTTCAAGGTACCGGTACGGTTTTTAATTCCGAGACTCATTTTTTTTCCCTGATCGGCAAAGGCATGCGCCGGGTGATGACAGGAAGCGCAGGAAAGCGTGCTATCGAGCGATAGAATGGGGTCGTGGAAAAGGGTTTTGCCCAAGGCCACTCCTTCGACCGTCAAGGGATTCTCGCCAACGATGGGCATCTTGCCAAGGGCTTGGGCTTCCAAAACCAAGGGCGTGGGCGGCACCCAAGTTTCCTCTTTGATTTCAGGCACGGTTACAGGTGCGGCAGGCACCCGGACCCCATCCTCCAAGCATCCCGTAAGGGTGAGCACCATGGCCAGGATGCCAATGCAATAGCGCAATTCAAGCGCTGCTGTCAGGCGGGAAAAGCAAGGCATGCTGGGATAATATATCCGGTGCTTCTTGCTGGCTTGATTTAAATCAAGCGACCCATTTGCATCCTTGTCCCACCTAGTCGAGCATCATTTCGAAGCTCAAGCGAATCGCCGGTGGGGAGGACGAGGCCGACAACTCCTACCGGGGCAAGGCGGGCCGAGTCCGGGGGCGGCAGGCCGCCCACGAAAAGAAGTTCAGCATTATATTCAACCTTATGCCGCCCACCTCGTACAAGCCTCAGAACCTAGCCAGAAACGTCTGTTTTTCCCTGGCGCTCAGTCTGGTAGCATTATTAACGGGTTGCCCCACCGATGACGAAGCCTCCTTGAGCCGCCCTGCGGGTTCACTTGCCGTCGGAGGTTATTACGAGGTGCATTTCGGCGATGCTTGCGGAAGTTCGGGCGGTAAAATGCCGTCGCTTTGCCGCAGCGAAGGCTTGGTCACCTTGGATTCCATTGTGTCGACCAATACTCAAGTTTTGCGAATCGTCCCAGCCAAAGAGGCGGGCGGAGGGGCCCAGGATACCCATCTCGTTTATCTCGGTGTCGCGCCAGGCAAGGCCAAGGTGAGGGCCTATGGGCGATTCCGCGATGGATCGTATCGATCGGATGACGTGGAGATTACTGTAAAATCTGTGACGAGTTTAAAAATCAAACAAGAATGCAATGACGATTCCAGCGGAGTCATAAGCGCCTTGCCGGAGGAGGTCGTGCTTTTCAATGCCTATCCCATGGCTGGCAAAGAAGAACTCCAGGGCTGCATTCCGCAGCTTTTGGATTCGGTGCCAGGTCTGACCCAGTCCTGCACGGGTTGGTGGACTCGAGCGATTTGGAAAGCTCCGCAAACCGCAATTCAAGTCTCATTGAAAGCGCGTATGCTGTCCAAGCCGGTGGCGACCCTGCGGACTCTTTCGTTATCGGATATCTCCGATGTGCGAATCACCGATGTGAATCAGCCGCCCTATTCCCTATCCAAGCCGGACAGTTTTGCAATGTACGTGCGCATGTCCACGGGAACCTTGCCCCTTTGCAAAATGCCGTCGGCCACCTTGCGCACCTTGACTCCGGAGGTTTGCACGAGCCCGCAAGGAGAAACCCAGTGGACGCGAGCGACCACGGGTTATGTCTTTGTCAAAGGCTTGCGCGAAGGGCGATGCCAATTGCAAGCCAGCTTGGATGGGCAGAAGTGGTTCGGCACACGTAGCTTGGCCTTATTTTTTTCCACCCCGCGACCGGATATATCCATGGATTTTGCAGGCTTCGGAAATCCCTGCAAGATCGAGGGCGCCACGACTTGCAGCTATGGGCTTTCTAGTCAGGCGGTATGCCGGGACAAGCGCTGGTCTTCACTTAAAACCTGCGCGGCCGAAGAGACCTGTGACTTCTTAGTGAATGGCGAAAAGGGCTGCCTGGCTGACGCGTCTTGCGCCGCCTGCCGCGGCCTACGAGCGCAGTGAAGTTTTAAGGGAGGATTCAAAGCAAATCCTACCTTGCCTTCCTTCTCGATTCGGAAGAATGCAAGACCATGACAACAAGGCCAAATTCGCCTGCCCGCATTTTATTCGCCAGCCTTATCGGCACGGCCATCGAATTCTTTGACTTCTATATCTATGCCACGGCAGCCGTGCTGGTTTTTCCGCATTTGTTTTTTCCGAAATCCGATCCGGCTTCGGCCACATTGCAATCCCTAGCCACCTTTGCCCTCGCCTTTTTCGCACGCCCTGTGGGCTCCGCGCTGTTCGGGCATTTCGGCGATCGCATCGGCCGCAAGGCGACTCTGGTCGCGGCCTTGCTTACTATGGGTATTTCGACGGTGCTCATCGGACTTTTGCCCGGCTATGATCAAATCGGACTTTGGGCTCCGATTCTGCTTTCGCTTTGCCGCCTGGGGCAAGGGCTTGGTTTGGGAGGCGAATGGGGCGGGGCCGTGCTTCTGGCCACCGAGAATGCCCCGCCGGGGAAACGCGCATGGTACGGTATGTTTCCACAATTGGGCGCACCCATCGGCTTCATTCTCTCGAATGGTTTCTTTTTGCTTTTGAGCCGAGGCCTGACCGACGCTCAATTCATGTCTTATGGCTGGCGCATTCCCTTTCTTGCAAGCGCTGCCTTGGTTTGGGTTGGATTATTCGTGCGGCTGCGTTTGGAAGAAACTCCGGTTTTCCTTAAAGACCGGGAGCGCAAAGAAAGCGTGTCGATACCCTTCGTGGAGGTTTTCAAAACACATACGCCTACTCTCCTTCTAGGAACCCTGCTCGCCCTCACGGTTTTCGTTGACTTCTATTTGATGACGGTTTTCACCTTGGCTTGGGGCACCAAGCATTTGGGGTATACCCGCGAAGCGTTTTTGCTCATGCAAATGCTGGGCGTGGTGTTTTTCGGATTGACCATACCTCTGTCGTCCTGGCTCGCCGATCGCTATGGGAGGCGACACTCACAAATGATCATCCTGGCGGCCGTCATCGCTTTCGGCTTGGGCTTCGGCTCCCTTTTCGGATCGGGAAATACGGTCTTGGTTGCCCTGTCGCTATGTCTGGGCTTGGGCTTAATGGGTCTTTGCTATGGCCCGCTCGGCGCCATGCTCTCCGAGCTTTTCCCCACGCGGGTGCGCTATACAGGAGCGTCCTTGACCTTTAATCTCGCGGGCATATTCGGCGCGTCTTTGGCGCCGTATGCTGCCACCTATTTGGCCACCCACTACGGCTTGCCCTTTGTCGGTTATTATCTAGCCTGTGCCGCGGGGATTTCTTTCGTGGCCTTATTTGTCCTACGTGAAACGAAACACAAGGAGTTGTGATGAATTTCAACTGGAAAACCAAAAAGCGAATACTTACCATGACCCACTTTTTGCGATCCCCTTACCTATCCTGGATAAGCCCATGTCTATTCGGTGTCATGGCCTTGATTATACCTGCTCTGCCCGCAGACACCACCCGGGTCCTTCTTTTTCACAAGCAAAACGGTTTCATTCACACTGCAACCGGCGATATCGTGGATCGAATCAAGGCCGACCTCCTTTCCCATGGGATTGCCGTCGAGACTACCCTCGACTCTTTGGCTTTCACCGCCCAAAACCTGGCGCGTTTTAAGGCCGTGGTTTTCATCAATACCAATTACCGCAATGGACCTTTATTGGCCAGGGCCCAAGAGGTAGCCTTCGAGACTTATTTGCAAACCGGGGGAGGGTTTGCTGGCATCCACAGCGCGGTTCCGCTCAATGGCACGGCAGAAGAAGCGATATGGCCTTGGTATGCCCGACTCTTCGGGGCACGATTCCGTT
This sequence comes from Fibrobacterota bacterium, assembly GCA_043753995.1. Classification (GTDB taxonomy): domain Bacteria; phylum Fibrobacterota; class Fibrobacteria; order UBA11236; family UBA11236; genus JAYUVP01. The sequence continues at coordinate 7,785 of JAYUVP010000159.1, forward strand.
CCCATGCGCCTTACCGACGCGCATCTATGATCATTGAGAATAAGAATCACCCGTCTACCCAAGGTCTGCCCACTCGCATTTCACTCGACGATGAGTGGTATGCCGTGCAAACGAATCCACGTAGCGTGGCGGGCATTCAAATCTTGGCCACGGTGGATGAAACCGGTTTTTTACCCGAAAGCAAAATGAATGGCGATCACCCCGTGAGTTGGCATCACCTTTTTGAGGGTGCCAGGGCTTGGATGACCTTGGTCGGCCATGATATGGCCGCATTTTCCAATGCCGATTTCTTAACTCATATTCGAGGTGGTATCGTGTGGGCGGCAAGTTCTGATAGCGCGACAACTTCTTTGCAATTCACTGGCGGTCGGCCGATAGAAAAGAAGGCACAACCAGAGTTAAGGCCAAGCCTTAGGGGACAGCTTGATTTATTTTCTCAGAGAAATCAGCCCAAGGGCAACCGAGTATTCCTTCGAATCAATGGCACCTTGATACAAATGCATCGTTAGAATGGGGCACGGAGTAATCCAAATTTTTGCCTTCCATTTACCGAATGGGTTCGATAATAATTGGGATGTAAATCACGGTTATTGAAAACTCCCGCTTCAAATACTCGGCCTTGTCCGATTCGCCCATTCTGCACCCTTTCGCCGAGGGATCGAAACCTTCCCGGAATGGCAATGGACACCACAGGGTCACAAAGATCGCGGGTATCGCCCTCCACGCAGGGGAGGATATGTTCCAGACCGTTCCTTACCATGCGCCGAAAATTGGTATTTGAGAATATGCCGGATCCATTGCCTAAAATGGTGGTGAAAACCCTGGATTTCCCGGCTTTACGCGACCATGCGACGGGACCATCCGCTTCGGCAAAGTCGGTTTTGAAAATCACATCATTGTCAGCCGCGAAGGTCATATTGAAATACATCTCGTCATTGACCGTGTAGGATGCGGGAAGACCTTGCGCAAGCGGATGTCCGGTTCTGGCTGCCAGCACATTTATGTTCACGGGAATCTTATAAGTAGAGAGGCTGTCGGAATAATAGTTGGCGCTGCGGTATTTGCCTCCCGCCATGGCCTCAAATGCTGGGAAATGGGGATAGGCTGCCACCGAGTGGTGGAGCACAAACATGCCCACGCCCTTGTTCAACAAAGCCTGGAAATTCTCTTTATGGCGCTCGGTGAGATTGTCACCGGGATTCTGGTGATTATAAAAAACCAGAATATCATAATTCCACCCGGTGATGGTCTCGAAAACCTCATGCCCCTTGGCCAAAGTCCGGTTCGTATAGGTTGCTCCGAAACTGTTCCACATGGCATTGAAGGCGGCTGTATCGTAAGCATGGCCGCCTGTCACTACGAGAATTCGAGAGGTCGGTTTGATTTGCGCCGAGGCCGTTCGCGCCTCCAAGGAAATCATAGCGGCCAGCATAGCGAGCCATTTTGCCTTCATGGTGAAATCCATTTCGTCAGAGCATGTCCTTCAGCACCGTTTGCTTCCAGAAACAAAAGCCTTCCGCTCTCGAAAGCGCTCAGGGGAAGGCGGCATTCCCAACCTTCTGCTCCATTTGTGGCGGCATAGGTTCCGAGGACGCGGCCGTCTGGTAAAAGGACCCGCAGGGTAAAGGCACCTACCCATGGTGGACGCACTCGAGCATCGCGCCCCAGATTCCGGATGTCCCAGGGGAGTGAGCGGGCCAGTGGCAATGCCGATTTCACCTGCACCGATGGCTCTTGTCCCGGGCCGAATGCATTCAGGGTATAATAGCCGTCTACGCCATAGGGGGTTTCCCCGTCCTTGGATTTCATGTTCACGAGCTTAATCTGCACCACATGGTTGGTTTGCAGACCCGTCACCGTCAGGTTAACCTTGAGGCCGTCCGCCGAGGGTGTCACCGTGCCTACGCTTAAGGTTCGTGTATCCTTTTTCGCCCCTCCATAAGCCGAGGTGGGTTCATACCACCATTGACTGACCTGGAAGCGCGCGGGCACCGCGTCTGCAGCGGCGATAGGCTTGGTGAATTCCACTTCGAGGGTGGTCGCATCCTTGGAGCGCACCGCAAGCATCTCGAAAGGAATCACCTGGGTGGGAGTCAATCGCTCCAGATCATACCACGGTTCCGTAAAGGTCCAGCCGCCGTCTCCGCCAACCCCAGCCAAAAGGATGGAACCCGAATTATCCGGAGCCAGCAAGAGGCGCTGAACCCCGGCGGGCATATTGGAAGCGAAAGGGAAAACGCAGCCCTGCAAGCGACCATTCACCTTCTCCAGATTGGCGCGCAGAATTTTCTTGTTAGTCACTTCGCCTATCAACGCCTGCCCCTTATAAGGCCCCTGTTTCAGGAAAATGATATTAGAAGGCGAATTGGCCACCTCGCTGTGGGGCAACCAGAGAATCGGAGGGGTCATGGTCTTGGTGTCGAAGGCTGTGAATTTATGGCCATAAAATTCACCCTGCCTTACCTCATTCAGTCGGGAGACCGGGGTCCAATCTCCTTGATTGTCGCTGATGAGCATTTCTCCGCCAGGCCCCCAACTGATGCCATTGGCATTGCGCAATCCACCGGCATAGACATCCGCCGTGCGCCCGTCCAAGGAAATTTTTGCCACGGTCCCATTCCATTTCCCCTGAACGGGATCCGATCGACCGGAAATGATTCGGGTGCCAATGGGGACATAGAAGAAACCGTCCTTGAAGGCCAACCCCCCGGACCACTTCCTATCGGCATTCTTAATGCCTTCGCTCCAAATCACCGCGCGAGCTTCGGCTACGCCATCCTTGTCTGCATCAGTGAGTTTGATGACGCCTTCCTTATTATCCAGCACATACACTTGACCATCGACTACTTCGAGCCCTTGAGGGGTGTAAAAACCGGAAGCGAAAGTCTTCGAGCTCACATCATTGGCGGTACCTGCGAGCACTCCGTCGAGAAGGAGGAGATTGCTCGGACCGGAAACATGGTTATGGCCATCCATCACCATGGTCAAAACGAGCAGTTTTCCATCGGGCATCCACTTGATATCGCCGACGATTGGCCGAAAACCAGACTTCAATAGCGTGGTGAAGGTATAGGCGGGATGGCGACCCGTTTGAGCCAGCCCCAGGGAAATGGCTGCCACAACCACTAGGGTCATTCGAGTGGCAAGGGTTAAGCACCGAAGGGCAACCAGGTTGAGAAAGTTGGGAACCATTTTACATCCTACTCCAACGAGGAGAAACTTTCCAACATGCATGCATTGTTTGCCGAATGTAATGCGTGTTGCGCGGCAGGGTGGTAAAGAAATACCCAAGGAGGCCAATCCTTGTCATTATTGAAAACCCAGAGTGCTGCGAGGCCTTCGCAACATGATTTATTTTACGCTGAAGCACATAACTTTAGAAGCCAGCGCAAATATCGCTTCCCAAGCCGCCAGCATTTTCTTGGGAACCCTTTGGACCAACCTGGGATATTGCTCCAACAGGTTGTTAAATCGCTCCCCGGCGGATTCTTTCCTTATCCACCGATCGCAGGCACAGGACTTCGGTGGCTTCCATACAATCGATAAAGGTGGACGGACATTTCGGCGATCGGCATGGGCCGCAAGGCGACTCTGGTCGCGGCCTTGCTTACTATGGGTATATCGACGGTGCTTATCGGGCGATTGCCGGGCTACGATCCAATCGGTATTCGGGCAATACCCGCGAGACCTTTTTACTGATGCAAAGGTTCGGTGTCCTTATTTTCACGCTCACCATTCCCCTCTCTTCTTGGTTGGCCGATCGATACGGCAGGCGCATATCCCAAATGACCGTTATGATAGGCGTCATGGGTTTCGGTTTGGGGTTTGGAGCGCTTTTCGGTTCGGAAGAAACAAAACACCAGGAACTGTGATGAATATGAAATGCAACTCCATCCTGATGCTAGGCTTCGCCGTACTGGCCGGTACACCGGACCATGGCTTGGCGGCCACGCCGGACTCGGCGGGAACCGTCGTCACCTTGCCCGCGGAAATTGCGGCCCCCAATACACCGGTCATTGCCGTCTACAAGGTGAATTCATTTTGCGAAGGCCCGGCTTGGAATGGCCAAGGTCGGCTGACTTTCAGCAGCACCAATTCGGGATTGATTTATTCCTATGAGCCGGCAACCAAGACCCAAGGAAATTTCCTCAGCCTTGCAGGCGCCAATGGTCAGGAATATGCCAATGACGGTCGGCTTTATGTTTGTGCACGAGGCGGTATTTATTCCTTCAATGCTCAGGGCGGAGACAAACAAACCTTTCTCACCGCCTCTCCCGATCCCAATGACTTGAGTTTCGACTCCAAGGGCAATTTGTTTTTCTCGACTTACAATCCGAACTTCTCCTACAAGGCCGCCAATGGCACGGCTAAAACCGTCAACCCCAAGGCCTACAAATCCTCGAATGGTATCGAGTATTTGGAAGAGGCGGGAATTCTTTATGTCAATGATTATGCGGGGAGCATGACTTACAAATACACGGTGGGACCCGACGGCAACCTCAGCAATGAAACCACCTTCACCCCCGTTTCTTCACCGGATGGCATCACGATCGACGAAATGGGCAATGTCTATGTCTCGTCAGGATTAGCCGGCACCATTGTGGTTTTTAATTCGGCAGGGCTCAAGCTCGGCGAAATCATTGTCTCGAATGCTCTGGGTGGCGATACTCGTCCTGGCCTCGGCTACAACACTTCGAATTGCGCCTTTGGGGGCCCTGATCGAAAAACACTTTTCATCACGGGTGATGGAGGATTGTATGCGGTTCAGCTCAAGGTGGCGGGAAGACAGAGGCCGAGCAGCTCTTCGATTCTTCGCTCTTCATTCCGTCTTGGCCAAGGTCGAGTCGGCAGCAGAGTGACTAGAAAAAGCCAAACGCCTCCAAGAGGGAATATTGCGGCGGGCATGACTCTTGGCTTTTTTGACACTCAAGCACAGCCCCGCAGCCTATTGCTCACAGGGCGGCTTCTCCCTGGGAAATAGTCCGGCCTTTTCGGAGAAGGCTTTTGTGGGCTAGGTGGAATTCCAAAGCCTCTCTGAAAGAGTTTGGGATTCTTTTTTATCGACTCGTATTGGGATCGAATCGCCACCAGGGTCGCATCAGAACTTTTTAGAAGGCTCGCCACGAAACCAAGTCTCGGGCGGATAGCCAATCGCCGGTGGGGAGACCGAGGCCGACAAAGGCTTAGAAGAATGGCGGGCCGAGGTCGGGGGCGGCAGGCCGCCCCCTCTGAATAACCTTAATCGACCTTAGCCTGCAAGTGACGTAGGCCAGCTTTTTTCACGATATAAACACCCGTCCCAACTCTCTCGGACTCACTTGCGGAGATTCCCGCTTTTCTACCGTCCAAAGAAAATATTTCGGCACCTTCACCCCTTCCCTTGGAGCGGGACATCTCAGAAAAAGAGCTCCGTCTCGCCTTGGTCGAGACCGCAGTCATGTCGGCGATTTTAATGTCCTTGTAGTAAATCAACACTTTTTCCTCGGCATGCGCCTGCAAGGCGATATATCCGGTGCTTCCCACGTTTTTCGACTTGTGCAGGGCATCGTTCAAAACCCCTTCGCCATTGAAATTGCCGAAGGGTATACCGTTTACGATGGTCTTGACGGTCATGCCTTTGACCTGGATTTCCAAATCATTCCAGTCGGGGAAGTAATTGAATTTCCAACCTGCTGGAGTGGTGACATTGGCCCTGGTGATGTTCCAATTGGGAAGATCGGGGAAGAACCACCTTTGGCTGTTCTTGGTCATGTCCAAAATGCATCCCGTCCGCCAGTTATTGACGGTGTAGATGTCGACTTGTGGGCCATTCAGGAAGCCGCCATTGTCATTGGTATCCCAGGAACTGCGGAAGTTCACGCCGCTATTGCCTTGATTCCCACTGGGTGCTGAAAATTTCAGCTTCATGACGAAATCGGTATAGGGCTTTTCGGAATACAGCCACAGCCATCCCGCGCCGCCGGGGGATTCGAGGTGGATATACCCGTCATGGACGGTGGCGAAATTCTTGATGTCGGTGGCTGCGCTTTTGGTGTTCCATCCCGTGAGATCGGTGCCATTGAATAGGGAAATGAAATTCGTGTCGGTTTGCGAAAAAGCCAAGCCGGGTAAGAGCGAGATTAAGCTGGCAAATAAGAAAAGGCCCAAGTTTTTGTGAATATTCATATTGGATTCTCCACCCATGGGATGACACGCATGTCCGGTTCAGGGAAATAGGGAGATAGTTAAATTCCCGCGGCGCGCTAATCCCAAATTTCCTGGGAAAGCTAAGTTTGGTTTCCCCGATATGAAATCTTTTCGCGTTTCTCTGCTGTGGGCCGTGGCTATGCTTGCCGCCTTCATTTGGATGGGCTGCCCCACCCAAATGCAAATAGCCCTGCCAGTAAATCCCCTAGGAGAAAAGGTACCCGAGCGCTGGAAGGATGAGCCGGTTTTTGTTCTAAGCGATAGCTCGATTTTCCGCTATGAACCTCATGGTACAGTTGCAAAAGGCGCCAATCTTGAGGTTGAGAGAGTGACTTGGTATTGGATACGCAAACGTACTCCAGAAGTTTTAGCGAATTTACCCCTCTACGATTTCGAAACCGTAGAGTCCATTCCCGAGGTTAGGGTGAAGGCCATTTTTGCTGACGGATCGACTTGGGAAAAAACGTCCCTATTCACCCGCACCAATGTGCCGGAAGAGGGTTTGGCTGCATCCAATCGCTTTGTTCGATTCGTAGCCATTCCACGTTATGCAGCGAATACCTTAGTGCGCTTACAAGTCAAACGCCGCTACATTCGACCGGAATTCGTGGCAGGAGAGACTTGGCGCGGTCCTTTTCCAATCGTCTCACGGCATGTGATTATCCAGGATCGCGAAGGCGCAAACCTCAAGGTCGGAATGACCAATAGTGAAGGCTTGCTTCTGCAGGAAACAAGCACCCACCTACCCACGGGCGAGGTGATGCGCACGTGGAGTTGTGACAGTCTTGCACGCCTAGACCTGCGAAGTCCTTTGACCGATCCTTTGTCTTGGTATGCGGCGGTGCGTATTTCCTGCCCCTTAAAAAGCCGGGGTAAACCGATGAGCCAAGGCAAGCCACCCACAGCCGCTGGAATGGAAAAACCGGTCGGCCCTAGCCTTCCGACATGGGCTGATTTGGGAGACCACTACCTCGCCTTAGCGGAGGCCTCCATGCAGCCGTCTCCGGCGCTCAAGGCCTTCGCCCAGTCGCTGGGCCAAGCACCCGATGACACGTTGATCGCTCGGGCATTCGCGGCGCTTGGGAAACGTTTACGGTATCACGCCGACGAAGAAAAGCTGCATGCCTTTATTCCCCGTAGCGCCGAAACCATTTTCGCGCGCGGCTACGGGGATTGCAAGGAAATGAGCCTGCTTCTGCACCTTGTGCTGCAAGAACGGGGCATTGAAAGCCGACTGGCCTTGACCGCCGCCCCACCCATGGGACAAGCCTCGCCTGATTTCCCAACCTTGGGCGGCTTTAATCACATGGTTTTGGCCGTGCCTGGCCTGGGTGGGAAGATCTGGCGCTTCCTTGATCCGACCTTGGGCGAATGGCCGGCTTATCGCTCGACGCTAAATCTTGCGGGACGGCGGGCTTTGCTCTTGGCACCTTCAGGGCAATCGCAATTTGTGATCATTCCTGCACCCGAAGGACCCGCTCAGGAAATCATGACCAAAAACTCGGTACGTGAAAAGGCCGGTGGTCAATGGACCTTGGAAGGATTTATCGAATTGCGTGGGTTGGCGTCTCAATACCCGGCTATTAAAATGAGGGGGCTGGGCCGTGAAGAAAAATCAAGTTTTCTGAAATTTTTCCTTAAAGAATCTTTTGGGCTGCTCGCTCTGTCGCAAGAGATTGTCGTCAATGAGCCCGATTGCCTTCGCATTCAATACACTGCCGACTTTACCTCGCAATACCTGCAACTCGATAAGGGAGGATTTTCTTTAGAGTTGCCTACCCTATTTGGAGGCCGGACCGGATATACCACCGTGGATTGGGAAGGGCCACGCGAATTCAAATCCATTTTGCAAAACGATAGCTGGATTTTACCGAATGGTTTTAATGAGTTGGAAGGTCAAGGGATGAACCATTCCCTCGCAAAGGCGACCTTCACCCGAGGCAAGGGCGAAATCAAACGCCAATATGAAGGCTTTTCCGCCAAGATTCCGCGCGGAGATTCGGTGATTTCGAAATTTCAAAAGGAATATGAACGCCTGCACCGAGTTTCGGTTTGGCGCAAGAACTGACTGTGGGGAATCGATTGCGTAAATTATTACTTGTATTTTTTGTCTTTTCTTTTGCCCTGCTAGGTTGCGCTCCGAGCATACCCCTGCTGGTTAGCGAAACTGAAAACACCAAGATCACCGTGCCTCAGGAATGGGAAAGCCATGGTGCGTATTACCTCATTGATGAGGCTAAAATATTGGCCTCATTTGAAAGGAATGCCTTTTATTCCGGGCCAACCACTAAGTGGCTGCTGCACAAAGTGATTCAAATCACCAGCAAGGAAGGGGTAAAACAGGCCTCGATGCCGGTGCCATTTTTTGGAATTCTCAGCAAGTTCGTTCTGATCATGAACGATTCCACCGGCAAGCCTATGCCCTTGGACACTCTCGCCTTGCGGCGCCATTATTTGGCAAAAGGAAGAATTGACTTCCCTAATGCACATCCTGGTTGCAAGGTCGGAGTCATGGTCACCTTGACTTCCGCTGAACCCGTTTCATGGATGGATCACTGGTTCTCCTCGGCATTGCCGGTTTTACGCGGCCTGCTTTCATTCAGCTATTCAAGTCGACATTTCACCTATGAGTTTAAGGAATACGGAGGCTTGGCAAAAGGGAAGGAGGTCGCTACCGCGAAAAACGGCGTCGTCACCATGAACTGGGAAGTCGTCCGGCAAATTCCGCGCTCAAAAATCAGTTATCAGGAAGGAGTGGATGTTTCCGAACCCCGCTTGGCTCTGGCCTTGCGCGAAGCTTTGCGAAGCCAAGTATTTGACGACTGGCGAAAATTGACCAAGCAATATGAAAGGGTCTTGATGGACAAGAGCACCTTCGCCAGCGAACGTGCTTTGCGACGCGTCACCGATAGCCTTACCCGGGATAAAAACAAGGCCGCCGATAAAGCTGCAGCCATTCTAGCCTATTGCCAGGACAATCTTACCCTCGTCGACGGGAGCATTCATGCCATTAGGCCGGATGCCGTATTGAAGGCTCAAAAAGGCACGCTTTGGGATATTTCCGTGGTTGCGAAAACCATGCTTGAAAATGCGGGCCTCGAAACGCGCTTTTGGCTCACCCGCCCGCGCCATCGAGGCGGTATCGATGCGGATTTTATTACCCCGGGAGCCCTATTGCAGCCCATCCTCGGCGTCAAAATCGATACCTCGTGGCGCATGTTTTATCCTTTCCGTCGCGGTTATGCCCTAGGAGAATATGATAGAACGGAGTTCAACCCCAAGGCCGTGACCATTGACGGTGGAGAACTCGAATTACTCCCTAAGCCTGTCCTAAAAAACACGGACTTCAGGCAAGAATACACCCTCGACCTAGGTCAAGCGGATAGCGCTATCCAGAATGAAACCATTATTTCTGGCCATGGCGCCATGTTCCTACGCAATACACTTTATGATTTAAGTGACAAAGACCGTAAAGAATATTTCCAGTCCGCCCTCCGCCGCCAAAATCGGCAAAATGCCTTGATTTCAGCTGACGTTACGGACCTAAAGAAACGCGGAGAACCCCTCAAGATTCATCTCGTCTTTGCCTCACCTAATCAAGTCGTGGAGCGTAAAGGGAAGGCGCAAATTCGTGTGGGTCCTCTTTTCGACATGGAATTCGATGGACTCGACAGTGCCCGCACTTCCGCTTATTTTCGCGAAATCCCGGTTCATTCGGTGGAAACCATTCACCTATTAAAACCGTCGGGGCGAAAATCACGTCTCGAATTGCAATGCGATGATCAGAAAAATTCCCTTTTCGAAGTGCATTGCGAGCGCAAGGAAGACAGTAAGCAAATCACGGTCATCCGCACCCTCGAAATGCCCGCGGCGCGTGTGGGCGCTTTGGCTTTGCGCGAGTTTCTACCTGCTATCGCGGATTTGAATCGCATTCGCGAGGCGACCGTTTTTATCGAATAGGAATAGAGTCTGAATCTGGACTCTAACCATGCCCTAATTCAGCATCGCCCAATCGACGCCAAAGCGAAAATTCACCCCTGGGGGATGTACGCCGGGCTCGGGAGCATAGCGATCGTGATTCATATTGGAAGTGCGAAAATGCAAGGTGAAAGTCTTCACCTGCATGGCTGCATAAAAATCGAGCATGAGATATTCATCAAGCTTGGTAAGGCCAGCATTGCCGTCCATGCGTGAAGCCCAGGCATAGCGCGTCGAAACCCATTCCCAATCCCACCGGGTGATGACCCGCAGACGATCGCTGACGAGGCGGCGCGTCCAAAGCAATTGGCCGCGAAAAACCCTCTCAGGCGTGGCCAAATTGGCCACCGGGCCTTGGGTGAAATCCGCATCGTCCATATCGTCTCGCAAGAGAAAACGATTTTCTAGCCAGAGCCGCCAATTTCCCGCCTGGAGTCGCAAGCCCAATAAAGCTTGTTGGCGGATTTCCTGATCATAATTTCGCCAGCGTAAGGCCAAGGTATCGGCCAAAAGAACGCTGTCGCCACAACGCGCCGACAAGGTCGCATACTGTCCCGCCGCGAGATCACCGCAAGCCTGGGGCGATGGCAATACCCGGGGGGCCCAATTGTCTTGCAACCAGTGGCCATCAAAGCCGAGATAAAAGCCCAATCGGGGGCTGTCCCAGGCGACTCTTCCCTGCAAGCCCTGGTCCCAGCGGGGGCGCAAATCGGGAGTGGCCAGCCTATTCAAAACCCGATCTTCGTGGTAAAGGCGCGCGCCCTCTGGGTTTTCTCGCCTCGTCAAAGCCCCGCCGCCCACAGCAAAGCCCCAGGGCAAGGTCCAATGACTTTCCATCCAAGCATCGGGCAAATAGTCGATGCGATTGGACGCCCGGCTCTCACGTTGGAATCCGCCTCCGGCGGCGACCCGGCCATGGCTCAGGCCATAGCGCGCTTCGCCGTTCACGCCTTGGCCATCGCGCCAGCCGGAAGAGTCGCCTAAGCCTCGGAAAAGGAGCAAGGGCCCGGTGAGCTCTTCGCTTTCGCCGAAAACTTTGGCAAGCATATGCAAACTGTCTTTCCGCCAAGCCAAGTGACCTTCGGCGCTGTTCACCACCGATTCATGCAAGGCCTTGCCGAGAAGGATGGCTTTCGCCGCCGTATCCGCTGGGTTACCTGTCGCCGTGTCGCGCAAAATCACCGTCGTCAAATCGCTCTCCGCCGATCCTCGGGTCAACGATGCGGAATAATGCCAGGGGCCTTTTTCACCCGCATAAAGCAAGCCGAAGGCGTCACTACCATATTGCGACACCAGGGGAGCGAAAAGCGAATCGTTTTGGGCGGCATTGTAGGGCAGGGGCAAATGGCTGCGATTGCGCACCCGATCGTAAAACACCTCGACCACTTGATTCGTGTCCAGCCAAAAGCCCAGGCGCGGGCGCATGTGATTGGCTTCGACCTTAGGAGCCAGGCCTTCTAATGGCAAGGAGGAGCTGTCGCGATCGATTGGCGCATAGAGCTTGCCTAAAAAACCCCAGCCGCTCAGATAAGGCTGATGCACATTGAAGCTGTATTTGAATGTCTGCGAGTCGGCACTCTGCGAGGAATAACTCATAGCCACATAGGAACCGCCCATCAGAGCGCGCTCCAAGTCGACTTGAAATTGATTGAAAGCCAAGGCGCCGCGCTGCCATTGCAGGCGCGTCAAGGGCGTGTCTAGGGGTGCTATGGGCGACCAGGCTTCGCCATAAGCAGTAGGACTGAAATCCGGTCCTTCGCTTCTTACCCTCTCAGGCAAGCGCATGCCGCCGGATCCATAGGGCGAAAAAGCGGCATTGGGCATATAGGGCGAGGACCAGGGCAAGGCTTCCCAGCGGGAGGCATCGAAAACTTGGGCGCGCGTCCCCGGAAAACCTTGGCCTAGCATCACCCAGGGGCCTTGCCCCCGTAAGCATTCTCCGACCTGTTCGGCTGATTCGTCGCAAGCATATTGCGCCGCTGCCGGAACCTTGAGGCCATAGTGACGCGGGGCTTTGCGCTTGCCCTTGCCTTGCGCATTCGCGGCCGAATCCGCGCGCCAAACGCGCAGGGAATCGCTTTGTGGGGTGGACACGAATTCCGTGTCATAAATACTGCCATCTATGCTTGTGTCCGCGGCGGCCGATGGCAAAGCCGAAGTATCGACAGGCAGGATCGCAGTATCCCGCACCGGAACTGTAGGCGGAGCCGCTGTCCGAGTCGCAGGCGAGACCAACGCTGGCAATGGCTTGGCCGTGCTATCTACAGGGACGGCGCCCCAGGGCAAGGCCCAAGCGACTAAGATGGCTAGAATAGCGGCGAATGCAGCGCGCGACATGGATGCGCCAAGGTAGCTAGAGCGGACCTTTTCAACGGCCCGCGATGAGGCGACGCATTTCGTCCCAATTGTCCTCAAAGCGAACGGCCTTATCGTCGATATAGACATCGGCGTAGATCTTACGGGTGCCAAGGTCAGATCCGGGTACCGGCGTATTGATGGAGTCGAAGGGGAGGTCGTTTTGAATCAGAAATTCGCGGACCGCTTGCTCTTCCTTGCCTGCGCGGCAAGTCCAAATGGCGATTTTATGTCCGCCTTTTTTGAAAGCCTTGAGGGCTTCCCGGGCACCGGTCTTCAGGGCGCCAATGTCGGGGTATTTGTGGTCGACCACGGTCCCGTCGAAATCCACTGCGATAATCATGGTATCTCCAAAATCCACGTATTGAGAGCATGGGCGAATTCCACCATGGAAGCCGGACGCTTCTCGATGTCGCGGGACATGCCCCGTAGCAAAAGGGCGCGCAGCCGATCGCCGTTCTTGAAAGGTATTTCCGGCACTTCGGGCTCTACGGTGGCGAGGGCCGCAAGGCCGTCTAGCTCATAGTCCATGGTTTCACGATTGGCGAAAGGATGCTCCCCGGTGAAGGCATAGGCCGCCATGCAAGCCAGCGAAAAAACATCGGTGCGTTGATCGACCTTATAATAATCGCCGGTCAACTGTTCATAGCTCATATAGGAGGGCGTGCCCAGCACGGTAAGATGCTCGTCGGCTACATCGTCTTTTACATAGGACCAGCGCGCCGATCCCAAGTCGGTGAGATAGGGCTCCCAGCCGCGCACGATGATATTGCTTGGCTTGAGATCACGGTGAATGACGCCGCGGAAATGCAATTCGCCCACTAGGCCAGCCACGGCATTGATGAAGACGATGCGCCGCATCAATTCCTTCACGTCGCGCGGCTTGCGTTTGCTTTGCTCCAGGAAATTCGGGCCGTCGACATATTCCATCAGAGTGAAATAATGCTTGCCGAGCAAATGGCCATAGTCATAGAGCTTGACCACATTACGGATATTTTGCGAAGTCAAATAGCTGTTATAAAAAATCTCATTCAAAAAGGTTTTGACCACGCGATTGTTGACCACGGGCTGGGCACCCTGATAAAGGGAAGGACGCAAGACACGTAGCACGGCCATATGCACGCCTTTGCCGGGCACATTGACTTGGGGAGCCAGGAAGACATCGCAAAAACCGCCCGATCCCAGCCATCGGGTCAGCATCATGCCGGGATCATAGGCCCGAAAATCGTCTTCTAATTGATGGCGATAGTCTTCCAATTCGGGGGAAGCGGCCTCTTCGCCGGGCCTTCGCCGCGTCGTGGTCAGCCAATTGGTGATGGTGTCGATGTGAAAATCCATGAACAAAGCCTATTCCGTGACCCAGGGACCGACCCGAGCGCTGGGGCCATCATATAAAATCCAAAAAGCATCGGCACCTCCCGCGTGAGTGATAGACCGCTTTTCTTTCCTCGGGAGCTACCTTGCCCCTAGAATCATGCAAAAACCGGCAAATACTTTGGTGGCAGTCGCCATGAGCGGCGGGGTCGATTCCTCGGTAGCCGCGCTTTTGCTGCATCGGGCCGGTTACCGGACGGTCGGCCTCACCATGAAATTGTGGAGCCCACCCAAGGATCCTTGCGACGAGGGCACCGACAAGGCCTGCTGCACGGTCGACAGCGCCATGGATGCCAAGCGGGTTTGCGATCAAATCGGCATGCCGCATTTCACCCTGGACATGCAAGAAGATTTCGAGACACGCGTCATCGCCCCGTTTTACGAGGCTTATCGCAATGGCGAAACGCCCAATCCTTGCGTCAATTGCAATAGCTTCGTGAAATGGGATGCTCTCTGGGCCCGCGCCCGCGCCATCGGCGCGGACTTTATCGCCACGGGCCACTATGCTAAAACGGAGGCCGCCGACGGGCGCACCTTCATCCTGCGCGGCGATGCCGCCAAGGATCAGAGCTATTTCCTCTGGGGCGTGCCGCCTGACACCCTGGCGAAAACCTTATTCCCCCTGGGTGCCCTCGACAAGCCTTCGGTGCGTCGCTTGGCGACGGAGGCCGGCTTACGCACGGCAGCCAAGGCTGAGAGCCAGGATATTTGCTTCGTACCCAAGGGGAATTACCGCGACTTCGTGGATGCCTATGGCGCCAAGCGCGGCGAAACCTTTGCGCCCGGCCCCCTGGTTGGGCCCGGCGGCGAAGTATTGGGACAGCATACCGGCATCGCCCACTACACCATAGGCCAGCGCAAGGGTATCGGTGTCGCGGCAGGGGAACCGCTCTATGTCACCCGACTCGATCGTGACAGCAATACGGTGACTCTGGGCAGGCGCGAAGACTTGCAGGCGACGACCTTCCGCGCGGATCGCCTCAATCGCTTCGAAGAAGCGTGGGAAACCCGCGAATGCTTGGTGCAATACCGCTATCGCTCGCGCCTGGTGCCCGCCACCCTGCGGGATGACGGTCATGGCTGGGTTACCGTCACCTTGCAGTCACCTGGGGACGGCATAAGCCCGGGGCAAAGCGCCGCCTTTTTTGACGGGGATCGCCTCATCGGCGGGGCGCGTATACGCGAGGTGGGGTGAGCCTTATCACTCGACCCATCCCCCACCGACGTTTTTCAACCGAGATCGGTAACCGCCCCTAGCCGATTTATTTCAGAAAGTGATTTCACTTCGGTAATACGGGTGAATTTTTAAGATTTCCCTCCTTGTGAAACTTTCCTTTGATTTTACGTTTCGCCCATGACTCGATTTTTTTTCTTGCTGTTCCTTGCCAACTTCGCGCTCGCCCAAGCCACTTCAGGGGACACCGCAGCCGCCATCCCGCCCCAAGGCCTCGATCAAACCCGCATTCAAAATGATTATGTGAACGGGGATTTCGAAAAAGTCCAATTGGAAATCACCCGCTTTCAAAGCCAGACTTCCCGCTATTCCCGCAGCGACAGCCTATGCATTGCCCGTCACCTATCCGTGATTCACGCCGCCAACCCCCTCACGGTCGAAGTCGGCAAACATTGGATGTATGAACTTTTCAAGATCGACTCCATGGCCACCGTGAGCGACATGTATGTCAGCGAAGAAATCGATCGCTTATTCAATAAAGTACGCGCGGAGTTCATATCAAGGCAGAAACCGAGGGCCCCGGCGCCATTACAACCCGTCGCCACCTCGCCAATGCAAAAACCGTCGGTCGAGACTCCGGTGGCCAACCCCCAAGTCGGGTCTTCGAAAAGAACCGGCTGGAATAAATCGCTTTACTGGATGATGGGCGGGGCCGTGGCCGCGGCGGCCGCAACGACGGCCATTGTTTTATTGGCGCCAGAGGATGCAAAGCCCGGCGCACCCAAGGAATACATCATTCGCAAGGAAGTAGCCGCGCCATGAGGAATTCAATGCCAAGATTTCCCGTATGGCTGCGTTGGTTTGCCTTGCCTTTTTTGTTTTTGTTCTGGTTCTGCCAAAATCCAGAAACCGATGCCGATCATATCTGGCTCACCCCCGAAGCGGACAGCAGCTACCAAGATTTTTCCCGCCTTAGGATAGACTTCATTTTCGAAGGCGAGACCGACACCCTCCTCCTATTTAATGACTCCTTAAAGACCTTCGAGGATTTGCATCGACTGACCATCCCCAATCGCGGCTCTGGCAAGGGACGGCTTCTATTTCGCGGCTTCGAATCCGGTGGATCGCGTTTGGTCTACTCTGAAATTCGAGTCATTGACCTAGCCAATGGGAATTTGATTTCGGTGACCACCCAGCTGGATTTGCGGACCACGGTGGTAACCTCCATTCCCGGGGCACCTACCATCCGTTTCCCCTTTTCAGACACCTTAATCAGCATTGGAGACACCCTAACCCTATCGGCCATCCTCTTGGATTCGGGGGGTCAATTGCGTTCCTATGCCTGGGATTTCACCGGCAATCAAGGTTTTACCACAGCCTTTTCCCTGGATCAAGCGAGTGATACCGTCTACGGAACGTACACCTTTCGCGACACGGGGACTCATGCTATCAGCCTGAAAGTCATCAATGAAAACCGTCGTGAAACCCTGAAATCCCTGACGGTGCGGGTCGGACTCGACGTGCCCACAGCGATGGCCATTGCCGACTCAGTCATCAGCGTAGGCGATACGATTCGGTTGCATGGCGTGGGGAAAGACAGCCTGGGCCGCGTCAAGGAAATGGCATGGAAAATAGGCGATGGCGCTTATCAAATCTCCGCAAAAGGGGATACTGCTTTTACCGCTCCTCTCCTGCCCGGCTCCTTAACCGCGGTCTTCCGTGTCATGGATGACGATGGCCTTTTCGCCTACGATTCGGTGATCATCTCCCTTCGCCCGAGTTCCTCCGCCTATCTTAAAGCCCTTTCCATTAGGGAGGCGTCCCTTTCGCAAGGCTTTGATTGGGAATTGAGGGCCTATACAGCCACCGTCCTTTATGAGGTCGCTGAAATTCACCTCGATTTTCGACTCGCCCAAGCCGATGCGCAAATCAATATCGCCGGCCGTAATCTTGCCTCGGGCGATACTTCCTATAAGGTGGAATTAAAGGTTGGACCCACTACCATTCCTATCCTTGTCACAGCACAAGACAAAAAAACTCAGCGCAATTATGAGCTATTCGTCACGCGTCTGCCCAATGCCGATGCCACCTTGAAAGATCTCGCGCCTTCTCTGGGGAACCTTTCCCCCAAATTTTCACAGACAACTTTCAAATACACCTTGGAATTAGAAAACAACCAAGGCGAAGTGACCTTGACGCCTTCGGCAACGGATGACGTTCATGCCCAAATCCGAGTCAAGAACGTGATTACCGCGTCTGGACATGCCTCCCAGCCTATAGCCTTAAGCGTCGGTACCGATACCATTCCCGTGGAAGTCCGAGCCCAAAACGATTCCGCGCGTTTGAACTATCTCGTCATCGTGACGCGTAAGGCCTCCAGCGATGCCACCTTGAAAGGCCTCAAGCCAAGCCATGGCCCCTTATCACCCTCCTTGGCCTCCTCGATTCGGCAATATACCGACACGGTCCCTGGGGGTATTTCCAAGGTTACCCTTATTCCCATCGCCAATTCTGAATTCGCGAAAATTTGGGTGCAAGGAAAGGAAGTCGTTTCGGGCCAACCCAGCGACAGCCTTTCCTTACTCGTGGGCGACAATGCCATTCGAATTCTGGTCAAGGCACAAAATGGGGACAGCCTTGCCTATTTGGTCACCTTTCATCGACCTGATAGCGAGGCCAGGCTTAGCAATATTCAGGTGGATGCCGGAACCCTGACTCCGGCCTTTGATCCCGATCGCTTCCAGTATACCGACACCGTAGCCAGCACAGTAACGGCCATCTCCGTCAAAGCCACGGCACTTTCTCCCGTGCGTTCGGTGCGTATCCAAGACACCGCGGTGTCAGGTTTGTCGGGAAGCCGAAACATCAACCTTTCGGTGGGAGACAATGTCATTTCCGTAGTGGGCATTGGTGAGGACGGCACCCGCCGGCAATATCAACTCATGGTGCATCGGAAAAGCGGTGATGCAAGCCTGACGGCTTTAAGCTGCAATCCCACTTTGCCTCGTGTGATTCTTCAGTCTTCAATTTTCACTTATGGCGATACGGTAGACTACGGTGTCGATACTTTGCGAGTTTTGGCCCAGGCCAGCCACGCAAAAGCAACCTTGCTTATGAATGGCGCGCCCTTGACTTCTGGGCAATACTCCTCGCGACTCACCTTATTGAAGGGCATGAATAGCTTTGTCGTCAAGGTGGTAGCCGAAGACACGGCCATCACAAAGACTTATACGCTCAATATTGCCCGCCGTCGCGGATACATTAAAATAATCGGCGGCCCTGCGGAAGAATCGGGTATTTGGTTATCGCCCACTTCAGATGGCGGATTCGTTATTGCAGGTTCGGCTATTAAAACGACGGGCCAACCCCTCGACGCCTTATTGTTAAAGGTGAACGCCGCTGGCGATACCCTGTGGAGTAAATCCTTTGGTGGAGCAGGCAAGGATGGCGGAAATGGAGTTGTGGAAAGTTTCGATCATGGCTTCTTACTTGCAGGAACTATGGTGCCTCCCGCTCGCACCGATTTAAACCTCTACTGGGTAAAAACCGATTCTTCTGGAACTATGGCCTGGGAGAAAAATACCGGTGGAATTTCAAATGAGGGAGACTATGGCGCGGGAGTTCAAATGACACGAGACGGAGGGTATATCCTCTGCAGCCAAACAGCGTCCTATGGGGCGGGCGGTACCGATATCTATGTCGTCAAAGTCAATAGCAGCGGCGACACAACCTGGACGAGACCTTTTGGTGGAACAGGCAATGACGTTGCATTTTCTATTCAACAAACAAGCGATGACGGTTTCATCCTGGTCGGACGCACCCAAGTCACGAGTGGTGCCAACAACTTATTCTTGCTTAAACTGAAAGCGAACGGGGATACCTTGTGGAGTCGGAGTTTGGGAGGGACCGGGGGCGCCATTGGCGTTTCAGTCGCTTTAACAGCTGACAAGGGATTCATCCTTACCGGTCAAAATGAGGCCGTTGGCGGTGGAGATGTTTATCTCATCAAAACAGATTCACTAGGACTTGTGACCTGGTCGCGGACCTATGGTGGCAGCGGGGCGGATTGGGGTCGGGCGGTTCAGCAAACCGTCGACGGTGGTTATATCGTTGCCGGGCTGACTGCAAACAGCTTTTTCGGTCCAAATAATGGTGGGCAAGATGCTTTATTGCTTCGGTTTAATTCCATAGGTGATCCCCTATGGCAAAAGGTTTATGGGGGAGGCGGCGACGACAATGCCACCTCAGTCCGGCAAACCGTGGACGGGGGATTTGTGATGGTTGGCACCATCAATAGCGCGCAGATGCCAGCCATTAACAAAAACATTCTCCTCATACGCACTGATGATTTGGGCAATAGCAATTAGGGAAGCGACACCTTCATCAGGACTCCAGGCGAGGTGACTTGCCTTCTGTTCAAGGTTTTTGAGCTCAGGGTATTGTACTCGACCTGTTTCCAAGGGGGAAAATGATTGATTTAATTCATTTCGAATTCAAATCGGGAAAGCAAGTCTCGGTCCCACCCTAGTCTTCTTTACCTGCCAATTTGTATGATCTTTGTGCCGACTTGTTTTGAATATTGTATGCGCCTCGGTGAGAAAGTGAATTCGGTGAATAGACCAACCCCCGCAATAGGGAAAAGGCTTCGGCTCTGGGGGTTATTCACCTTATTCTTGGCCCTTTCGAGCTGCCTCCTTCCCTCGGATCGGGAATCCCAGCCGCCCCAAGTCGACTCCAATCCCGGCATGCGCCTTATCGCCTCCGACGGCCGAGAATTGCAGTTGGGATCCTTGGATTCCATGGCCTCC
>JAYUVP010000160.1:0-11748 GCA_043753995.1 Fibrobacterota bacterium
CTCAAGTTCGGGCTAGAGGACAATAATGACAATAAGGCCTTGGGAGGCCGTCTGGAGCTGATCCGGTCGGGCCAGTCGACATGGGAGATGGGCCTTTCAGGAATATTTGGAGAAGCGGGTCCCGATGAACTCCAGGCCATGGCCATATTAGGAGCCCTCGACTTTTCCTATCAAAGACCCTCGCCGATTTTACGCGGAGTCGTCGATTTAAAATCCCAGGGGAATTGGGTGCAAGTCAATCGCAAGGATTACGGGGCCGGGACCCGCTTCCACAATCAGAGCTGGAATTATGTCGCCCAGCTCGCCTATCGCCCTTCCATGGTAAACCAACAATGGATACGGAACCTGGAGGCGGTCGGACGCTTCGCCCAATTGCAATATCCCCATGATGCGCCTTGGACGAAGGAGGGAACCGAGTGGGCTGTCGGGATGAATTATTGGTTGAGTTGGAATGCCCTCGTCAAGGTGGCCTGGATTGGCGGCGGAGCGGAAGGCGGAGCCGCGGGCGGCCACGCAGGCCATGGCGCCGTGGCTGTAGCTGATGTTGAAGCCGGTCATGCGGATGGAAAACTTGCGATACAATTGGCGGTTGGACTATGAGGAGACAATCGATGAAATCGAAATGCATGATGGGATGGCTTAGCACTTCTTTCTTGGGCTTAGCTTTGGTTTCAGGCTTTGCCCAAGCAGAAGAGCCTGCACCGATGGATATTGCTCTCGGTGTTCAAGTTTGGGGCCAGACCTGCGCGCGCTGCCACAATGCCCCCCCACCCAATGCCTTCCGGGACGAGGACTGGAAAATCATCGGCCATCATATGAAGCTGAGAGCCAATTTGACCGATCCGGAAATTAAGGCTGTTTTGGCTTTCTTACAAAGCGCGAACTGAACTCCCGGCGAAATCCCAATAGCCTGCAATTTCCGTTTATGGCTTTTGCAGGCGTCTTTTATCCATTCGATACAGCAAGGTATTACGAGTAATATTTAAGTAACGGGCCGTGCGACTCTGATTCCATTGATGCTTTTCCAGGGCCTTCAGGACTAGGCCATCCACCCATGCTTCCAAGTCCAGTCCTTTCTCCGGCAATTCGGGCAAGAGGCCAGGAGAGAAAGCGGGTGAGGTCGCGGGGGATTCAAGGACATCGCAATAGGGAGGCGACAAATCCTCCAGAGAAAGTTTCCCCGAGGTATTCAATGCCACCATTCGTCGGGCAAGGTTTTCCAATTCTCTCACATTGCCCGGCCAGGTGAATTGCTCCAGGCATTTCAGGACTTCTGGATCGGTCACGAGGGGAGTGCGGCCTTCCTTGTCCGCTTCTAGTTTGAGGAATCGCATGAATAGCGGGGCAATGTCTTCTTTCCGGTCACGCAAGGGTGGTATCACAATCGGGACGACATGCAATCGGTAGTATAGGTCCTCCCGGAATAGACCTTCCTCCACCCGCTTCTTCAAATCCCGGTGGGTGGCGCTGATAAGCTTGAAATCCACGGGCAAGGGTTGCCGAGAGCCGATGGGCTCGACCACCCTTTCCTGTATCACGCGTAGCAGTTTGGCCTGAAGAGATTGGGGCAAGTCCCCGATTTCGTCCAGGAATAAGGTGCCTCCTTCGGCGGCCTGGAATCTTCCGATGCGATCGGAGATGGCGCCGGTGAAGGCGCCCTTCACATGGCCGAACAATTCCGATTCGAGTAGCTCACTGGGAATGGCCGCGCAATTCACTGCAACGAAAGGCTTATCGCGTCTGGGGCTGGCCCGGTGTATGGCCCGCGCCAGCAATTCTTTGCCGGTGCCGGTTTCGCCCAGGAGAATAATGCTGGCCGAACTCGCTGCCACTTGCCGGGCTTGGGCATAGACTTTTTGCATGCCTGGGGAATGGCCGACCATATTGTCGAAGCCCAGGAAATTTTCCACCAGGTTGCGGAGCTGCAAATTTTCGCGCCGCAAGTCGAGGATGTCGGCGGCCTTCCTCACCACGCGTAGCAAATGCTCGCGATCCACCGGCTTCTGAATGAAATCATAGGCCCCGGATCGCATGGCCTTCACCGCATCCTCTACCGTGGGAAAGCCCGTGAGCATAATCACGAGAGTCTCCGGACTCTTTTCGCGGACATGAGCCAACACGTCATGCCCGGTCAGGCCCGGCATGCGCAAATCGGTTAGGAGAATATGCGGATGGAAAGCCTCGATGCGCTTCAAGGCGGCTTCGGGTCTATTCTCCTTTTCCACCTGATAGCCCTCGGCGGTCAGGTGATGTTCCAAGACGCGAAGTAAGGTGACATCGTCATCCACAATCAGGATGCGAATGGCCTCGACCTTGGTGGGGGCCTTGGTAGTGGCCGTAGCCTCCCGGTTACCCATGCTGGCCACCCTCAGGAAGGCGCAATTCTAGGCAAGCGCCTTTTTCCCGGGGCAAGGCGCGTAGACTTCCTTTATGCTGCTCCGCAATTTGCCGGGAAATGGAAAGCCCCAAACCTGTCCCGCTTTCCTTTGAAGTGAAAAAAGGATCGAAGACCGCATCCAGCTTATCCTGCGCAATGCCCGGTCCCTCATCCTGAATCCACAGCACCTGTTCTCCATCCTCGTGCGCGGTCTCGACAAGCAGGGCGCCGCCTGAGGGCATGGCCTCCTTGGCGTTTAAGAACAGGTTGAGTAATGCCTGCTTGATCAACTCGGCATCGAGCGGAATTTCAGAAAGGTCGGTTGCGAGACGTTTCTCCACCGTCACTCCCGCGTCTTGGAGGGTCTTTGAAACCAAGGTCAAAGCGGCTTCCACGACCTCGTTCAGGCTTTGGGGAATATGCTCCGGCTCGCGGGGCCGAGCGAATGCCATGAACTCATTTAGGATGCGATTGACGCGGCGTAACTCGGTGTCTAGGATGAGACCAAACTCGGCATCCGGATGTTCGGGGCCGAGTCCGCGCCGGACAATGTCGGCTGCGCCGAGCAGGGAGTTCAGAGGATTGCGAATTTCATGAGCCAATCCTGCTGCGAGCTTGCCCATGAGGGCGAGGCGTTCCGCGCGGCGAAGGCCTTCCTGTTGGCGAAGGAGCTCGGCCTGTTGTTTCCTGCGTATATCGAAAAGCCATCCTGCCGTTGCCGCCATCACGAAGAAGAGAATGATCTCCATGTACTGGGTAAAACTCTCGTGTTCCGACCAAGACCATTGGTAAAAGATATGGGGAGCATAGGCGAGCCCGCACAGTGCGGCATAACCCAGTCCCGCTATTAGCCCCATGTGATAGCAGGCCAGCAAGATGGGCAGGTAATAAAGTCTTTGGTAGACGGCGTGAAAGTGATGGAAGGCCACCGGGGTCAGATAATGAAGAGATGAGATGCCAACGATGAGGGCGATAATGACGAGATGCTTGAGCGATTTGTTTCCAGATCTCGACGGGCTCATTCTTCACCTACATGATGGATATGGGTCAAGGTCGCACCCTGGTGGCCCGCAATCAGCACGGATCCTGCCGCAGCCAAGGATAGCGTCATGGCCAGAATGCCCAGGACAATTCGTTGCCTCCGTCCGGCAATTAGGGAATGCCAAGCAATAACCAGGGCCGCTGGAGCAGAAAGCCCCACGGTCCACTTGGCCCAGGTCTCATGGACATCTAGGACTCCCTGAGCTATAAGCGTCATGCCCTCGGTATGCGGATGGAATACCTGCCCGGCGGCAAGACTGGAGGCCCAACCCGCTAGCATGCATAATGCGGCCGCCCATTCCAGCGCCTTGGAGCGAGCAAGGAAGGCCGCGGCAAGCAGGCCTACGGCCATAGGAATCAAGACAACAGGAAAATGAACCACCAAAGGATGCAAGGAGGGGAAGGCCCGCAACGATACTAGGATCACACGCAGCTCTTCACCGGTTCAGTGGTCGGTACCATGGCCATTCCCATGGCTGTCATCCTGATGGGACGTCTTGGCTTCCGTCTTCGTTTCCGCCTTCGGATCAGACTTGCCCTGCTTGCCATCGGCATTACCTTCATGCAGGCGCTGGGTCAGGGACCCGCAAGTCAGCATGTCAGATCCGAAATACGGGTTGGCGACTCCCTTTTCCGCCTGCAACCAATTCCCGCCTTTATTGCCATTGGCCATCGGGCAATGGAATGCCAGGACCGGCTTATCGCCTTGATATTTCACCTCGGAAACCAGCAAGGCCATGCGGTCGCTGAAGGGGGAAAAAGCTTTGCGAAAGGCGGCGATATCCGCCGAACCATTCAAGGCATTGAAGTCGCCAAGGATATCCTTAGCTTTCACGCTGTGGCTCAAATCGGTTGGAAATTTCACGGGCTGTTTCAGGAAGGCCTGGCTTTCCTTCTGCGCGGCTTCCAGATTATCCCCGGCGAGGGCATGCTGAATTTCGAGATAGGTCGAGTACAAGGCATTCAGAGCCTTGGGGGTCATTTCGCCATGAGCTTTGGCGCCATGGGCCGACACGGGCGCCGACATCCCTACCGTGAACAGCGCCGCCATCACCAAGGTTGTCCCAATTTTATTTCGCTTTTTATTTGGCTGTTTATTTCGCTTTTCAATTTGCATGGCGTCCCTGACCTTTTCCGCTGGGTGAATGTGGAAAGGAATGCAAAGAGCTTGCCACTTTTCCCGAATTGGATTTTCGACCGCACCAGCTATACTCCGGTAATCCAATACCTTTTTCTCCCAAGGATTGCTGAATATTCAACAGTATACCTGGGTGTTTGTTGAAATACCAACAGATCTCCGTTAAAAGAGGCTAAATCCAAAGGGTTTTTATGGGCACACCCTTTGCCTTATGAGTCATGCATGGAGTCCTATCCGTGAAAAAGAACTACTGGATACACCCTCCCGGTGCCTTGGTCTTGGCCCTCGCCCTGGTGGCAGCCCAAGTCGATGCTATGGCCGGAGTCCTAGGCGAATCCAAAGCCGAAGTGCTGATGATCTTGGCCGCACCCCCGGTCGATTCTTTGGTGGCCGAAGCTCATGCCAAGAACCCTTCCCTGAAGGCCTCGCGCCATCGCCAGGCCGCCGCCTCCGCCGACACGCGTCGCGCCGGGGCCTATGCTCCTCCGGAAATCGCGGGCGAGACTGGCAAGCGCACGGTTTACAATGCCCATGGGCCCATGTCCATGACCGTGAATGGATTGGTATTGAGGCAAATGGTCATGTTTCCCGGCAAGGTCTCGGCCATGGAAAAAGCAGGACAGCATCAGGCCGCCGCTTATGGCTGGGACACGCAAACCGAAGCGGAGCGCTTGACCTTGGAGGTGCGCTCCCTCTATTACGAGCTCTACATGGACCAGCGCAAACGCGAGATCAATGCGGAGAACCGCCGGGTGATGGAAAAATTCGTGAGCGTGACGCGCACTCAATACGAGGCGGGCATGGGCCGGATGGAAGACATTCTGAGAGCCCAAACCGAGCTCTCGCGCCTTCGCAGCGAAGATGTGATCCTGTCACGGAAAGTTCGAGGCATGGAAGCCATGCTGAATGCCGCCCTCGACCGCCCGCCGGGAACGCCCCTGGGGTCTATCCCTGATCCAGAAGAGGACAAGCTGAATTTGCCTCCCGTGAATAGCCTGGAGGCCCTGGCTCTGAGCCTTCGCCCCGAACTCAAGGGCATGGGCGAGGATGTGCAAATGAATCAGTGGGAGTTGAAAGCCGCGAGCCGGGAAAAATTTCCCGACCTGATGATGGAAGGCAAATGGATGAATATGGACGGACCCGATGAATGGTCGGTGATGGTCGGAATCACTATTCCCCTGGCGCCTTGGTCCTCTGGAAGTTACCGGGGCGCGGGCGAAGCGGCCCGGAGAAAACTCGATGAGACCCGGGAAAAAGAAAAAGCCATGAAGAATATGGTGCGCGCAGAAATACATCGTGCCGCAGCCGACGTAGAAGCGGCGCGCGAGCGCCTAGACTTGGCCCTGGGTGCCACGGCCCCCCAAGCGGAGCAGACCTTGCTTGCTACCGAGTCTGCTTATCGCGCGGGCAAAACCGAATTCCTGATGCTGCTCGATTCCTATCGCATGCTCTTCATGGCGCGGGAAGATCTGTATATGGCCCGGGCCGAGCTGGCCCGGGGTTGGGCCGAGTTGGAACGCTCCGTGGGTTTACCTCGGAAGCAGATTCTCGCCAAGGCCGCATCGGGCAAATCGCCCGAAGGAGTTTCCAAATGATGAAACCTTGGATGACCCATGCTGTGGTGGCCGTAGCGGCGGCTTCGGTGGCGGGTGGCTTGGCGTGGTGGGGGCGAGGGAATGATGTCGCCGTGGCAAAATCTTCTATCGAACGTGATAAAGAGAAAAAACAGGCCGCCAAGGTGATGTACAACTGTCCCATGCATCCTTGGATTATCAAGGAGGAGCCCGGCCATTGCCCCATTTGTGGGATGTCTTTGGTGCCCATGAAGGATCATGGCCAAGGAGCCCCCGTGGAGGCGAGCCAAGGCGCCATACATATCGATCCTTCGGTGATACAGAATATGGGCGTGAAGACCGAAGTGGTGCGCGTCCGGGATCTTTCCAAGGTGGTGCGCCTATCCGGAAAACTGGCTGGCGACGAGACGCGCCAAGTCTCGGTTAATGCCAAAATCATGGGCTGGGTGGAAAAGCTCAATGCGGATTATCTGGGCAAGCCCATCAAGGCTGGCGAAGTGCTCATGGAGCTCTATAGTCCTGACCTTCTCGCCACTCAAGAAGAATTTCTGCAAGCCCTCCGCTATTCTCGCGGGCTGCCAGCCAGCGCCACGACCGAGACCCGTCGTAGCGCCGAAGACCTCGTGACCAGTGCGCGACGGCGGCTGGAGTATTGGGATATTCCCGCTTCGGCCATTGACCGCCTCATCCGCGATGGAAAGGTGAGAAAGACCTTGCCCATGGTGTCCCCGGCCTCGGGGGTTGTGATAGCGAAGAATGTGGTGGAAGGCCAGAATATCATGGCTGGCACCGAGCTGCTTCGCATTGCCGATCTCAGCCGCATCTGGGCCCTGGGCGAAATCTATCAGGAAGATTTGCCCTATGTGAAGGTCGGGCAAAAGGCCAGAGTGCTGATCTCCTACTTGCCTGGAAAATTCTTCGATGGCAAGGTGGCCTTCATTGCGCCTGTCCTCGATCCGCAGAGCAAGACCACGGTGGTGCGCGTCGAATTGCGCAATACGCCGGACCTGTTACTCAAACCCGAGATGGTCGCCGACGTCGAACTTTCCTTTCCCGTAGGCGAGAAGCTAGCGGTGCCCGATCAAGCCATCATTCGAACCGGCCGGCGCAATGTGGCCATCATCGCCTTGGGCGAAGGCTATTTCGAGCCCAGGGACGTGGAGCTGGGCGCCTCGGCGGGGGAATACGTGCAAATCTTGAGCGGACTCAAGGAGGGAGAGGTGCTGGTAACCTCCTCCCAATTCTTGATCGATTCCGAGAGTAATTTGAAATCGGCGGTCATGGGCATGGGCGGGGGTAACTCTGGCGCTACTGCTCCGGCGGGCAAGGCTCCGCTACCCGTGGAGCCGGGTCATGCTGTGTCAACCGACCCTGCCACGCATACCCAGGTAGACACGCTCAAGGCCTTCCGTCTGGGGCTCGGAAAGGTTTTCGAGACCTACCTGCCCCTGCAAGCCGCCTTGGCTTCTGACGACACCGCGAAAGCGCGCAAAGCCGTCACAGGCCTGAAGGCCGCCCTGTCCCAGGTCGAAGGCAAGGATTTGAAAGACGCCGTCCTTTGGAGCGACTCCCGGAAAATTCTGCTGACCTCCCTCGTTTCCATGGAAAAGGCTACTGATATCACAGGGCTGCGCGGCCCCTTTCAGGAGGCCAGCCATGCCCTGATCGCCTTGCTGCGCCACTACGGCTACGAGGCCTCGGGCAAGGCTCGGGTATTTCATTGCACCATGGCCAAAGACGGACGCGGAGCCGATTGGATTCAGAGCGATAAGGAAACGCGCAATCCCTACTATGGCGCTGACATGGCCACTTGCGGTGACGATCAGGGAACCCTTTGAGCCACGCTGGAAGGGGAAGAGCCCATGCTTGAGAAAATCATAGAATGGTCCATCCGCAACCGATTCCTGGTCATACTCCTGACGGCCCTGGGAATTGCAGGCGGCCTCTATTCGCTTAAGCACACCCCCGTCGATGCCATACCGGATCTCTCTGATGTCCAAGTCATCATTTACACGGAATATCCTGGCCAAAGCCCGCGTACCGTCGAAGACCAAATCTCCTATCCGCTCACCACCGCCTTGGTCTCGGTTCCTGGGTCCAAGACCGTACGTGGCTATTCCTTTTTCGGATACTCCCTCGTCTATATCATTTTCGAAGATGGCACCGATCTCTACTGGGCTCGAACCCGTGTGCTCGAATACCTCAACTATGCCCAGAAGCGTCTCCCTGCGGGCGTGGTGCCGACTCTAGGGCCCGATGCCACCGGGGTGGGCTGGGTTTTTGAATATGCCCTGGTCTCCAAGGAGCATTCCCTGCAAGAGTTGCGCTCCATGCAGGATTGGTTTTTGAAGTATGAGCTTTCCAGCGTTCAGGGCGTGAGCGAGGTCGCCAGCATTGGTGGCTATGTCAAGCAATACCAAGTTACGGTGGAGCCTGCCAAGCTGCATGCCTATGGCCTTTCCATCTCTCAAATCGAGATGGCCATCATGAATTCAAACAAGGATGCCGGCGGAGAAGTGCTGGAAATGGGCGAAGCGGAATTCATGATTCGCGGCCTGGGTTATCTCCGCTCCAAAGAGGATATCGGCAATATTCCCGTGCGTTTGCCCAGTCCGGTGAAGGCTGGCGGCATGAGCATGGGTGGTTCGGAACCATCAAGCAAAAGCAATGGTGACGATGGCGGGGCCATGGGAGCACCCATCTATCTCAAAGATGTGGCTCATGTCACGGTAGGCCCAGAAATGCGCCGGGGCATAGCCGAGCTCGATGGCCAAGGCGAGGTCGCGGGCGGCATTGTGCTCATGCGCTCGGGCGAAAATGCGCGCGATGTCATCGCAGCAGTGAAGCATCGACTGAAGGAGGCTCAAGCGGGCTTGCCCGCTGGAGTGGAAATCGTCCCAACCTACGATCGATCGGTTTTGATCGAAAGGGCCATAGACAATTTGCGGAATAAGCTGCTTGAGGAAATACTCATCGTCGCTGTAATCTGTGCCATCTTTCTACTCCATGTTCGCAGCGCCTTGGTGGCCGTTTTCACCTTGCCCACCGCCATCCTGCTTTCCTTCATCGTCATGCGCTGGCAGGGCATAGACGCCAATATCATGTCCTTGGGTGGTATTGCCATTGCCGTTGGCGCCATGGTGGACGCGGCCATTATTCTCATCGAAAACGCTCACAAGCATATTGAGCGCGAAAATGAAAAGCCCTTAGCCGAGCGCCGCGATCACTGGGAGCTCATACTCGAGGCCTCCAAGGAAGTGGGACCGGCCCTGTTCTGGTCTCTTTTGCTCATCACCGTTTCCTTCATCCCCGTCTTCACTCTGGGATCCCAAGAAGGGCGGATGTTCCGCCCCTTGGCCTTCACCAAAACCTATGCCATGGCTGCCTCGGCTTTGCTGGCGGTCACCATAGTGCCCATACTCATGGGTTATTTCGTGCGTGGAAAAATTCTGCGCGAAGATCGCAATCCCATCAACCGCCTTCTCATTCGCCTTTATCATCCCGTGGTGCGCTGGACTCTCTCTCATCCCCGTATCGTCCTCGCTACGGCCCTCCTCACGGTGGCGGCAACCGTCCTCCCTTTCCGCAAGCTTGGCTCCGAGTTCATGCCGTCTTTATACGAGGGTGACTTATTGTATATGCCGACCACCTTGCCCGGCATTTCGGTGACCAAGGCCCGGCAAATACTCCAGCAAACCGACAAAATCATCGCCAGCTTTCCGGAAGTGGAGCGAGTCTTCGGCAAGGTCGGCCGCGCCGAGACCGCCACCGACCCAGCGGGCTTGGATATGATCGAAACCATCATTCGCCTCAAGCCCGAAAAGGAATGGCGCAAAGGCATGACAGTGGAGAAGCTGACCCAGGAAATGGACGCAGCCATACAGTTTCCCGGCCTCACCAATTCCTGGACCATGCCCATCAAGACCCGCTTGGACATGCTTTCCACCGGCATCAAGACTCCGGTGGGCATTAAGATTTCCGGGCCCAATCTGGACACCCTGCAAATGCTTGGCGCGGATGTAGAAGCGGCCGTCCGCGAGGTGCCAGGAACCGCCTCGGCTTTCGCCGAGCGGGCCGCTGGCGGAAACTATCTGGATATCAACATCGATCGCCGCGAAGCCGCGCGCTATGGCCTCACCGTCGAAGATGTTCAGAAAGTCATACGCACGGCCCTGGGAGGCATGTCGGTGACCACAACCGTGGAAGGCCTGGAGCGCTATCCTGTGAACCTGCGCTATCCGCGTGAGCTAAGAGACAATCTGGACGACATGCGCCGAGTGCTGGTCTCGCTTCCCGGCAAGGGTCACGTGCCCCTCGGACAGATTGCCCAAATTTCCCCGACCAAGGGACCCATGGTCATACGCAGTGAGAATACCCGGCCCAATGCCTGGGTTTTCGTGGACTTGCGTGATTCCGATATCGGTGGCTATGTGGAAAGGGCTCGCAAGGCCGTGGCCGCCAAGGTCAAACTCCCACCCGGCTATACCGTGATTTGGAGCGGTCAATTCGAATACATGGAAAGGATGAAGGACAGGCTCAAGGTTGTGATCCCGCTCACTCTCGTCATCATTCTGCTCATTCTTTTTCTCAATACCCAAAGCGGGGTCAAAACCGCCATCGTGTTTCTGGCCGTCCCCTTTTCCTTGGTGGGCGCCATCTGGTTCCTTTATTTGCTCGGCTACAATATGAGCCTGGCCGTCTGGGTAGGGCTTATCGCCTTAGCTGGACTCGACGCCGAAACCGGCGTGGTCATGCTCCTCTATTTGGATCAGGCTTACGAAGAAGCGCGCCGCAAAGGCCTCATGCGCACGGTGACCGATCTCAAGGAGGCCATTGACCATGGCGCCGTGAAGCGTGTGCGACCCAAGGTCATGACGGCCTGCGTCATTATCGCCGGCCTGGTTCCGATCTTGTGGAGCCATGGTACAGGTTCCGACGTGATGAAGCGCATCGCGGCGCCCATGGTGGGCGGCGTGGTCACCTCGGTAATCCTGGAATTAGCGGTATACCCGGTTCTCTATTTCCTGTGGCGTAAGCGGGGGTTGGCCAAGGTGGATGGTAACTGAGTCTCGATGAGATGCGTAGAATACCATCCTTCACGACACACAAATTTAAGGGCTGGGATTAAGGCTTGGGCTTTTTCTTTTTAGGCAGGGGCAATTCCTTCGCCGTCACGCGCAACAAATCGCACAACCACTCGGCGTCTTCCCACTGGTCGGCCTCAATCAGAAAGTGCTTCTTCGCGCCCGGATAAGGTGAGCCTTCCGCAACATTCACGAGCTTAGACTTTCCCGCGGTCGTGGGCTTGAGGTAGAGCTGGTTATCACATACGAGCCCGACCGGCTTGCCTGCCAGATACAGACAGTATTCGCCGAACATCTTCCGGGCCGAGGCTTCGCCTGCTTTGGAAAGCTGGTCCAGCAAAAAGTCGATGGTTTTCTGGGTGGTTGCCATTTCCGCCTCTTCAATCCAGGAAGGAGGATAAATTGTTAAAAATGAAAAAATTTACGGAATTATTTTAATCCATTTTAACTTATTTCTAGGGTGCGGCGCTTTAGGGAAAAGTCCCAAGAATTTCAACATCGCGATCATTGTCAGGCGGGGATCATTGGGTCTTT
>JAYUVP010000161.1:0-6119 GCA_043753995.1 Fibrobacterota bacterium
CTGCTACGGGGAGCGACGGAAATAATTCGTCAGCGAATATCGCCGTCCTTCCCTATAACGATAATTCTGCTGTTGTTGGGACCACTCAAATCAATACGCAGGCCGTGAATCCTCGGGTTTATGTCTCCTGCTACATTCCGAAGAGCCTCAGCCCCGGCACCTCTTATCTCAGCACCTTGTTCCTGCAAGCCGTTTATTGAGTCTTTAACCGGATCCATCCGGTCACATGCAGGATGATTGAGAAGGGGACGAGAAAAGTGGGAATGAGGCTCAGCGGATAGCTAGACAGTGATTCCGTGGTCACCGTTCCAGCGAAAATCCCCAAGGCCGAAGGGGAGTACAGAACCCCCAAGGAAACCGCCAGCAAGAAATCGGCAAGTCCTAAGATATTCCACCAGACGGCAGGGTTGCGGCAGTCTTTTTGACCGCAGCCAGCCAGGCCATCGGCAATGAATAAAGCGGCAATTCCAATCGCGATATCACCCAAGGCCGCGGGAAAAGCGAATTGCCATGGAAGCCTTCCTAAAGCCCATTCCACCAGAAAAATGGCACCCGCAACTCGATACACTTGAAGACGAGTCAAGACCGCCAATGGTGCGCTCCAGAGGGGAGCAAATAGCTTTCTATTGAATACCGTTATATCTATCACAAAAAGAGCAATGGGTGCGAGAAGGACCGTCAGGATCCCAAAAGGAATGCCATCGGGATCCACCTTCAATAGCCCGGTCGAACCCACGGCCAGCATTGCGAAAAACCAAATCACCCACCCAAGCCCCAAAATGGCCGGGCCTCTTTCAATTGCACACTCGATAGGATGTGTTTTCAATTCAACTGCATTCATGTATGCGATACTCCTGGATAAAAATCGCCGAGACCTTTACTGAGAAGTGACTTGGCCTTTTCCTGTGAATCGCGCCAAAGCGGTATGGCCGACTCGAAAACTTTCTTTCCCTTCGGCGTTAGCGTGACCATGCGGACACGAGGATCTTCTCCGGGAAGGAGATCCACCCAACCCTTGCTTAGGAGGGGTTTGATATTTCGAGACAAGGTGGTGCGCTCCAAGCCGACGCCATCGGCCAATGCCCCCATGGGCAAGGCCCCATTCGAAAAAAGTGCTGCCAGCAAGTTGAATTGGGTGGATTTGAGACCCAGGCGCCGGAAGCCGTTGTCATAGAGCCTATTCAAAGCGCGGGATAGCTTTTTAATCCGAAAGCAAAAGCATATTCGGGGAATGTCTTTGGAGGAAGGTCCCATATACATGCATATACACCTATAATCTCTGGCGATCAAGATTCAAGCCATCCAATCGCTATTTTTGTGATTAGATCTCGTTCGGAGGCTCTTGTTGTCCACCCATCGAACGTCCTCGCCCACTCATACTCGACGCGTGCAATCCTTTGAAGAACTGGTCGCGGCGCGCTTCGAAAAAGGCGTCAACGCTCTTTGTTGGCCTCGATTGCTCACGGGGGACTTTGCGGAAATTGTGGGCAAGCTCAAGAGGGAGGAGGGTATCCAGACGCTAAGCCCCGCCCAAATCGAATCGTTGGAATTAACTCAAGAGGGAGGGCTCGCGCGCGAGCATTTGCTCGCCGATTTGGCGCGGCTTCAAGCGCTCGGTTGCGATCCCCAATTAAACTCCATAAGCAATTATCCCCGCGACACCTTGAACAAGGGTATTGCAACCGATGTGTATTCGTTTCATGTGGATAGCGCTCCTTGTCAAGCCGATACTTGGCTATGCACTTATCACGGCGAACCGAGCCAGATTCTCGCCAACCAAGACGCGCGACAACGCGTGAAAGATGCCGCCACCCGTGCGCAATTGTTAAGGCTCTATGGTGGGCAAGACGACGAGGCCTTTGTCGAATTCCTGGCGGAGCATTCCTACGAATTGCACTACGAGCTCAAAGCGGGTGGCCAACCCGTTTCGATGGGTCTCTTCCATCTTTGGCGTATCGCGGTGCAATATCCGGGAGGCCCAGTACCTGGGTGCATTCATCGAGCGCCGGAATCTGGTCCTAACACGGTGATGCGGTTATTGCTGATTGCTTGAAGCGAAGGCGGCTGATCTGCGACGAAATCCCTCACATGATTTTTACCCTGCGAAAGCCATTCCGCGACAGCCGAATTCGCACCAAGGGCTCGTCTTGCCCGCATGGAGGTGTTTGCCCGCCGAAAGTTCTTCGAAATCGATGAACTTTCGCTGGAAAGCGCCCGTTGTGAAAAGATCTGGGCCGAGGATTTGAATTCAGGCCGGGTGATTCGGGGTGTGAGGGTTGAGAATCCGTTGGAAAGAGGGACGGGGAAGTAGGCCCAATACCTCCAATTCCTTATGTGCCGCTTGGTTCGCGCCTCGAAAAGAAGTTTTCTTTTGCCAACTAAGGCTTCGTAAAAGCTTTAAATTCTTGGATTCTAGCGGAAGTTCGGGGGAACACGATGAAACTTAGGATGAACAAAACCATAGCCAAGGGCTTTTTAGTTCTTGGATTGATTCTTGGGACCCTTATGCCTGCGCAGGCAAAGTGGCTCACCCTCCACAATGACTTTTTTATGTACGACTTGGATGGGAATAAGATCAATACGCGCAGTGGCGCCATGAGAAAATTCGGCGACACCTTTTACTGGTATGGAAGCGCCAATCGTTTCACCGATCAAACCTGTTATTCCTCCAAGGATTTATTGCATTGGACTTATCGGGGGGTGGCCTTGAAGGCGGCCAGCACCAATCGTGTCGATGTCGCTTATAATGAATCCACCAAGAAATATGTGATGTTTCTTAAAACCGGTGCTAGCGATGGCGCTCAATTGGGCATTGCTACTTCCGATACTCCGCAAGGCCCCTTCACCCTCGTCGGCAACAATAAGGTTTTCGGGTACAATATCGGCGACATGTCGGTTTATCAGGACGACGATGGGCAGGGCTATTTGGCCTATGTATGGGATAGCATTCCCGGAGCCAACTCTGGAGGCGTCTCGCAGCATGCCCTGGCGCGACTCTCTCCGGATTATTTGACCGTGGCCAAACGCATGTGGTTGTGGAACCGGGGCAACCGGGAAGCCAATATGGTCATGAAACGCAATGGCCTCTATTATTACTTGACCTCACTAACGCTTTGGACCGAATCCACGCCCACCCAATATTATACGGCTCGTAATATCGAAGGCCCTTGGACCAACCAATTAGTCCCTATGATGGTTCCGGGCAATACGGCCAACAATTCCTGGGACACCCAATGTGATTTTGTTTTCCCTTTTAAAGGGCCCAATGATACCGTGCAAATGTATGTCGGCGACCGCTGGGAAAAACCCGATCCCGCACGTCTGGGCGACTATGTGTTTTTGCCGATGTCCTTCACCAGCAAGGATTCGCTCGTCGTGAATTATTATCAGGATTGGGAATTGGAGCCCGACTTAGGCCTGTGGCGACCCATTGAAGATGTCCGGAATTTGGCCTTGGGCAAGACTGCGACGGCCTCTTCCTCCGGTGGTAGCACCGCTCCAGGCAATGTGACAGCCGCGACGACATGGAAAAATTATTTGAATACGAAATGGATGAGTGCTGCAACCGACAATGAATGGATCCAAGTCGATCTCGGTTCCGCCAAAGAAATCAATCGCGTCATTCTCAAATGGGATTCCAGTTATGCCAAGTCTTTCAAAATTCAAACCTCGGTTGACGCCGCCGCCTGGTCCGACGTTTTCAGTTCAACCACGGGAGCTGCCCGCTCCGTGACCGATGAGACCTTTGCCACCACCCAGGCGCGCTATGTGCGTATGCTGGGTGTGACTCGTGGAACGACTCAAGGCTATTCCTTGTATCAGTTCATGGTGCTCAAAGATTCCATCCCCCCGGTCACCGCCATGCAGTCGGCCAAAGTCTCTCCGAAATCTTCTTCCCTGTTGACTTATAAGGACAACGTGGTTTGCTATACCGTGCCTATGGATCAAAATGTGAAATTGGAATTATGGAATACCCAAGGCAAGCTCCTGTCTACCTTGGATGCGGGCTATAAGCTGGCGGGTCTTCATCAAATGTCTTTGCCCAATATCCCGCTAAGCTCCGGTACCTATATCCTGAAATTATCCCTGAGCGCGAAGCGCGCGGCTCAAATGAATATCAGGGTGGTCAACCCTTAGGAGTTTGGCACTAAACTTTTCTTCTGTCGGCATAGGCGCCTATTGATGGAACCCTTCCATCGATTTACCTATGCCATCCCGTGCAAATTGAAATATATCCCGCGCCTGCCATCCCGCAGGCTTTGTTTCGATTCCTATTTGTCTGCCTCGCTTGGGTCGGAATAGGCACTGCCTTTTCAGGTAGGCTCTCGGCTGCTGAAATTGAGAATTTGCCGAACTCCGAAGAGGCTGCTCCAGCTTCCGAATCCTCTGGTTCGCAGCAAACTTTTTCGGTAGGGTTGGGCTGGACCCATGAGCAACAAAGAGCCATGGATTTAGGCCTGGTAGCCACTCGGTCTTCGCGAGCTACTAAAAATATCGCAAACCCCTACCTGAGTGCCCATGCAAGTTGGCATGGACAATGGCAATGGACGCATTGGGGTTTCGTTTTCAATCCAGTAGTGATTTCCATTTCTCCCCTGTCCGCAAATAGGATCAGTAAAAGTACCCTCACGCTCAATGCCTTCTATTTGACCTATGCCCTGGATGAAAGCCATCCCCTGCCTGAAAGTCATGGCCTAACCCTGGGGCTTGTCAATGTCTGCGAAGATCAGCCAAAAGCGATTTTCGGCTGTTACCTCGAAGGGAGTGGAGCCTATTTCGAGAGTGCCTCGGGTCATTATTCAAGCGCATATGCGGGCTTAGGTTCGAGCCATTTATCCAAAGCCTATGACTGGACGGATAGCCTCTCCGGTACTCAGTTTCAATTCCCCATGCTTCGCCTTCGCACCGGAAAACCTCACTCGTTCATCCATACCGAATGGGCCTTGGTGCTTGAGGAGAAAGGTGATGATGTTCAATACAATTATTCCGCTTGGGCCCGAATTGCCCTCAAGGCTAGCTCGGAGCTGAAGGCTGAACTGGGATTGAAAGCCTATCGCTTCCGTTCTCAACTTTCGACGACGAATACTGTGGAATATCATAAAACATACAGTGACACAAGTGACACCTCCAAAATCCCATCTTATATCGAAGTTGACACATTATCCTCAGTTCGATTTTACTATCGACCAAAGCAAACCTGGATACCCACGGCCACTTTGGCCTTAAGCTTGGACTCCCTGATGAGAAATCGCTTTGGCCATTCAAGCCCTTGGTTTAGTCAAACGGGATTCTTCATCGAAGCCGCCTTGCTCGGCATCTATGACCTTCCTCCTTATTTCACCAGTACATGGCAGCGCACCGTATTGCTTTTCGGAGCCGACTTGCCTTCTCGGGCTTGGCTGCAAACCTTTCGGGGCGAATTCGAAGCCTATGCGAACCGCGAGGGCATGAGCTTTAGCGGGGGGAATTGGCGAGCCGGTCTTTTGCTCGTCAAAAGCCTAGGCCATGGCTTTTCCTTTCGCGGCCGCATTCAGTACGGACGCCATCGACCACGGAGTTTTTTTAGTTCGCTGGAGGAAGTCTATGATCGAACCATCCCGATTCCCGGCCCCATAGGTGGGCCCACCGGTCAGGCAACCACTTCGGCTGCCGCCTCCGCGGACGATACACCCATTGAAAATCAATTTCGTGCCGACATGCGCTTGATTTGGCGAATGGGATTCTAATGATTTCGGGGCGAGGCGCTGCCTCCCCCGGTTTCGGCCCGCATGGCCCCGCCGCCTTGTCGGCCTCAACCTCCCCACCTGCGTCACCCTGAAAAATTTCAGCAGGGAAATCTCATCCCGCCACTTACCATCAAGCCCGATTGGCTGGGACTGAATTCTCCGCCTATACTTGCCGAATTTTTTGCTGGGAAAAGGTTAGGCTGCCAATTTTTCGGCGGCTTTGAGAGGATGGAGTAGAACCTGCCCTAATTGGTTCAGGGTGCGATACGGAGTGAAGCAGTATTCTATAGAATCCAAGGCCGGTGAGGGTTTGGAGAGGGGTGGATATGGCCAAAATCACGTCTGAGGCGAAGCCTTTGCCTAGAGCCGGTCTCAAAACTCCTTTTGCAGTCG
>JAYUVP010000162.1:0-21221 GCA_043753995.1 Fibrobacterota bacterium
TATCAGGCTGCGCGTCGAATGGGGATGGCCTGGCAAGGAATGAAGGCGCGGCGGTCGAAGTGGCGGAGGGTGAGGGACTCGAACCCCCAAGCCTTGCGGCGGCGGTTTTCAAGACCGCTGACTTACCAATTAGCCTAACCCTCCAAGCTGGCCGGGGTGCAAAGGTAATCAAGGTATTCTTGGTTTTTCGGCCTTTTGGGGGCGACTTATCGGCCGATTTACTGAGGCATTGCATCAAAGTTCGCAAAGAAAATAGGGAATTGCCTCCACCGAATGGGATATAATGGCCGGGAACTAGGAATACGGGAGCCTTGGATGCAGCTTAGCAAACCCCACTTTTTTCGAAAACTTGGCCCAATTGCGGTGCTTCTATCCCTGGCCGTCATGTTTTGTGAGCCAGGTAAGGCTTTGGATCCAACACTTCCGGCGGAAGATAAGCCAACGGGAAAAATCCCCCGCATAGACACAACCGATATTCCCACCAAGATTCTTCCCGGGGATACGGTCACTCTGATTGCCACAGTCGCGGATTCCTCCACGAGCGAACCCCTGGTCGGCGGGAAAGTGGTCGTGTCCAGTTCCAAATTCACCTTGTTGAATGCCTCCAATGACAAGCCTTTATCGCTGGATTCGGTTCCTGCGGATGGCAAGGTGGGCTTTCGAATTGTCTCTGCAGCTTCCGGTTCGGGCAGCGTGGTCATCCGTATTATTTCAGGAGATTATACGCGCTCCTTGTCTTTCAATATTGGCGTGACGGAAAAGCCCATTCCCGCTAAGGTGATTGAAACTTTTCCCAATACCATCACACCCAAGGACACCATTCCTTTGGGCTTGCTGATTGTCGATACCACGGCTAAGCAAAACCCACTTGGAAATGCCGAGGTTCAGGTCACCAGCCAATTTTTCACCGTGCTTTCCTCCGACGGAAAAACGGTGATAAGCACCGACACTACCGCCGCGGCTGGCAAAGTGACATTTCGATTGCACTCGAGCGTGGCTGGCACTGGAACCGTTCAAGTGAAGGTGACAACGGGTGCCGGCATTGTCTCGGTCACCACCTTGACCCTTACCGTGACCGATGCCCCGCAAACCGAGCGGCCAAGGCAAATGATTTTCACGGCTTTGCGGGCAAACTTGAAAGCCGACGGCAGCGATTCCACTGACCTGAAGGTGGTGGTGAAGGATGATAACAATAATCCCATGGCCGATGAAATTATTCGCTTCAGCGCCACAGGCGGTCTCGTGCAAGCTGAGGCTAAGACCGATGCTTGGGGCCAAGCCCATGGTACCCTTATTTCGGAGCGCATCAATAAGGCCGTCATCGTGACGGCAACCTTGGTCAAAACCGGTGCATCGGTACAGCAAAAGGTGACCTTCAGCGGAGTCAATATTCAAATCAATGCCAGTAAGCGAGTGATAATGGTGGATAGCATAGTCCAAGTCAACTTTGCTTTGAAAGATGCCAGTGACAATCCTATTGCCGGTGATTCCTTGCAAATTCAGGTCAGCAATTCTAAGGATGGATTTTATCCTCAGAAATTGGATTCTATGGTTGTAGTCACCGATACCAAGGGTGAGTATCACACTTCCATTACGTCGCATGTCGAAGCGACTTCGATTATCACGGCTTCTGCTTTAGGATCCTTTGGAACCCAAGATGTGAAGTTCACCAGTAAGACTTTAACCATTACCTCCTCTAAATCCACCTTATCCGGCGATGGAAAGGATGTGACAACCTTAACGACTACTTTAAAGAATGGAAACGGTGGGAATATCAATGGCGCGGATTTGCGTTGGACGACGACCTTCGGAACTTTTGTCACTACGCCATTCACCCAAACCTCCGATGGGAAAAGCACCATCAATTTGAAAGCGGCGTTGGGTTCCGGATTGGCCACGATCAATGTTGAGGCCTTGGAGGGTGGCAAATTGATTGCCAGCGGAAATATGACGGTTCGGATTTTACCCTTAGCCGTCGACAAACTGGATCTCAAGGTGACTCCAGACAATATTCCGGTAAGGACAGGTGAAGCGACCTTGATTGCCCAGGCCTATGATAGTGCGGGTAATGTCATGACAGGTGTTTTGGTGGGCTTTAAAATGATCAAGGGTGCTGGCGGTGGCGATGAGGTCATCAGCCCACCCGCAGCCTATACCGAAAATGGATCGGCCACTTCCATATTTAAAGCGGGAAGCGTGATTAGTTTCTATCGCAGTGTGCGCGTCGCCGCGGTTGCTCTTGATATTGTTGGAAATGACACCCTGATCATTGCGAGTTCAGATACGGTTCCATTCACCATCTCTGGACCGCCACATTATGTCTCCATCGGCGTGAATGTGCTTAAGGGCATTAATCCCGATGACGGAACCTTCAGTCTTCCCACGGCAGCCGTGGTCACCGACGTGAATGGCAACTTAGTGGCCGATGGAACTCCTACGAATTTCAGCGTTAGGCCGGTGATGGCGCGTCGGGCCTATATTTCTTGGCATCCCATTAACTATATCCCCGGATATTATTTAGGAGATACGGCGTACCAGGAGTACCCCTGGGGCGATTACAATAATAATGGCAAGCTGGATCCAGGTGAAAAGCCCAGTCATCTCATTCCTTCGAATCCGGCGCGTGGGGAAGATATTGACGGCAATGGCATCATCTATTTGCCCCCTGAAACTTTTACTGACTTGAATGGCAATGGAGTCTGGGACTCGGTCAATGCCGAGCCCATGGTGCCCTATTATTACGACACGCTTTATCGGCGGCAGGTTTGGGTCGATTTCAATAAAAACGGAATTCGCGATACAGCTGAGCCATTCACCGACGTGAATAAGGACGGACGATGCCAATGCACGGGAACTGAGGATTCCAACGGGGTGATTTACGAATCCAATTATTTCGAAAGCCCTTACAATAAACCATTCCCTGGCAACGCTTCGATCGGCGTGGATAGGCAAATCGGCACCGTGGGTGGAAAAGCGCTGACGAAAATCACCTATGTACAGACGGATGCTCTTCGTGTGGTCGCGAGAGTGACGGCGGAAGCGAATGGTATTCAAAGTTTTGTAGACGTCATTCTACCAGTGATTTTGTCTGGAAAATGATCATGAAGCATTTCAATTCAGCCCGACCGAGTGGCGAATGCCGCTCATGGCTAGCAACCTGCCTACTGGCTTTCGGCGCTTTTGTACAAGCTCCTTTAGCTATGCCCCCGGGTGCGCCCATGGGAGACTTCGGGCCTAAGCAATTGGCGGTTTCCGCCTTCTTTGATCACAATGGCCTGAGCCTTTTCGAAGATCCGGCGATGGCGGTCATGAATACGGCAGGCATGGGTGTTGAATATGCCCCGTTTCGTTTTCTCCAAATTGGAGCCTTCGCCGGCGCCATCGAGACGGACATTGCTGTGCCGGTTTCGCGGCAATCCGATACATCTGCACGTTCCTTTAATGGCGACTATAGTTTTGCGGGAGGAGGGGAGTTAAAACTTGCCACTCCTCGCTTTATTGGGGATGCCATGCGTTTCGTGGCCTATGGCAATGCGACTTGGTTTCGCGTGGAAGATGTTTCCGGCAATTTGCGAAGCGGATTTTATTATCAAGGAGGATTATCCTTGCAATGGAGTCCCATGCCTCGTTTGAATTTTATCCTGGGCGCGGAATACCATGCCCTAGATGGCACTCAAGAGAACACCCTTAAGAGGCAATCCCCATTCGGCCTCACGGCCGCAGAAGAGGCCGATGCTGGACGGGCCTTGGTTGGTGTCGAATACACTTTTCCTCAAAAAAACCGGCCCTTTATCAGCCTTTCTTTTCGGCCGAATGGAAACCTGGGGTGGGATGATCGATTGGGTGTGAAAAATGCTTCGGTGGCCGTTGCCTTCGGAGTCATCACCGATTTAGGTCAAGTCGCCCCTGGCAAGCAGCAAGAAGAAGAATCTATAAGCCCGATTGAAGATTAGCGGGTGGCCGTTCAGGTGGAGAGCAACCACTCTTCCACCACTTCCGTGAAAAGCTCGCCGTCCTTGCGGCCATATTCCATAAGCTCCTGGGCATATTCTCCGTCGAAAAGCAAATAGCTGAGCAGCTCCGCCGATATCCAGCCGCCGAAGAGGTAACGCAGCGTTTTGGGAAAGCGACGGCGATGCCTTTGGGCTATCATGCTGAAATCAAGCATGGGACCCACGCGGCAAAGATCAATGATGCGCACGTCCCTTTCTTTTTCATCGATGCGATTGGCCAGCAAATTGACTCGATTCATGAATTGGGAATCAATATCCACGGCATCCAGGAACATGGCATCGAGCATGGTGGCGGCGATGCGACCCAGAGTGGGCACGGTATGATTCTGATTATTGTAAGAATCGCCACGAAGTGAAATATTGATGATGCGCTCGGCCCCCAAGCGGATGGCGGCATTCAATGGCGTCATATTCCGCAAGGAACCATCGCCATAATAGTGGCCATCCATGAGCACCGGTGGAAAAATCAGCGGCACCGCACAGCTGGCCATGATATGCTCGACCGTGAGGGTGGTGCGAACGCCGCGAACGGTGGGCCTTTCCCAGCTCGGGCAGACTTCGCGAGTTTGGAAAAAAGTCACGTTTTTCATGTTGGTATAATCGAATACCGAAAGTGCCAAGGCATGATCGGGCAAGGTGCGCAAACGCTGTTGCACCTGGCCCATGTCGATATTTTTCCGTAAATAATCAGCAAGGGGTGTCGTACTGAGTATGGCATTGACTATGGTGTCGGCATTCGCGCCGCCCCGATGGCGTGAACTGCGCACCAATCGCAAAAGGTTTTTCGCCACGGCCTTCAGGTCCGTTTCGAAAATATCATGGGTGACCAGATTTCCCCACAAATGCTCCAGGGCTTCAACCCCGCTGGCATAATTGGGCGCGGTTTGCATCAGCCTTACAGCATTGATCGAACCGGCCGAGACCCCGACCATGATTTCTAGAGCGGCATTGCGGCGAAAAATGTCCTTCCACGCCGAGAGTATTCCGGCTTGATAGGCGCCGCGGGCACCGCCGCCGCTTAAAATCAAGGCGACTTTTTTACGCGCCATGGCGGGTCCACGTTTTCAAACGGTTCCTGGCCGCAATTTGCGATGTTCACGCATTTGCCCGCGCAGCCATTCCTTGACGATATGGGCGGCCAATTCGCTGGCATGGACGGCGAGGTAATTATTGTGAATAAGCATGACCGCCACGGCTATGCCCTGACTGGGGTTGTCCTTGAGACGCGCATAGCCTATGAACCATTCATAGCGACCTGGAGGCTCACTGCCGTCCAGAGAGCCGGTTTTACCACCCGTTTCCAGGCGATCCAATTCCTCCGCTCTCATAGCGCGGTGAAAGCCTTTGCGGGCCGTTCCTGCGCGTGTCGTCGTCGCCATCAAGTCCTGAAGCTGTCGCAGAACGCGCGGGCTGGCTACACTTTCCGGCGCTTCGGAAATCGTCAATGGCAAAATGCTATGACTCGATTCCAAGTCCACGAATTCGCGCACTAGAGTGGGAGTTAATAAACGGCCATCCTGACCCACCGCGCGGGCTATTTGCAAGGCATGAAGGGGCGAAAGGGTGGAGTTGTCGGTGAAGCCGCAGGCGACCTCCGCCAAGGCAAATCCGCTGTCGGGGGCCGAGAAACGACTCATGCGCCATTCACTGGAAATCCGCTCGGCATTGAAGCCGAATCGTTCGGCGGAAGTTTGCAAAGCTTTAGCTCCAAGCCGCAGTCCCAAGACGCCAAATGCTGGATTGACACTGCGGGCAAAGGCTTCACGTAACTCAATTTTCGGACAGGACTTATGCTCATTCACTTTAAGCTGAGAGCGATAGAGGGTGTGATTGCTTCCCAGTTGGGGTAGGCTGTCATCAGGACTTTGCAAAAGGCTTTCCAAGCCGGCTGCCGCAGTAATGATTTTGATCAGGGAGGCGGCAGGAAATCCCGATTGTAAGGTCATTCGGAGCCCTTCTTGCACGGTATCGCCGTGGCTTTCGACCGCGGCCATTATACGGCCAGAGGCGAGATCACTCACTAATAAGGTTCCGGTTTCGGGACGAAAGCGCCGCAGATAAAGTCGAGTCTTCGCCTGCATAAGGCTGTCACTGTCATATCGCACTTCATAATGGCGACCTTGATGAGTCAGGGTATCGGCATTGGGATAATTT
The DNA here is from genome assembly GCA_043753995.1 of Fibrobacterota bacterium. Lineage (GTDB taxonomy): Bacteria > Fibrobacterota > Fibrobacteria > UBA11236 > UBA11236 > JAYUVP01. The sequence goes on from JAYUVP010000162.1 coordinate 6,168, forward strand.
CGTAGAGGCGCCAGCCATGGACTCATGGATTCGGGGCTTGAAGAAAGGCCTTGCGAGCTCAGGTTTTGCGGGGTGGGCAAGGCCACTTGCGCAGATTTTGAAAGCAGATCGGCGGCAGAATCCAATGCCTTTGGCCGGGAGGTTAAAAACCATCCCAGTCCCACAGCCAAAACGCATAGGACGGCCCATCGGCGACGTAAGGAGCGCCGCTTCGGGATGCGCGACGGTCGGCGAAAATCGGAACGCTGCAGCTTGATAGAAACCTCATTGTGACCGGTCGGTGACCCGGCCTCTCACGCAATAACTAAGAGTGTAAGATGTTACGCCAGTTTAGGTCAATTCGCTGCCAAAGTCGGCAGAAAAAGTTTCTCGCGGTAATAACGCAATTCCGCGATCGAGGCTCGAATGTCGGCCAGGGCTAGGTGTTCATCGCCTTTAGGAAACTTTGGAAAATCTGGGTACCAGCGGCCTGCCAATTCCTTGACCGTAGAAACGTCTATCAGGCGATAATGCAAATGCGCTTCCAGCTTGGGCATGTAGCGAGAAAGAAACCGCCGGTCCTGCCAAACGGAATTGCCGCAAAGGGGTGACATACGGGGTTGGCACCATTGGGCCATGAATTCCAAAGACTTGACTTCGGCGCTTGCCAGGGTTTCCTTGGAAGCCCGCACCCGGTCAATCAAGCCGCTTTTACCGTGCTGATTTTGATTCCACTCGTCCATGCCGGCCAAGGTGTTTTCGTCCACGTGAATGGCGAGATTGGGGCCTTCGGCGAGAATATTCAATTGATCGTCGGTCACCAGGGTGGCGATTTCGAGAATGGTGTCTTTTTCGGGAATCAGCCCCGTCATTTCCAAGTCAATCCAGACCAGCGCATTGGCCATGATCCCGCCCTTTCCTACCTTAAGAATCGGCCTCTCCGTGCCGGAGAAGCTTGGGAACAAACGTAGCAGCATGCGAGACGTCGTCATAACGGGCATGGGTATTGCCAGCCCTCTTGGGCATAGTCCCGAAGTCTTTTTCGAAAATCTCTTGGCCGGTCGATCGGGTATCAAACGCATCCAGCGTTTTGACCCCAGCGAATTTCCCGTGCACTTTGCCGGTGAAATCCAGGACTTCGATCCCACCACGTTATTCGAGGCCAAAGAAGCGAGCCGAACTAGCCGATACATTCAATATGCCATGCATGCGGCATTGCAAGCCGTCGAAAGAGCCGGGCTTAAGGACGCGAAAATAAATGTGAATCGCGCGGGCATTATTTTGGGTTCGGGCATGGGCGGCATTGAAGTCTTCACGGAAAATGCAGGCGCCTTGGTGACCAAGGGCCCCAAGCGCGTGTCTCCCTTTTTCGTACCTATGGCCATCACCAATATGGGCGCGGGTATGGTGGCTATTCGCCTGGGCTGGCGAGGGCCCAATTTCTGTGTCACTTCCGCTTGTGCCACGGGAAATCATGCCTTGATGACGGCGGCCGACACTATTCGCCTTGGACGGGCGGATATTATGCTTGCCGGAGGCGCCGAAGAGGCCGTTTGCCAGGCTTCCTTGGCGGGCTTCAGTAATATGCGCGCGCTTTCTCGTCGCAATGATGCTCCAGAAAAAGCGTCCCGCCCCTGGGATATTGATCGCGATGGCTTTGTGCTGGGCGAAGGCAGTGGCGTTCTCGTTTTGGAGTCTCGCGAGCATGCTGTGGCGCGCGGCGCGAAAATCCTGGCCACCTTACGAGGCTATGGCGCAAGCTGCGATGCCCACCATATGAGCGCGCCCTTGGAAACCGGCGAAGGCGTCATGCAAGCCATGGAAGCGGCACTTGCTGAGGCTGGCATACGTAAAGAAGACGTTGGCATCGTGAATGCCCATGCGACTTCGACACCCCTGGGCGATGTGGCCGAAGTGAAGGCCATGAAAAAAGTCTTCGGATCGCATCTCGAAAAACTTCAAGTGCATGCCACTAAATCCATGACTGGGCACCTCTTAGGTGGTGCATCAGCTATTGAGGCCATTGACCTCGTCATGACCCTGAATTCAGGCAAGGTGCATCCCACCTTGAATGTCGAAAACCAAGATCCTGAATGCCCGGTGAATTGCGTGCCGGGCAAGGCCTCCACTACCGAGGCCCGCTTCGGCATCTCGAATAGCTTCGGCTTCGGCGGCCACAATAGCGTTGTTGTGATCGAAAAAGGCGAAGGTTAAGAATAAGGGACCGGCGACCCTCACTTAGGGTTACCGCTTTCTGCGGGTTGGAATTCAGGGAAAAATCCCCTGACCCTGCCTTATCACTTCGGGCTCGCCATTGACCAGGGAAATCAGGGTGGTGGGGTTGAGAATCATTTCACCTAAATCCGCAATGAAGGCGACATCGTGTCCGAAGGCTTCATCGATTTCCGCAGCGCTGGTGAAAAAATCGTCGTCGCGCAGGCGGGCGGCGGTGGTCAGCAAAATCAATTCCGGCCTTAACTTCCAAAGAGCATTGCAGAAAACGCAATCAGGCAAACGAATACCGATTTCGGGTCGGTTCACGTCGAGCTGCTTGCGGCCTTTCACGGTCGCGGGCAAAACAAAGGTATAAGGCCCGGGGGTATAGCGTTTGAAAAGGCGAAAGGCGGAATTGTCGACCTTCACGAATTCGGTTAAAACCGAATAATCATGTGCCATCAAGGCCATGAGATATTTCTTCATGGCCCGCTTCAGATGATAGAGATGGTTGATGGCTTTGCGGCTATGCGCATTGCAACCCAGGGAATAGCCGCTATCCGTGGGGTAGACCACCACTTGATCGTCGTCGAGAGCCTCCAAAAAGCGATTCAATAAGCGAACCTGAGGCGTGACGGGATGCATTTCCAACAACATGGCGCAACACCTCTATCCAAAATAGCCGGATGCTTGGGGTAAAAAAGCATCACGATAATGAAGCAATTCCATACCGGTGGAGGTCGGCTCCAGGGCGATGACATCGAAACGCATTGGCCGGTTTCTCGCATGGTTGGCGACGCAATATTGCTCGGCTACCCTTTGGATGCGGAGGATTTTGCGCCCATCAACGCGCGCCGCCGCCGCTCCCGAGGCCCCGGAACGATTCGCTTTCACTTCGACGAAAACCAAGGTCCCATCGCGATCGGCGACAATCAAATCGATTTCATGCCGACGATAGCGCCAATTGCGGGCTAGTAAGGTGTAACCCTGGGCTTCCAAATGCCGCCAAGCTTGATCTTCGCCGACTTGCCCAACGGCACGGCGATGCGGGGCCTGATTCCATTCGGCTAAATCATTCATAGGGGATGCCATAGGCCTGCCATTCGCGCACGGCGCCAGGCAAATTGGCTGAGCCTTCGAAGGTGATTTCAAAGCGTTGACCGATGAGGCCGACAGGGAATAGTTGGGCAGCTTCGGTATTGCGTAGGTTGAGTCGAATTGGCGTCAAACCTTCGGTGGCTACGCTGATTTGCCGGGGTGGGGGAAGAGCGAGGTTTTGTCCATTGGCTGGCAAACCTGCTTCCAGAGCGATTTGCGACCAGAGGATGGGCCGGCCAAAGTCAACCGTGATGACGGCTTGCGCCTTGGCATTGAGGCCCCAAGCTGTACTGCGCTTACCGTCAACTAGGACCAAGGGCGAAGCGGGATCGCCTTCTTGCATCAAAGTTGAGGCAGGCCCAGCGATGGTGGACGGGGATAAGCGAGAAAACGTCGGAGGCAATTGGCGGCCAGCCCACATTTGATAGGCCTGCAAAGCAAGCACGCAGGCGAACAGCCCAAACAGAATGAAATTAGCGTAAGCAGGGCGTGGGGCTTCGAAGCTTTCCTCGGTGCCATCCCGGCGACGTGAGCCGCCCCGGCGATCGGTGATGCGTTGCTCGGGAGTTTTAGGCGCTTGTAGCACCTCGGGCGGTGGCGCGATTTCGAGGCCTACCGTATCCAAATCCTTGAGCAATTCATCCGCATTGCGATAGCGCTCGGCCTTGTTTTTCTTGAGGCATTTGGCGGCAATGAGTTCCAGCCGCTTGGGAATCTCGGGACGAACCTTGCCGAGCAAGGGTGGCATTTCATTCACCTGCTTATAGGCTACAGCCAGCGGGGAGTCGGCGAGGAAAGGCGGTCGTCCCGTCACCATTTCAAAAAGGATGACGCCTAGGCCATACAAGTCGCTTTGCCCGTCGACAATACCGCCTTCGCATTGCTCCGGAGCCATGAATTCCGGCGTGCCCAAGGCCATGCCCGTGGTGGTGATGCTCGGTGCGTCAATAGCTTTGGCAATGCCGAAATCGCTGATATAAACCTTATCGCCGGCCTCGACCATGATATTGCCCGACTTGATGTCGCGATGCACGATGTCATTGGCATGCGCGTATTTCAAACCACGGCAAATCTGCTTGGTGATGGCGATGATGCGATCGAATGCCAGCGGCTTTTCACGTTGAATGATGCGATTCAAGGTGGTGCCAGCAATGAATTGCATAGCGATGTATTTCTGTCCGTCCACTTCACCATAATCGTAAAGGGTCACGATATTTTGATGTTGAAGCCGAGAAATCGCCAAGGCCTCGGCATTGAAGCGATCGGAGAATTCAGGCGATCGGGCCAGTAAATGGGGGAGTACCTTGAGTGCTACGGGTCGATCGAGTCCATTTTGCATGGCCTTATAAACATCGCCCATGCCACCGCGGCCAATATGATTGGCCAGGGTATAATTGCCGAAAAGGCTACCGGCGACTAGGCCTTGATTTTGCGACTGGGCTGTGCTTGGCTGCATATGCCCACAAGTATAGGTCGGCTAATGCCTCGGGCGCCCGCGAAAACACGCGAAAAATAAGGGCTTTCCGGCGCCTTAGCGCAAATCGGCGAGACCCTTTTGCAAACGCTGTAAGGCGCGATCGAGATAATCCGTTGAGTTTGCAAAACTTAGGCGTAGCCATCCCTCGGCGCCGAAAGCCGAGCCGGGAACCGTGGCTAATTGGCAATTCTCAAGCAGGTAACGGGCTAACGCCATAGAATCACGCAGGACCACCCCTTGCGGCGTTGTCAGCCCCAAGGTTTTCTCGATATCGCAGAAGGCATAGAATGCCCCTTGTGGCTCGAAGGCATGCAGTCGCGGCATGTTCGCAAGGCGTTTCCATGTGAAGATGCGCGCCTCGTCGAAGTGAGCGCGCATGGTGGGTAAAAAATCCAAACCTTGTTGCAAGCAAGCCAAGGCCGCATATTGCGTGGCATTGGCGGGATGATGGGTACCATGACTGTGAATGGCCGTCATGCCCTTCAACCAAGCAGTAGGAGCTGTGACATAACCCAAACGCCAGCCTGTCATGGCGAAAGCCTTGGACATGCCATTGATGGTGGCCGTGCGTGCGGCTAGGTCTGGCGAAAGGGAGGCAATGCTGGTCGGTTTGAAATTGCCATAGGTGATATGCTCGTAAATCTCATCGCTGAGCACATAGAGATCGTGACGAGTCACTACTTCGCCTAGTTCAGACAATTCCTTGGCGGAATAGGCCGCTCCTGTAGGATTGCAAGGTGAATTCAAAATCAAAAGCTTGGTCTTGGGGGTGACGAGAGTCGCCAGCTTTGCCCCGCTGAGTTTGAAGCCTTCCACTGCCGTGGTTTCGGCGATGACTGGCTTGCCGCCTAGAAAGCGAACCAATTCAGGGTAGGTAGTCCAATAGGGAGCCGGGATAATGACTTCGTCGCCATCATCAATGAGGGCCAGCAGGGCATTGAAAACCGCATGCTTGGCTCCGCTGGTGATCAGCACCTCGTCGGCGCGGCAGGCGATGCCATTCTCGCGCCGGAACTTCTCCGCCACGGCCTCGCGCAATTCAGGCAATCCCGTCACGGCGGAGTAACGGGTGCGCCCCTCGCGCATAGAGCGAATCGCGGCTTCGACGGCGACCTCGGGTGTCGGCAAATCCGGCTCGCCCGCTCCCAGGCTAAGCACATCCAGGCCTTCGGCCAGCATTTGCTTATAGCGGCTGTCTATGGCCACAGTCTGGGAAGGGCCAATGCGGCCAATGCGAGAAGAAAGCGCTTTCATGTCGTGGTGCGCTTATTCGTCGGTGACACAGCCTTGCGAGGCCGTGCTGACATTCTTGATGTACTTGTAAAGCGTGCCCTGGGTGGCCTTGTAAGCCGGGGCTTTCCAGGCGGCGCGGCGCGCGGCGATTTCCGCGTTGGTGATATCGGCTTCGAGGCGATTGCTCTTGGCGTCAATGGTGACAACGTCGCCGTCATGCAGCAAGGCGATGAGACCGCCGAGCTGGGCTTCGGGAGTCACATGTCCCACCACGAAACCATGCGTGCCGCCGGAGAAGCGTCCATCGGTGATCAAGGCCACGCTTTTGCCTAAACCCGCGCCCATGATGGCCGAGGTCACGGTGAGCATTTCACTCATGCCAGGCCCGCCGGTCGGCCCTTCATAGCGAATCACCACCACATCGCCGGCTTTGACGGCTTTTTTCTCCAAGGCGAGAAGGCAATCCTCTTCCGACTCGAAAACCTTGGCCGGGCCGGTGAATACCAGGCCTTCCTTGCCGGTGATTTTAGCGACGGCGCCACCCTCGGCGAGATTGCCATAGAGAATACGGATATGCCCGCTTTCCTTGATGGGGTTTTTCAAGGAATGCACCACATCCTGACCCTCTTTGAGGCCGGGCAAATCTTCGACGTTTTGCGCCAAAGTATTTCCCGTCACGGTCATGCAATCTCCATGCAGCATGCCTTCCTTGACCAGGAATTTGAGCACGGCGGGAACGCCGCCGACGCGATGCAAATCTTCCATCACGTATTTGCCGCTGGGTTTGAGATCCGCCAGGAAGGGCGTCTTGTCGGAAACCTTCTGGAAATCATCGATGGTGAGAGGCACGCCGGCCGCCTTAGCCATGGCAATGAGATGAATCACGGCATTGGTCGAACCGCCGAGAACCATGGTGATGGTCATGGCATTTTCGAAGGCCTTGCGCGTGAGAATGTCACGCGGCTTCAAATCGAGTTCAAGCAGCTTGCGCATGGCCTTGCCGATTTGCAGGCACTCGCGGAATTTCTCGTCGCTCACCGCCGGGGAGGAGCTGTCGTACGGCAGGGCAATACCGAGGGTCTCCAAAGCCGTAGCCATGGTATTGGCGGTATACATGCCGCCGCAAGCGCCTTGTCCCGGACAAGCTTTTTTCAAAATTTCATTCATGCCGTCGAGGTTTAATTCCCCGCTGACATAACCGCCATAGGCTTCGAAGGCCGACACCACGTCAAGTTTTTTACCATCGTGATAGCCGGGCAAAATGGTGCCACCATAAACGAGTATGGTCGGGCGATTCACGCGGGCCGCCGCGATGGCCGCCCCGGGCATATTCTTGTCGCAGCCCACGAGGCTGATATTGGCGTCATACCACATCGCACTCATGACGGTCTCAATGGAATCGGCGATGAGATCGCGCGATTGCAATGAAAAGTTCATGCCCGACGTGCCCATGCTAATGCCGTCGGAAACGCCGATGGTATTGAAAATCAGGCCGACCAAGCCTTCTTCCTGCACGCTTTTCTTGACATGCCGCGCCAATTCATTGAGATGCATATTGCACGGATTGCCTTCATAACCCGTGCTGGCAATCCCCACTTGCGGCTTTTTCATGTCCTCGTCGGTGAGGCCAATGGCATAAAGCATGGCCTTGGAAGCCGGTTGCGAAATGGCCTGGGTCAGACGCGAGCTGTACTTGTTCTGCTGCAAATTCAGTTTAACCGTGGGCTTGTCCGTCGACGTGCTCATGAGGAATCCCGGAGAGAGGAGAGCCCCCTAATTTAGCAAGCGCAAGCTAGGGCGTTGACGACGGGGTTTGCCCCGAGGTTTGCCATTAGGTCAGAGGATTTGGGGCCGACGGCGCCTCTGGGGCGACGCGCTTCGCGCTCGTTTTCGGCCACCCCCCTCGCTTGCGGGTTTCACTTGCGGCCTCACCTGGGGTGAAGGTGAGGGAATGCTTCGGGAAGGGAATTATGACCAAGCTGAAATAGGAAGGGGCAAATATAAAGCCATCAGCGTTTACAAGTCGTGTTGCTGAAATTACCCTTTCTTCACGAATCCCAATTCTTGGTGCAAAAGAGTCCACATTGGATCCCTCATTTTACGCGTTCAATAAATGCGAGAAAGACAAATATGTACAGAGGGGCAAAAACCTACCTCACCGGTATTATGGGTATCGGAATGGCTTTTATCGTAGCTTCGTGTGAACCACCTAGACATTCACAGGCATACGAGTGCATACAGGATGGGAGCATTGTGGACCAGACGGTAATGGTTGCGTCGGGTGAGGATGTCTATTTCGGGAGTTTGGAGAACCAGAGTCCTCAAGGTTGTGTGCGAGTCTGGCATTATGTTTCCGTAGGCGGTGGAAGACAGTACCAATGCAGGACCGAAGATGGAAATTGGAATTTGAAGCGTTCCAAAACCACCCCTGAAAATGATCCCTGGTCGAGCGGTCGTTGCGAGGATTTAGGTCGTCCCACTACCCCCACCATCCTCAGTGTTTCGAGTTCTGGTCTTGTAGAATGGACCGCATCCTTAAGCAATATTGTGGGGCACGAAAACGACCATCCCGATGGATATTTCCTAGTCACTTCGACCATGCCGATTAGTGATGAATTTTTTAGAGACAAATTGTCAAGGCGCGAGTACCTACTAGTCTCAGCCTCCTCCTCGACTACTGAGTCATTTAGACTCAGCATAGGGCCGGGCAATTATTATCTGCGAATACAAGCCGAAAACGCCAATGGTGCGCAGGTTTCGGGCTTGAGCGCGGAAAAGCCATTTTCGATTGAGTCTAATGGCGTATCCATTTACCCAAACCCCATTGCTAAAAGTGGCATCACCCGAGCCCGGTTGACTTTAGGTAGTAATTATTCGGGAAACTTTTCCGATTTGACGCTTAGAGTGGCAGGTACAACGGTTGCCGTTAAACAGGATATCGACAAGAATAATGTTTTTTATTTCACCCCGCCTGTTCCCACTTCGAATAGTGCCATGTCGCTTCATATTAATAGCGGAGCTACAGGAAATATCGATGATCCCAATGCCATAGGTGTCAAAACCGATTATGCCGAACAAGTCAATGCCATTTTGCAGGGGAATATTGTTGATGTCGAAGAGGCTTTTTCGGACGTCAAGGGTTTGGGATTGGTCGGAGTTGAGGCTCAAGCGCGATTCATAGATGAAGCCTATGCAAATGCCCAGCCAGCGGTGGATATTCTGCAAAACCTGTGGCTAGAATTTGGTACTAGGGATAATGCTCAAGTGGGTTATACGTTTACCAGTCATATCAAAGAGTCTCAAGATTTAGTGGAAAAATTATTCAAGACCTTTGGTCCTATTGTCTCTAGCCCTGTGGCCAAGCAAGCCGCAGGTGAGCCACAGTGGGGCAGGTCGGGCTGGTTCAGCGACGTGAAAAAACTTCTTGATGCCGGTGAAACTTATTATTTCAAAAGGGTTGGGAATGCCATGTACGTGGCTGTGAAAGCGGATGCCTATAATCTACAGACTTTTGTGAATCAAACCGCCGGAATGACTATAACGGAAGCTGTGGCAGCGAATCCAAATGCTAGGCTGGTATTCAACGGCAGCGTTTTCCGTTATATGAGCCGAGATAAGACCTATAAGGAGCCGCTGATTTCAGCCGGAATCGTGATCAATGACGGAACTGTACAGCCCACATCCTGCGCGGAGCTTACTCAATCTCCGTTGCCAGGCTGTGAGCAACTTGCAAAGTGGCGTTGGTGGTTTGGACAGCTCTATAATGGGACATACCAGCATGGCGGGAGATTGAAAAGTGGGCCAGATGTGCTTCAAACCAGTGGACATCCCCCCTTGCCTCACAAGCCACCCTTGACCACCGACCTCAAATCTGCCATTGGTGGCTTGTACATCTACATAACCGATAGGACCACCTTGACATCCAATCCCAATCCAGGCCGTCATATTGTAACAGCAATTGAGGACAATGATTTGGGAGTTTTCCAATCAATTAAGGGTGTATTTGGAGGGTGGGGTGGCATTGCCTATGATAGCGACACCAAAATTCTCACTGTCTTTAGCAAGGCTTCCGGCACGTATCAGAACCTCTCGGGTGACGTTCAGGCGCTATTTGATATGGGTGCGGATTGGTGCGTCGGGACGGACGGAGGTAGCTCTGCAGCTTTAGCTCTCCAAAAACCCGGTGTCGGTCAATTTGAATATTTGGCCCGTTCAGGGCGACATGATGACTCAAAAAGACCCGTAGAAGATCAAACCGTTACCAATTATTTTGTCTTAGTTCCGAAATAATGCGCACGTCATCAAGGCCATCTATTGTTGGAACTATTCGAAAAATGCATCCCCTGCTCAAAGGAGTCACGCTTTGCGTTGTCCTGGCTCCATGGGGGGTCCTTAATTTCTGGACTAGCTTTCAAACAATCATTTCGCTTGATTGTCCTGGCTGTTGGGAACGATCTTGCATTGCCTTTTTTGGGTTTCCTTTCCTCTTCGCGGTGGTTTGCATTGTTCTTTTCCTCAGATGGCGTCAGAAATTAGGTGCCTTTTTCGGTGGGTTGTCCCTCTTTTGGGCTCTCATGATTGTATTGGAATCTGATATGGTCCTAGTGGGACTTTTTTTGAATGCCGACCCATTCCTTTTAAAACAGAAAAGAGTTCTCTCTCCCGAGTGGCAGCCGTCGGATATGGATACGACTCGGATATTCGGGATCCCACCGGATGCATACGTCCCTAATATCAAGCGTTGGGACATGTATCGGCGAATTAAGAATCAGAATCAACAAATAGAGCGGAGCAAGCCATGAGAAGAAAATGGACTATAGGGATATTGGTTCTTTTATTGGCTGTATCGCAACCCAGAGCGGGGTTATTCGACTGGATTCCAATTCCAAAATTCGATTTTGACGATATTGTTCATGTAGTTCGGAGGGCGCTCAATATTGTCGACAATGTCGTCATCAGCCCTGTTGTTAACCTGGGACGGGATGCATTTGATAATGTGCTTGGTGTTTTTGTTACTAGCTCGCTAATTACCGAAGCTGTCAAAAACCAAATCATTCAAACTATCGATCAGAACGTCAAAAATACCTACGGGATAGTTCTTTGCCCTACCGGAATCGCCGATGCAGACGCCTCACTTACTGTTTTCACTGATCCCGTGACTGGTCATCTCCTTTTCCAAGATAACCTGAATAAAAGTCGCTACGCCTATAGCGGAATCGAATCCGCAGATTTACCGACTATAGGGATGTACGGTGGTGACGAAGATGGATATGCCCTAGTGGAACCTAGAGGAATCGTAACTGATTTCAACGGGAATTTTTGGCTGGCTGATGCAAGGACCGGGCGCATTCACAGACTCCAGTACGACATTGCTATTAAAGCATTTGTTCTCTCTGGGGTGATCTCGGGGTTTGATAAACCCTATAGTGTCGCCTTTTCTCCTGGGCTGAACGACCGTCAAGACGATGATGTTCTATACATCGTGGACGCGGCCAGCAAATCCATATGTCGCATCAACCCCTGGTTCGGGAAAGGGGAAGTATTAAATAATACTATCGGATATTCTTGTATGCATTCGATTGGTAGCGCAATTCTAAACCAACCCCTCGCTGTGGCGGTCGAAAATAACTCTCAGCATGACGCGACTGGTTCCGCAACAATCTTCTATGTTGCCTATGCCGGAAGGCAAATTGCAAAAGTGCAAGATAATGGCGGTGATTTGACGCTCCTTGGGGTCACCTCGGTGGGTGCCCCTTCAGCAAAGATCACTAGCCTCTTTTGCGATTCACGTGGAATGTTATACGCCGTGGATAATGGGAACAGCCAGGTTCTTTACCTGAATACCGAGGGTAATCAATTGTCCACGGCCTTTGCCTTTGGCACACAGGGTACAGGTAGCTCGTTAAACACAGTGAAGTTCAACAGCCCAAAGTCAGTGGCGGTATACGGAACTACTGTCGTGGTATCGGAAACTTGGTCAGGGCAATCAGGAATTCAGAGATTCCATGCGATACCCACTTTGGACAGGGCGAATACCTCGGTAGCGCTAAATCCCGGAAACAGTTCGGTCATGAACTGGAAGCTGGCTTTATCCCAGCAGGCTACCCTTCTATTAAGTCTGTCCTATTTTTCAGACCCTGCTGACCTTTCCAACGGAATTGAGGTTTTTAAGACCAATTTAACCCTTCAGCCAGGAGTCGTTACGGAGTCCTTTCCCTTCGTCGGAAACACTGGCACGTACAATCAAAGTTCACTTTTCGAAAATGGCCTATACAGGTTCACTATCTCGGTATTTACTCCAGCCGATCTCACGAATCCTACCGATGTTTATTCCAATGATGTTGTCCTGTCCACTCCAACAGGTCAACCCAGAATCGAAGTTGAGATGAAGGAGAGCGCGATTTCTGAGCCTGATATCTCCAAACCCCAGATTATCCTGAAAAATCTCTCATCAAGCCCGCTCCAGGGATTCACAATTCGACTGTGGATGAATCGGGAGGAAATGCCTTCTCAAGATATTATCGTGGATCGGTATTATACCAACCCCTCCCCAATTGGAGTTTCAGTTGGAAATCATCCGCGAAATCCCAATTTAGTGTTTGCTGATTTTATTTATCCCTCTTCTTTCGTGCTAAACCCAGGCCAAACCACAATGGATCAGGGATTTCAGGTAGGTATCCATTTCAAGAACTACTACCCTGGTAAGTGGAGCCGAAGCAATGATTTCTCGTGGGATGGGATCACTGCAACCAATAGCATGACGCAGAATGTCACGGTTATTGGCTCTAATGGCCGGATACTTTATGGAACTTGGCCCGAAGTACTGCCCCCCCCTGCGCCACAACCACCACCAGCCAGTAGTCATCCTGTGTTGGGCTTTGAAAATGTGGCCGAATGGTCCGCACCGCAAGCCTCCATTTCGTTGAATACATCCACCATCACCGAAGGTGCTGCTTCATTAAGCGTGTCCGGGGGAGGGTGGTTTGCACTTAGGAGCACAACAATGGCTACCGGTGGCATTTCAGGTGAAACCTCACATCTTGCATTGGATTTATTTGTCCCTGCAAGCCAACCCAACCCCTGGTGGCTGGGTTCGGTTGACCTTGTCGTCAATTGTCCCTCGGCGAATCTGCACAATGTCTATGTGGGACATGTTGAGTTGACGCCGCTGCCGCAGGGCCGATTTTCCACAATAATCTTCACAATTCCTCAGCAGGTAGTTTCGGTCTTGCAAGGCAGCTATAGTGATTTCACGCTAGAGTTCGACATTAATGTCAATGTAGGTGCGCCGCCGCTGCTCCTGGATTACGTCCGCTTTGTACCCTGAATCACATTTTGGAGGCTTTTCCATGTTTCGCTCGCTCCTCTTTTTCTCCATCACAATTGCGTTTCCCGCTTTTGCTGACTTGAACTGCCCGGAGGGGACTACTCCTTTGGTAAGAAAGGATGACGCCCAATGGATGAAAGCTTGTCTGGACTCAGTTAATCAACTCCACGGCCCCTTTGAGGTTTGGAGCCGACCAGCAGGTTCGGTGGCTGGAAGCGCCTACAGGCTGACTACTCAAGGCCAGTATTCGCATAACGCCAAGACCGGCACATGGGTGTTTTGGAACATTGAGGGAGAAGAGAGCGCCGAAAAAATCTTTCCCTGATGAATTTCAGGGCATGGCCATTATTCAATCCCGTCTCACCACGCCAATCAGCCGCGACGTGGAAGCCTTCACCGGCCTGACGCCGCCTGGGAGAATCACGGTGACCTTCCAGATATAGGCACCGGTACCAGCGCGCATACCGTCCGAGGATTTTCCATTCCAAATCAAGCGCAGCTGATAGTGGCCAGTCACTTGATCCTGGCGTACCGCTCCACCGATTTGACCGGGAGATTCAAAAAGATCGGCGCTGACATTGCCCGCGACCCCGGCTACAAATTCGCCCAAATTACTGAATATTGCGCTTTCATAGCGAAAGGGTTTGTCCAAGGTGATGAGCAAGGACGGTCGTGTGACGGAGCCATCTAAGCCGGCGGGCAGAGGCAAACCACAGTCAGTTCCCGTGCAATTGCGCGCCAAGCCACGATTCGATCCTTGCACCGGCGTCCAGTCCCCGTTAGGGCTACGGCTGGAAAGCACGAAGGGTGTTTCCGAAGTCGTGCCCTGATGCGAATCGAAAAGCTTGGTGTCCCATTCAAGGTTTAAAACCGGAGGCGGCAAACGCTTATTGCCTTCGACCACCACCCATCGGTTTTGCGGCGAAGGCCGAATGCCGACCATGTCCAAAATGCCAGCGGCAATGCGCAAGCTATCCCCTGGAGCCAGCAATAGTTTGGAGCCAGGATTCAAAAGCACAACCAGACGCGAGCCTTGAGCATCCACCGTGCCTTGCACCGTGATTTCGCTGGCAGGGGAAACTGCGCCTCCTCGCTGGGCTTGGAAGGGATGGATTTCGGTGCGAGCATATTGAATGCCTTCGCTGAAAGTCACCGTAAGCGTATCGGGCAAACTTGGGTCCTCGGCCGGGGAAAGCACCACGCGATTCAAGACTGGTCCCGCGCTATCCAGCAGGGTGAAGGCAGAAAGGCGAGATTTGCCTTCATGCGTGAGAAAGGAGCGCCCAGGATTACGAGTGTCGCTTGTATAGCCTGTGACGCCCGCCGCGAATGGAGGGGTCAAGGAAAGGTCGAGTCGACTTCCGTTCACGACAAAGCTGCTATTGCCTGGAGTCAAGGTGCGCTTGGTCGCGGTGTCAGGAAACCAAAGTTGTATGGAGTCCGGCGGCGAAGCGAGGGCCTTGGAATAGAGCACGACGGCTTTATCCACGGCACCATCGCCATTGATGTCTTGAAACCATCCCCGCACAGCCTGAGGAAAGGTTGCGGGCGTATAGAGATAGGCATGCGCGGAATCGTCGGAGTCCGTGGGGTCGGTATAATTTACCCAGACGGTATCTCCTTCGGTCATGGCGATTTGCCCCGCGCCTGTGGCGGCGGGGGAGAGGTCTAAGGCCGAGACCGGAACGATCGATCGGAAAATGGCCGTGCGGGGACCCGTTTCAAC
>JAYUVP010000163.1:0-23245 GCA_043753995.1 Fibrobacterota bacterium
TTCGCAGCACAACCCATCGCCGCGGCTGAACCTCCGGCTGACGGGGAGGATTTGCGCCTTTCCCTGTCCGACTTGCTCGACATCAAGGTCGTGACGGCGTCCAAAGCTGAGGAATCCTTGGATGAGGCGCCAAATATCATGTATGTGATTACCCAGGAGCAAATCCGCAGGCGTGGATACAAAAGCCTCAAGGATATTTTTCAAATCATACCCGGCTTCGGGGTCCAGCAAAAGGACATCCAATTCGTGGGGCAGGTGCGCGGTATCGCCCCTAATGACAATGAAAAATTCGCCCTCATGATCAACGGTCATATCATCAACCAGGTCACCGAGCCGGATTATTTTCAGGGGGGTGGATTTCCGCTAGATAATCTCGAACGGATAGAAATCATCGTCGGACCTGGAAGCGTTTTTTACGGCGGCGAGACCTTATGCGCCATCATCAATCTCATTTCGAATAAGGCAGACAATTCTGAGATTTCCCTTTCCATGGGCTCGGGTCCTGGCATTCATGGGGACGGGGTTGTGCCAAACCGAGACATTCAATACATGATAGGCAAGAGAAATGGGGCTGACGGTTTTTTCGCTTCGGGCTCCTATTATGCGCATGGCGGATTTGACGCTTGGCGCGACAACTCGGCCAATGCGAGCAATGCCGCCCTGGCCCACATGGAAGACGTGACGGGCCGGGTCTTCCCAAGTTATAGCATGTTCATTGGCAGCAACTTCGCCGGCTGGGCGGGCCAGTTTTTCGCGCAGAATTCCCAGATGCCCGATTTGCATGATGTGAGTACGGGCATCGAGGATGCTCCCCGCTCAGATTATATCTATTCGGCCGGAGTCAAGAACCATGCGGAATGGAGCCGGGGCTTTTCCACCTCTTTGGAGTTTTATGGCGACCTGAAAAGGACTTTGCGTTCCGTGGAAAAGGTGGGATCGAAAGCTCTGGGAGACGTACCGAACTGGGACCTCTCCCAGACCGCTTACAACGGAGAAATAGCCTTGCAGCATACGGTTTCTGATCGAAACTTTTTCCAGGTGGGCTTGCAATTGGCCGAGAAGCAGAATCGACACAATTACGATTATCAATGGAATCCCGATAAGCCCTACACTTTTTACCAGGTCATTTACGATAGCCTGGGTAAAGCGGTGGATTCCATCCGCCTTGACAATATGCGATCCATTGTGGACGCGTCCGAGACCCATTCGGCCGGTGCCTTTATCTCCAACAAATTCACGGTGAACCCGTATTTGAAAATAGTGACCGCTCTCCGGGTCGATCGCGATGATATCCTGGATCCAGAGGGAGCGATTTTCGCCGATGCGGATAGATTGTACTTCAGTCCACGCTTGGCCTTGCTGACGGCTCCCATGAACGGGCTGCACCTCAAATTGATGTATAATCGCGCCACACGCCTGGCCCAAACACCCCAGGGCACCCCCCTGAATCATTTGTGGGGAATCGAACAAAAAGGTCTGGCGCCAAATTGGGCAACTCAAAATCCAAACATATCCCGTCCTGAAATCTTGAATACCTACGAAGCGCAAGCCATTTATCAATTCCACTATTCGCGCATCACCATCAATTATTGGCATCAGCAATTGAAGGATTATACCTCGTGGTTTTCTCCGCGGACCAATGTCGGTACCTTTGACGGCGATGGCTTCGAATACGAAATCGTTTCGGCCATCCACCCGGAAATATCCTTGTGGACCAATGGCGCCTTATCCGACAACGACTTCACCATCACCGCCGACGCGAAAAAAAGTGGCACTGGCACCGAGGCGGGATCGGCTTTTCAACTGCCCGCCAATCCTCAGGGTGAAGTGATGGGGGTGCCCAAATTCACCGCCAACTTCGGAGCCGACGTCCTTATCATCCCGGGATTTTCAATCAATCCCACCTTGCGCTACATGACGCATCAGGTGAAAGCGGCCCCAGTCGAAGTCGCTTCGAAAACACCCGCGGGGATCGATACGTCGGTGGTAGAACTCAATTACGGTTATGCTGACAATCAAATCTACCTCGACCTGGCCATCAGCTACGAAGACTTTCAAATTCCGGGTACGAACCTGGATTTGGATATTCGCGGACTCGCCAAGAACTTGCTGAATAATACCGAGCTTATAGGAACGCAATGGATGGCGGACTCCTATCACCCGCAAGGCATGACCTGGGAGGTCTCCCTCTTCCTTAAATTCTGAGGCCAGTTGGCAGGGTGGCCGGTATAGACTTAGACTCCACCCATGGTCCACTCGCCAAATGCCATCCCTCCCGCTCCAACGCCCCGCCGAATTGTCGTCACGGGCGCCACCGGCTTTATCGGCAAGCCTCTGACGCAATCCCTACTTGCCCAGGGTTATGCCGTAACCGCCCTGGTACGCCGCCCCGATGTAGCGCGAGAGCAATTGCCCGCCGCCGTACAACTGGAATTCTGGGACGGGCGGAATCCCCCGTCCGCCCAGGTTTTTTCGGGCGCTTACGCCGTAGTGCATTTAGCGGGAGAATCGGTGGCGAAATGGCCTTGGAGCCGCGCGCGCCGACAAGCCCTGTGGCATTCGCGCGTGGAGGCGACCCAAAGCCTCGTGCAAGCCATCGCAGCGTCTCAACATAAGCCCGAAGCTTTCATCTCGGCCTCGGGCATGGGGTATCATGGCGATGCCGGTAACTCCCCCGTGACGGAAGACGCGCTACCCGGCCTTGATTTTTTGTCCACGCTCGCCACCGCCTGGGAAGCCTCAGGACAGAAGGCCGCCGGTCTGGGGTTACGCGTGGTGAATTTGCGTTTCGGCATGGTGCTGGCTGACTATGGTGGCGCTCTGCAGGCCCTGTTGCCGCCGTTTCGCCTTGGCCTCGGAGTGGTGCTGGGCTCGGGACTTCAAGGCAATCCCTGGATACATCGCGACGACGCCGTCGGCCTGATTTTGCATGCTCTCAGCCAAGGCAATGCCCAGCGGCCAAAGCTGCAAGGGGCCGTGCATGCCTGCGCGCCGGCAACGCCATCCCAGAAAGAATTCGCCAAAGCTTTGGGCCAAGCCCTGGGTCGCCCGGTATGGATCCGAGTACCTGCCTGGGCTCTTCGCGCCGCTCTCGGGGAAATGGCGGACCTATTCCTGCATGGTCAATTCGGGCAGCCCGTCAAAGCAGGGGAGTCTGGGTATCCTTGGCGCTACCTGGATTTGGGGCAGGCGCTGCGAGCCTGCGTGTCGCGATCCTGACGAGAGCAAGCAAAGCAAACAATCCCGAAGCTCCCATCCGTCTCGGGTTACCTTCGCCCACCCTATGACCATCTAATAAGTCCGTCCCGCTCCTTGAGAGGCTTGAGATGTTGGTGATTCCTACCCCTTCTAAATCGTTTGTCGATGGCCTGCCAACCCGTACCATGGGGAAGCCCGCGCCAGCCAAGTCCGTCAAGCCGGCGCTGGGCGAAACCCGCAGGGAAGATGGGGCTATGCGACCGTCCGCCAATGTCTTATTTGCCAAACGCCTTTTCGATATCGCCATCGGCCTTTTCGGAACAGCCTGCTTCGTCACGGCATATCCGATTTTAGCCTTGCTCATTAAGGCCGAAAACCCCGGCCCGGTACTTTATGCCCAAGAACGTGTGGGCATCAATAAACGCCGTCGCCGCCGCACCGGTGAAGGCGAAAAAGAAGGCGATGCCGACGAAATTCCGGTGCGCCTAAACGATGTAGGTGGACGTCCCTTCACCATATTCAAGTTCCGCAGCATGCGCACGGACGCAGAAAAGGCGGGACCGCAATTCGCCACCAAAGGACGCGATCCACGCATTACCCGTGTGGGCTGGTGGCTACGTGCTACCCACCTTGACGAATTGCCACAATTCTGGAATATCCTGCGTGGTGACATGAGCTTTATTGGACCTCGTCCCGAACGCGCCCATTTTACCCAGCAATTCCAAACCACTATTCCGCACTATGGATCACGAACTCTGTTCCTAAAACCCGGTCTCACAGGCTTGGCGCAAATTACCGTGGGTTATGACGATTCCATCGAAAGCGTGGTACGTAAAACCTTTTTCGACTATAGCTATCGCGCTTCCATGGCGCATTTTCGAACCTGGAAACGCATGGAATTGTGGATACTCTGGAATACGGCTGGCTATCTCATCAAACCGCTACGCCGCGGCGAAGGCGAAGTGCGTGAACTGGATTCCCTGAAGCGAGCCCAGAACCTCGGTCTCACGGCCAAACACCTTACCAAGGAAAGCGTGCATAAGGTCACCGCTTGGGTCAGCCTGCGCGACGGCAATCACAGCACGGTTTTGGCTGGCCAGGACGTCAACGAGATCGCCCGCAAACTGGAGCGCTTGCAATCGCGCGGCGTCAAAACCCTGGAAGTGAGTTATTCACCGACAGCCCAATTCGATCTCGAAGAAATGGGCTTTTTGGTCGAGCTTTCGCACCATGTGCATCGCGTCGGCGGCAAGCTGCGCGTTCGCGATGCCACCGCTCGCGTGCGGCGCATGTTGCAGGAAGTGCATATGGACAAGGTGGTGACCTTGGAACGCGGCACGGGCGAGGTCGCTAACTTTTTCACCGTCGACGTCGAATGCTGGTTTCATGCCTTCAATCTGCGCGACAAGATTCCTCCTTCGACCTGGCATCAACAAGAAACCCGCGTCGTGCAGAATATCTCGCGTATTCTTGAGCTATTGGCGTCCAATGATGCGCGCGGCACCTTTTTCGTGCTGGGTTGGGTGGCCGAGAAATTTCCCGAAGTGGTGCGCATGATTGATAAAGCGGGCCATGAAATCGGCAGTCATGGGCATTATCACAATCTCATCACCGAAATGACGCCGTCGGCTTTCGAAGAAGACCTGCTCAAGTCAGTAGCGGCCATCACACGTATCACCGGCAAGCCCATAGTGGGCCATCGCGCCAGCAATTTCACCGTAGTGCAAAACACTCTTTGGGCCCTCGATATTCTCGCTAAGCATGGCTTCGAATACGACTCCAGCATTTTCCCAATTGAGCGGGATCGCTATGGCATACCCAATTATCCGAATCGTTTGCCGCATGACATTCGCTTGAAAGCAGGCCGACACCTCCTCGAATTCCCCATGTCGACCCTGGGGGTGGGCAAAAAGTTTTTACCCATGTCGGGTGGCGGCTATTTGCGGCTATTCCCGCATCAAGTCACCGAAGCCTTCATCGAATCGCAGAATCGCAAAGGCCATCCCGTGATGCTATACCTGCATCCCTGGGAGCTGGACACGCAAATGCGGCGCATCAATGCGGGTATGATGAAAACTTTTCAGCATTATGTGAATCTGCACAGCACCGAATGGAAAATATCCCGGCTCTTGCAACGCTTCCGCTTCGGATCGATTCGCGAACTACGCGACACGCGTCGCGTACAAGTCATGCTTCAGCGCAATCCCGTCTTCATCGGACCAGCCAACGAAGACGGCTTTGAGCTCACGCGCCGCACGCGTTGGCGCCCCAAGGAAGGCGTTTCGAATTCCAAGGCGGGCAATGAGACCAATGCCCAATTGGCAATGGGATCCTAAGGGCTCCGGTGTAAATAAGTTTTTCCGGCCAAACTTTTCAAGCAGGGTACCCCGCCCTGCATTTCGACAATCCTATCTCTTCTAAGGTAACGTCCATTCTGATTATCGCATGAGCGATCTTCTCGACGCTATTCCATTCACGAACTTTGCTTGCTGAACCATGATGGGTAGCTACGTTGAGGTATTACTCTTGATGGAAATGTGATTTTCATCTAATATCCATTTCCCAAGCGAAGCGGATCATCCGCCATCACTTTAGTGAGCGAGGTTTGCATGGCCACGACGACAACTTTGCGCTTTACCCTGTCGGTCGGTTCCTTACCTGCAGATAGTTTTCGAGTCCAGACTTTTTCACTCTCAGAAGAAATTTCTGAATGCTGGCGACTGGAAATCACCGCCTCGACACCGGAAATGGAAATCAACTACGATGAGGTCATCGGTAAACCCGCGCAGCTTGAGGTGGCCGGCGATGATTTCAATATCGCCCGAAACGGCATTGTAACCCGCTTCGATCAATTTCCCGACGATAGCCAGGATTTCGGGCGCGAATCTTATTCGTGCATATTGCATATTGCCCCGAAATTCCAGCTACTCGCTTACACTTCACAAAGCCGGATTTTTCAGAACTTGGATTTGCCCGCAATCGTGAAAAAAGTATTAGATGGGCATGGCCTGAGCGGCAGCGACTATGCATGGGATGCCGCCGGGACCTTTGCATCGCAAGAATTCACGGTGCAATACAATGAAAGCGATTTGAATTTCGTCCAGCGCCTGCTCGAAGACGCCGGCGTCTATTACTGCTTTCGCAATCAAGACAAAAAGGAGAAGCTGGTTTTCGCCGATAAAGGCTCGACGGTGATGGCCCAGCCCGACCATCCTAAGCTCAATCTCATGCATACCACCGGGCTTTCCCATTTGAGCGAAGATCATGTTTTGCATATCCGAAAAAGCAAACGCATGGTCACCGGAAAAACCCGCATCAAAGATTATAACGATCGAACGCCCGACAGCATCATTACCGGGAATGCCGAAAAGCCAGGCCAAGGTGAGGCCTATGACTTTTCCCCCCATGTGGGGGACGCCTCGGCTGCCGGACAAATGGCTTTGCGCCGGGCCGAAATGCTTTCGAGCGAAAAGGTGCTAGTCGAAGGCGAAGGTGTGTGCCGACCCATGCGGCCCGGACATCGATTCGAATTGGTCGAGCGAGGCGGCGGTAGTTTTTCCGGGAATTATTTCGTGTTGGCGACCGTGCATCATGGCGATCAACGTGAGGGCTTCGAAGGCGATACCCAAAAGCAGATTTTCACAACGCACTTTCGCGCCATTCCCATGGGGCAGGCCTATCGCCCGCCATTCCGTACTCCCAAACCCAGCATTGCGGGCGTTTTGCTAGCCAAAATCGATGGCCCCAGCGGACAATACGCGACCCTCGATGAGGAAGGTCGGTATCACGCCAAAATGCCTTACGACCTCTCCGATCTAAAGGATGGTAATGCCAGCCTTCCGATACGCCTAGCACAACCCTATGGCGGGCCGGCCTATGGGATGCATTTTCCGAATCACAATGGCAATGACTTGCTGGTGGCCTTTATCGGCGGCGATGTGAATCGCCCAGTCGCCGTAGGCGTGGCTCCCAATCCCTCCAATGCCTCTCCCGTGACCAGTCAAAACAAAAGCGAAAGCGTCATTAAAACCGCCTCGGGTCACATTCTTCGCATGGATGATTTGGAAAAAAAGACGGTGATTGAAATCACCACGGCGGGCGAGCACACCTTCGAAATGAATGACGATGACGATGCCAAGCATGCCTTGTTGACCACCGAGGGTAGGCACACACTCATACTCGATGATACTGGCAAGAAAATACAGCTAACCACCACCTATGGCCATCAAATCCTTATGGACGACGGTGGTAAGCTCATTCGTATAAGCACCCCCGATGGCCATTTTATCCTCATGGACGACCCGGGCAAATCCATTACAGTTCAGGATGGTGCTGGTAAGACCAAAATTCACATGGACGGTGGCGCCGGTAATATTGAAATGACGGCATCGGCCAATATCACTTTGTCGGCGGGGGAATCGGTCACCATCAATGCGGGAAAAACCATAGACGTCTCTTCCGGCAAAGACACCTCATTCAATTCAGGCAAAACCTTTACCGTGACAGCAGCTGATAATTTGGACTTGACCACGCAGAAGTCGTCCTCCATACAGGTGGCGAAAAACTTGAATATCGAAGCTGGGGATAAGATTCGCGGGGCAACCAAAAAGGCCAGCATCGAAGGCAGCGATAGCGTGCAAATCCAAGGCAAGAAAATTTTGAACAAGTCTGACAATGATTTTCAGGTTGATGCCGGCAAGGTCAATATCAAGGCCAGCGGCGATGTCATCTTAAAGGGTTCGAAAATCAAACAGAATTGAAATCGTTCACCCAAGAATCACGATAAATGTCAAAGGAAGGGGATTCGCATGATAGTCGCCAATATCAGTCGGACTCGGCAGAAAAGGTCAACCAAGAATTCGCTGACGTCCCCAAAGGATAGGCAAGAAAAAACGGTATTACCTGCCTATGTGACGGGCAAACTCATTGGCGTCGATGCCATGGGACACCCCCTGGTGACCCATGCGCAAAGCCATGGCAAACATGTGATAGCGAAAACTCTGGTGACCTTGCAACGCACGGACTTTGGTCGCGACATCGCTTTGATTTTCGAGAACGGCGATGTCGCTTGTCCCGCGATTGTCGGCTTTCCCTCTGCCCATGTTTTCGCTCCTGAACGCGTCGAAGGCACTTATTCGGCCCCCTTGCCCATTAAGCTTGATAGCTCACATTTGCTCTTTAAAGCCGATCGCGATATCGTCCTCGAATGCGGCAAAGCGAGTATCACCTTAAGCAAGGATGGTCGCATCGAAATCAAGGGCATGAATATTTTGAGCAAGGCCTCGCAGACCAATAAAGTCAAGGGTGGCGCGGTCTTATTGAATTAGCGCGCACACTTCGAAAAGAAAATGGACGCCCTGCCCTTCATCAATACCACGCCTTATGCGGCCGAGCCCATGCCCATGCTCGATACCGAGGGGCGTGAGACTCTGGTCATTCTTGCGCAAGCGACTTTCGACATTCCCCTGAAAGGGCCGCTCAAGCTCGCCGAGAAGCAACGCAAAATTGAAACCGGCGGAATGTGGTGGGGTGAACCTGGACTCAGCAGCTTGCGCTTCGAACCGCAAATTGCGCCTTGGAAACCTGGCACGGACATTGTGCTGCATGGGCATGCGCATCCGAAACAAGTCGGAGATATTTGGGTGGATGCAGGCATACGCTTAGGAGCAAACCAAGTGCTGGCTCGGGTTTTCGGCGAGCGGGAATGGGTGAGAGCCGCGGGCTGGGTCTTAGGCAAGGCCAAAGCCATGGAGCCCACGCCCTTGATTTGGGAACATGCCTTTGGCGGATGGGATCGAAGCCATCCAGATCCCAATAAACATCGCTATGAAAAACGAAACCTCTTGGGAGTCGGCTTCGGAGTGGAGCCCGGCAAGGATCGCCCCAAAGTTCCACGCATCGAATCCCCTGAGCATTTAATCACATCCCCTGGCGATAGGCCACCGCCTGTGGGCTTTGGTTTTATCGGCGGCGAATGGGAACCACGCAGCAAATTGGCCGGGACCTATGATGCGAGGTGGCAAGAAGATCGCATGCCTCTATTACCTGCTGATTTCGATAAGCGGTTTTTCCAATCCGCACCTGTAGCCTTGCAAACACCTGCGCCCTTGCGGGGGAATGAACTACTGCAATTGATCGGCGTATCCAATCGCGGACCTATCAGTGTAAGCCTACCCGGTATACCGCCCCCGCGAGCGCGAATTGTAGGGATGGCGGATGGTGAAAGGCCGGTGAACATGGCCCTGGACACCGTCATTGTCGACACGGACGCTCATCAGGTTTTATTGCTTTGGCGCGGCCATGCCGTGTTACCTGGCGGCCTGCAAAGCATCGAATCTATCGGGTTGGGCGAGCCTAAACCGCAGGAGCCCGCCTTCCTTTTTGTTCCACTCACCGACGAAGAATTGGCCGCCGAAGCGGTAAGCGAGGGCACATGAAAATTCATTCGCAGATGCCGCCAACTCACCTGGGGGAGGTCCCATGCCGGTTTCCGTAGGGGCGAATAATATGTCCGTTGTGCATAAAGGCAGCAATGGCATTAGTCCCGCCTTTCCCGATGTCTGCAAAACGCCCGCGCCGCCAGCGCCTTTCGTACCCATTCCCTATCCCAATATCGCCCAGTCTTCTCAATTGGCGAGTGGTAGCGACACAGTGAAGGCCGATGGCCAAATGATCGCTCACAAAGACGCCAATTTCAGCATGAGCAATGGCGACGAAGCGGGATCGCTTATGGGCATAGCCTCTAGCAAAATCAAGGGCAAGGCCGAATTCGTCAATGCCTCCTTCGACGTGAAAATCGAAGGCAAGGGCGTGGCGAGGCTATTTGATCCGATGTTGCACAATGACAAGAATACGCCACCCATGCCGGTCTTGCAGGGGCCGGTCATTGTGATTGCTTTGGACGAGAAGCCGAAGTGTTTGTGTTGCGATAAGGAGATGTAAGATGGGGAAGAAGGAAGAGAAAAAGGAACATTTTTCCATACTAAGTGAAAATGTGCATCTCGGAACAAAAATTTTCGGAGGAGGACAATGTTTGAATAAACACGGCCTTCCCCCTAAGGAAACTTCACCGAAGAATCACTATAAAAGTAGCGCCGAATACACTCCAAATTGCAGCTGTTCCTATCGATGGCAAGGAAAATTCTCCGAAAACAATATCCCGAGTATCTTTTGCAAAGATCGACCTGAATTATTAAAAAGAATGCGTACGATTCTAAACTTTAAGCCTCCCGCATCTACATCAGAAGGATCACGGTCCGAATTTAAAAAGGCATCCGCAACCTTTAAACAAGCAATTTCCGGAGTTACCGGAATCGATGTTGGCAAAAAAAATAAGGCTGGATTTTTCTATCCCGCAGGCTATGGAAGAACTCTTAACCTCCCAAGGGAAGGACTGAAAGGGGATTGGTATCCGAAAGGACCTGATGAGCCAGGCTATATCAATGTTCCTATCAAAAACGTAGCTCGTGAGAAGAAAAAGCAAAGGCTGATTAATGATAAGAATAGAACCCCAGCAGAGAAAAAAGCGATTTTTGATAAATTGGTTTCTGGCGAAATAAATTTGGATGCGATACCAGTTGGGCAAAATTTTACAAGCCAAAGCTGGCCATATTGGAATAATCATCACCACTTGATTTCAGCTGGTTTGTTTAAAAAAGAAATCGGTGTGATTGCACAAAAACAAGATATTTCATTTCAAACATTTGCTGACTGGCTCGGATCTTCGCCATTTAATATTCATTATAGGGAGAACATGCTAATTTTACCAATGGATACGACAATATCTTTTTTGCTTGGGCTTCCACGCCACATTCGCTTTGAACTAATAATAATTGATGATACCGGAAATGTTTGCAGCAGAACTCAGGCAAGCCACCCCCAATACGACAAATATATCAAATCAAAAATCACTCCTGTCCTAAAAGAAGCAGCGAGCGCCTTCAAAAAGGGAGAGGGGCACCCAAGTGCAATTCAAGTAAATGAAAAAATATCTGAAAAGCTTTACAATATTTCAAAATCAACTTCAGACGAACTAATTAAATTTGGGAGCGCGTCGACAATACCTACGACAACAGATCACATGCTTAACAAGAGCCAAAAATAATATGCGCTATTTACAGATTCAAACACTTACACCTTCCGCTTCCTCTCGTATTGAAATTGAGGAATACGTAAGCGGCATCAAGCCCACGGAATTCGATGCCGTAGACAACGGCGAAAGAACAGAGGCGTCTTGGAATCCGGAGGCAACATTTAAGAGCAGCAAAATAAGGGGCAAGCCAGAATTTCCTTGCCTCGTATCAAATACTGATCGATACCTGATTTTAGATAAAATGGTTGCGTTTCGCTTCAAAGAATTGCTACAGGACATTATTGAAATTTTACCAATCAAAATAGTTTCTGAAAAAGGAGCCTTGATTTCGGAAGACTATCGAATAATTAATCCATTGGGAACCTACGATTGTTTGGACCCTGTAGCGTCTGAATTCGCGTATTCAAAAAAGTATCCTGATAGCGTTATTGGAGTTGGAAAGTATGTAATTAGCAAAAAGAAAGCTGATTCTCTTCCACCCTTATTCCGAGTAAAGGAGGAGCCTGGGATTTTTATTATGACATTCGAATTTCTTGAATCATTAAAACTCTCACCCCTTCCTAATTTTTTAGTTCTCGAATTGGATGTTGTTGAATGATACCTCTACCAATAATATCCTCCAATGTACTTGCGGATGCTACCGGGCATTTTGCAGGTACCGAGGTATGGACTATTGATGGAGCCCTACTCACAGCCACCCTCCTCTCCCAAGCCGGCATCGCCGAATTCTTCATGGCCGGCGAAATCGACGACCTCGCCGAACGCGCCTTGCAAGCCTCGCATTTCCTCACCGAAACCCTGCGGGCTCATGGTGACCAAGGCTGGGGCCCCGCCTGCCTAGACGCCCTCCTCCCCGCGCTCGCATTCAATGAGAGCCAGCTGGAGCCATCCCTGTTTGCCTGGGTCTCCGCCCATTTCCAAGCCCACGGCTATTACGATGCCGATCAGGGAACATGCCTGCTACTCCTGCATTTGCTCAAACACACTCCCCTGCCCGATAGCGTAACAACTGGCCTTCTCGCCGACGGCTCGAATGATGCCACGCAAAGAATGGCCATCGCCGACGCCGCCCGAAGCCTGGATTCGCCGGCCTTCAATATTGCCTTGGCCGAACGCATGGAATCGCTTCGCGAGGAATTGCGCGAGAAGTGTGAATCAGATGAATTCACCGAAGAGCAGCAATTGACTCTGGCCAAACTTTCCTTTGAAGGCTTGGCTTGGATACGCGCTGGCGAAAGGTTGGCCTTGCAAATCGATGATGAGTTTCCCCTGACGCCTTTCTCGGCGCGGGCTGGCCAGAAAACCTTTGCTTATGAACCCGAGAGTTGGCGTGAAGAATAATCTTTGTCACAGTAGGAAATAAATCATGCCTCTCGCCATTACCGGCATGGGTGCCCTCACTTCCTTGGCGAATGGCATCGTGCCTTCCGCTGCGGCATTTCGCGCGGGTTTGGTGCGTCCCCGGGATGTGCCTTTTCAGGCACTCGACGATGAGGGTGGAGGATCGCCCATACAGGGGCATCCCGCAGCGGCGGAATTGGATGGCTTTTTTCAATTCGGCTTGTGGCGGCAAATGCTGAATGGGTCGCTCAGGGATTTGCTTCGCAATGATTTGATGCGGCTGAAGCAGCCTATGGAAGCCCTGAAAACTCTCGCTATAGTCCCCTTGCCGATTTGGGAAGAGGATCGCTTCACCTATGAGTTTGAGGATGATTTCACGGGGATTTCCGAAGTGATGGCCACGCCCGCCTTGCGGGAAATAAAACTCCCTATTCCGCCCGATCAACATCGCTATCCTGGCTTCGGGCATGTCGCTTGGATACGTGGTCTCGAATCCGCCATGGCCTTGGCCGACGAGGCGCAAATGCTGGATGCCTTAATGCTTTGCGCCGAGAGCTATGTCGACGAATACAGTTTGAATTGGCTCTCGCAAAACAATCGCTTGAAAAATCCCGCCGCCCCTGCGGGCCTTATGCCGGGGCAAGCCTCGGTGGCCTTGCGGCTCACGGCGACAGGGCTCGGGCAATTGCAAGAGACCCAACCTTTGGGCCTGGTTTTTCGCGCCGCGTCGCTCGAAGGCATAGGCGAAGTGCTCGGCAAGGAAAGACAGATTGCGAAAAATTTGTCGCTATGCGCGCAAAAGCTTTGGGGCGATGCCAAAGGCTCTTTTCCAGGTTCGCTTTATATCGATTTGAATGGCGAAGCTTGGCGCGGAAAAATGTTCGGGTACTTTCAGGTCTTAACGCAGAAGTTTTTGGCTTGGGAAAATATCCAAGTGATTATGCCGGCCGAATGCTTTGGTGAAACCGGCATTGCCTCCGGGCCTCTCGCCATGGCCTTGGCCTTAAGGGCCTTTGCCCGTCAGTATGCCGACTTTCCCTATTCCATGATTCTCTCGGTAGGCGACGACGGATCCGTAGGTGGCGTGCTAGTGAAATCCTGTGAGCAAGGTGGAAAAACGTGAACACTCCGGTCCTGCAATTGCAAAGCGAGGCGCCACCCTCTCCGAAGCTGAAACGTTACGCATCCACTCAAGGGCATGGGCTTTCCCTCATCGAAGAGCATTATGAAGAAGCCGCGACCTTGTGGGCGCAGCGGCAATTATTGGCTTCCCAGGAAGACATCCCCTGGACGCGCGTCGGGGCTTTTGAAAATCGCTTTGAGGCCCATCTCGATGCCTTGGTTCTAAGCGGAGAAAAAGCTGAGCGCATGGGGCTGGAGCGCTTCGCGGAAAATCCCGAATATCTCCCGGTGTTGATTAGCCTTGTATGCCGCAACGGTAATCACAAAGCGTTTCATCAAATTCTCAGCGAAATGGACACCGAGGATGCGCATATCGAGGCTTTAGAAAAAGCCATGGATGCCGAAATCCCCAGCGCATGGGTGCTCAAGACTTGGGATTGGACCTTGGAAACAAAACCGGAATTGGCCAAAACCATTCTGAAGGTTGGCGCTACTCGTCCATTGGAATTCGATATTCGATCCGTGCTCAATGCCCATGACAAGGGTCAAATCCCTTCAAGCACGATTTACGAATTCATCCATCTTGGCAAGCGGTTGGCCTATTTGCCATGGCTCAAGACTCAACCCATTTGGACCGAAGAGGCAGCTTCCCGTCACGAAGGCATTCATGCTTACTTGGCTTGTGGTGAAATCGCCTGTCTTTCTCCTTTGATGGAAAAGGCGAGAAATGGCGATCATCATGCTTTGAAATTAGGTTCCCTATTGGATTCACTGGCCCTTCGGGACGCCCTAATCAAGCAGGCCAAGCCCGATGAAATCGATTGGGATTTGGCTATGAGCTTGGTGCATTCCGGCAATATTCAATCGATACCGATACTCATTGAAAAACTCTCCTCGCCCGGTTCCGTGGAAGCGGCGGCTTGGGCCTTGCAATGCATTACCGGCGCGGATTTGCTTGAAACTCATTTGGAGTTGGACCCCGATGACAACCCCTCGCCCGCCTTGGTGGAATTAAGAATTCAAAAAGGCTTTTCCCCGCAACAAGGGGAAGTCCTAGAAAGACCCGCACGGGATCCGCAAATCTGGAAATCCTGGTGGGAGAAAAACCAAGCGCGCTTCCCAGCGTCGATAGCATTGCGCCTAGGACGGCCATGGAATGCCACAACCCTTTTGGGATCACTCCAGGATCCACAGACAAATTATCGTCTTCATCGCATGACTTTTCAGGAGTGGCGCTTTCGATTGGGGCGATTCAACCTTGGTTTTCGATACCCAAGCGTGAATCAATGGAAAAAGTATTTTGCAGGTTTTACCCATTCACTCTGAGCAACCTGGAAAACGTCTTAATGGGTAACCTACCCTTCTCTTTGGGAGACTTCATGTTCCGTAAAATCAAAACCCCCTTACTCGCCTTTGGTCTATTTAGCGCCGCAATAGCAACCCATGCCAATCCTTCGCCAGAAGGACGCTGGCGCACCATAGACGATAAAACGGGCAAGCCCAAATCCATAGTCCGGCTTTGGGTCGACAAGGGCGAATTGCTGGGTCAAATCGATTCCATTTTTCCGGGACCGGATATCGACACGGATCCGAAATGCGATGAATGCCCAGATGATTTTAAAGGCAAGCGCACCCGCAGTCTGCATTTCTTATGGGGAATGAAACAAGACGGAGAGCAATGGGCCGGTGGCAAGGTGCTCGATCCGAAAATCGGGAAAATATATCGCTGCAAAATCGAAGTGGCCCCGGACAATAAAAGCATTTCCGTGCGGGGCTTTATCGGCGTTTCCCTGCTTGGCCGCTCCCAAAAATGGGAACGGCTCGAAGACTAGGTTCCGTAGCGCCTAGTTTACTTCTTCGCTGGGGTGGGAGCAGGCGTGGCCGGAGTCACTGCCTTTGCATCGTCGCCCTTTTTCGGTTCCATCGATTTTTCCGGCATGCCCATTTTACCCGGCTTATGGCACATGCCCATATCGTCTCCGGACATGGCGCTGTCTTTCTTGCAGCATTTCGCGCATTCGATTTCGACGCTCTTCACCAGTTTCAAGTTTTTGTCGTACTTGAGCAATTCATTGCCGCAACGCACCACCACGCCACCGTCGGTGGTGGCCACCAAGGTCGATCCGCCATGGCCGCCCATGCCCATTGGGCCGCAGTCCGGACCCTTTTTTCCATGAGCGATTTCGCCGCCCATTTTGCCATGACCGGGTTCATGTTCAGCAAGCGCGACGCCAGCCGAGACAAAGGCCAAAGCCAAAGCGGAAGCCAGAATTCGAATGGGTTTCCACATATTTCGCTCCTAAAGTCGCCTGTATAAGGCATTGTGAATGGCGGTATAATACCAAGATGAAGGTGCCATTTCCGCTGAACGGGGGGGATAAGGCGGCGGCATTTTGGCAGGCCAGGCCGCCGGCCCGCATCGAACAGCCAAACGGTGGTCTTTTGAGCTTAGATGGAGCTCGATACACTTGTTTAACCGATCCCTTGCACTTCGGTGACAATCGGGGAGCCCCATTCGTCTAAGCTTGGTCTACCGCGCAACGGACTTTTCATTCAGGAGGATTTTATGCTCTTTACTAGGTCTACAACCATGCGAATTCCGGCCTTGGCCCTGGGCCTTGGGTTCGGCACTCTTTTAGTCGGCTGTTTTGGCAATGACGATTCGGTAAGCTCGGCGCAGGCCACCAATTCCGAAAAGCATGTCCAAGCAGGGAGAGATTCCCTGAATATGGCCCTTGCCGCGATGACCGACGGCGAATATGCCTATGGTGAAGAAAATCTTACCGATTTGCAGGCCTCGCATCGCGAATATGTCGCCGCGGCCAAGCTAAACCCCTCGGATTCCAAGGCAAAATTCGGCGAAGCAATCACCGGAGTATTGCTAGCGGCGCAAGACCAAAAATTGGCTGACCTCATTAATAATACCATCGAAGCAACTTCGCTTTTTGATACCCGCATGGTCGAGGAGCCCGTGGAAAAACGCGCTGCGGTTTTGAAACGCGTTTCCAAGTCAGCGAAAACCGATCCCGCCTTTCATGAAGTGCAAGACGCCGTGGCCACCACGCTTTTGCCTGCCATGGAAAAAGCCATTGTCCTATTGCTTGAGGTTTACCAAGACCCAAGCTTTAATCTCACCTTGACCCTTGATGGCAAAAACCAAGAAATCGATCATGCCGAAGCCGGCTTGGTCTTGGCGGGCATGAAGGCCTTGCATGGTTATGCCACTCTTTGCCTCAGCTATGATATCGACATCGATCAAAATGGCAGCTATGCCTTCTTGGAAGACCTCCGCTCCGTCAACGGTTTCGAAGATTTGGACAATCTCACGGCGCCCCAATCGGCAGCCATCGAGCATATCACTACCCGGCTCGCACCAGGCTCGACCTTTTTGGCCGTGCGACCCGAATGGCAAGTTCGCTTGTCCGCAGTCACCGGAGAAATGGTTGAGGCCGTAGGCCTAGCCAAGGCTTCGCTCGCCTCGGTCCAAACCGAAACGGATCCACAAGCCGATGACTTGATTCGCGTATGCTCCATTCCTTCTTCGGGAAATTGCATTGACCGCGAGAACATGACCAAGTTGCTGGATGGAATGGACTCGGTATCGAAGTATTTGCAGCAGCCTTTCACCATGAAGGTCGCCTTTCTCGATACGTCCTTGACCGTGGATTTCTCAGCCTATTTCAAAATTCGGGATTTCAAGAAAATGCTCCCCCATTATGGCTTTTATCCCAAGGCCGAATGGAGCAATGATAAGCCCATTTTTTACTTCGCGGATCATAGCGGTAATGTCACCGGAAATTTCAAAACCGTGCAAGACTTGCAAGACCGTTTTGAAAACGGTGAATTCAGCGCAACGGCTTATGTGAATGCTTTACGCCAAATCATTTATTTTCAAGACCCCACCTTTCAGGGCTATTTGCCTGGCGCCACCGAAGCCAATTTGTGGAATTTGATTCAAAAGCATGCAGCCTATTATGACGGCATGGGAGGTCGAGGCCCCATGGATTTAGCGGAAGACACTATGAGCCCCGAATTCATTTTTGAAACAAGCTTGAATTAATTCTCGATGACGAAAATGAGCTTCGCAAATCGCGGAGTCCTAGGGGGCGGGTCGACGACCCGCTCTTTTTTTTGGCGCTTGGTTTTGGCGACTTTTCCCGCCTTAGCCGCATGTGGCCACGCGTCGACGCATAGTCCCTGGCCCGACCTTGGCGCCTCGGCGGGCGAGTATTTATTGCCTCAGGGAGGTCTCTCCCATGTTACCCTGCCCCCCTCTTCCATGCCGCAGGCCAAGGGCGGGCCCATGGCGGCTTGGCAATATTCCCGAGGCCCAAATTTAAGGCAGGCCGGCTCTCCCCTGGCGCTTCTTGAAACCCAAGGCCAAAGTCTGGAATTCCGGCTTCCGCTGAATGAAGCCCTTACCGCCGCGGGCCGCTGGCAAAGCCAGGAGCAAGCCTTTGGTTATGGTGGTGACTCCTCCGCGGTGCAATGGCAAAGGCGACAACAAGGCTGGGATCAAGCCCTCGGGCTTCAGCTTTCACCGCGATGCCTTGCGACCGCCCATTTGCTTTTGCCACTGGGTCCGGGAGCCCAGGGCTTTGCCTCCGGGGCGGCCTTGGAAATCGGCGATGCCGACAGCACGGGAGCACTGGCGCGCTTGCAGGGAGAATGGGGACGCAGCGGACATACCGTTACAGCCATGGTACCCGGTTACCTACCCGTGACGATAGCTTCGGAGTTAGAAAACCACTCCCTGTTGGTTGGCTTGGGTTGGAATGCCCAAGGCTGGCGAGCCTCCTCCAGCGGAGCCTATCATCGCCTCGGAACCTCCGCTTCCGGCGATGCCGCTTTCGCCAATCATGTTCACGCCACCTTGACCCAAGGGGCGGTATCGGTACTCCGGCGATTTTCATCCCAGGCCATGCCATGGAGTCTTGAGGCCCAAGCCGAAGGGCTGGCGGGGCAAGGCCATGAAGTCGGCTATCGCGGGCCAACCGGCCTAAGCGAACCCTTTGCTTGGGTCCCTTGGAAATTGCAAGCGGGACGCGCCTCCCTTCGTCTCGCTTCGGAATCGGAACGCTATTGCTTCGGCCTGGATGGGCAAATCGCCGGTGGAGTCTTACGCCTTTTACGTCCCCTCCATCCCGCCGGGCATTGGCTTTGGAATCGCAATCAAATTCTCGATGCCTATCAGGGATCTCTCACGGGATTATTGTCCCGTGAAAGCTGGACCGGCGTGGGCCGCGCAGCCTTTCATCGCGAAGGTGCCAATGCTTTCGCCCAAAGGCATTTTCGCCTGGGTGCTTGGGACTTGTCGCCAGGCCTGGACCTGGGCCTGCATCGCATGGCTTGGGAAGGCTGGGCCCGCCTCACCCAATCGCAAACGTCCTTGCTTCTCTATACCACGGAAAAACGAGACACCTTGGTTTTAGCGCCTCGAAATCGCTGGCTGCTACAGCCTGGTGCCGCTATGTGCTTGCGTCGTGGGCAACTACAAGCCAAGGCCTCTGTAACCCAGATGTTACCCTTGAGTTATAACCAAGCCGACCGGACCGATCCCGAATCGGGCCAGGAATCTCCTTCCTCCGAATGGCGGGGCGGCATGGAAATTCATTTCTCATTACACTATTCTCGCTAGCCGCTTTCACCTTGCTGCACCACGGCGGCGTCCAAGGAGCAAGGACTTGAAATAGCCATTCGGCTCTTCTCCTTGTCTTGATTTTGAAAGCGCTTTTTGGAGGTCCCATGCGTTTGCTTCTCGCCGCTTTGCTGCTGGCCGCCCTTCCCTGCTTCGCCGGGGTTCCTGATTTCGATCCTATGCTGACCCCTCCCGCGGCGCATAGCGAACGCGGCGCGTCCTCCGAGCCCGTACTGGCGGGAGCCCTCGGCATTATGCCCTTCGTCAGCGGACTTTATCTGGGTCCACAACCCGCGCAAGGTATCGTCTTCACCCTTGGTGATGGCGCCTTGGCTCTCGCCATCTGGTCAGCTCGCAATACACGCAGCGGCGACCCGGATAATACGCCTTGGTTTTATCTCGCCATGGGAGCGGCCAATGCTCTCGATGCCGTGATCTCGGTGCGCACGATTTTGCGCACCCAAAAACTGAGCGTCAATCCGGTTACCTTGGACCCGAGCGGACGCGTCACATCTTCGTTGACCATGCGATTTTGATTTCATCTTTTCACGTAACCTATATAGGACGTATCTTTCATGTTACTCAAAGGAAAACCGATGACTCACCCTTTTGAAAACCGAAACCCCAAACTCGGCCTTCGCCTTTCGCCACGACTGGCCACGTTCGGCTTGAGCGCCGCCCTCCTGGCCTTCACCGCAGCCTCCACCGTTTCGGCACAAGGCGTCTCGCCTGCCGGCGTCGCCGAAAGCAGCGACTCGACATCACCTCGGGTGCAAGGCGCAAGCAAGGCCGCCGATTCTTCGTCCCAGCCCAAGCCTCTCGAAGGCCCGAATACCAGCACCTTCATGGGCTTCGGTCTCGGCCTCGTCTTCTCCTCCATTCCGGTTTCCACCGCCGAATTCGTCGCACCCTTCAGCCATTTGTACTATAGCTGGTACCTCACCGATCCCAATGATTCTTTCCGCACGGCGGCCAGCCTCGGTGTCTATGGCTTCGGCGTATTTTTGCCCGTGCCCAAGGTCTCAGCGGAAATGTTTCTAGGCAAACCGACACAAGATATACAAGGCAAATTAGGTGTCGGCGGCTTTTATGACTTTGCCGTCGGCGGCCATGGCGGTCTCGCCCTCGAAGCGGGCATACGCCTCGCCAACAAATACGATATTTCTGTCGTCACCGTACCCACCGGCTCTCCCGCTAAACGCGACTACTTAGAATTCATGGGCGTTCATGACGAGCCAGGCAAAAAGCCATGGGTCAAGGTGCCCTATTTCGGTGTCTTCCTTAGCGTGATCTTTTGAGCCCGTCGGGGGGAGAGCGTCACATCGAGGTGACCCCTCCCCCCGACCTCGACCCGTAATCCTTCCAGGCCTTTGCCGGTCTCGGTCTCCCCCACCCCACTCGGTATGTTTTAGATTCAGTCCTGAAGAAGGAGAATCTCTCATGCAGCCCAATTCCATTCAGTTCAAAAATGGATCGACCTATGAGCGCTTCATGGGAAAGTGGAGCCAATTGGTCGGGGAGGAATTCCTGAAATGGTTAAATGCAAAACCCGGACTGAGTTGGATTGACGTGGGCTGCGGCAATGGTGCTTTTACCGAAATGATTGTCGAGCAAAGCGCATCGGCATCGGTGGCTGGCATAGATCCATCACCGGACCAAATCACTTTCGCACGCCAGAGACCGGCTCTCAACGGCGCCGATTTTCGCCAGGGCGATGCTATGGACTTGCCCTTCCCTGACAATTGCTTCGATATGGCGGTAATGCCCTTGGTGATTTTTTTCGTTCCTGTGCCCGCCAAGGGGGTGAATGAGATGGCGCGCGTCGTTGCTCCGGGAGGGTGGGTCACCGCCTATTCCTGGGATTTGCCCGGTGGCGGTTTTCCCTATGCCTCGCTTCGAGACGCCTTGCTTGCCATGGGCGCTCCCATTCCCTGGCCACCCAATCCCGATGCCTCCCGAGTCGAGGTTTTAAGAGAATTGTGGTCTGGGGCCGGCCTTGAAGATATTGATATTCAATGTATCACAGTTCAAAGAACCTTTGTCGATTTCGACGACTATTGGGCCACGATTTTAGGTGGCCCAAGCATGGGGCCGCCTCTCGCCCAATTGAGCGCCGACGCTATCGCAACACTTCAATCGCAAATGCGGAATACCTTGCCGATAGAAGCCAATGGGCAAATCACTTTGAGCGCCAGGGCTAATGCTGTGAAGGGGCGAGTACCCTAAATCGGAACCGGGGCCGCGAGGCCCCGAATTTCCCTTAGGGCTTTGCTTGATTTCAACGTATGCGAATCTGAACTAACTGGTAGCCGGCCACCTTTGGCAGAGATACCCGCTCTTCCACTGAAGAATTTCCGGAGCGCGAATAGGATCCGATTTGACGCCCGTCCCAGCTATAGAAATCGGCGCCTGAGGCGCCAGCAGGAAGTTGAAAGCTGGATACACCCACGATGCCTGGGAAAGACTGGTGCGGCTTGAGAGTTCGCCTGGACGTATTCACATCAACCACACAGCTCGCTTCATTCAAAGGGCCTCGGTATTCGATTTTGTAAAAGGCTTTTTCTCCGCCACCGTATCCGAGCTCGCTCCACTGTAAGACATACATGGCACCATTGGCTCCGAAGATGATATCGATATCCGATCCCCATCTATGATCGGTAACGGGAATGTCCTCTATTTTCGCCACGCCGCCTTGCGAATCCAGGCTCACCATTTTATGAAAGTATCGGCTCCAGTCCCAAAAGATCATTTTCCCTTGATAATAAGGAGGGAATTTGACATTGGAGGCCAAAGCGGGATCGTATTGATAAAAAGGACCCACCATGCCCGCTTCCTGTCCCTTTCCTAGCTCTTGGAAGTCGGTTGTATTGGCATTGGCATACCAAACGATAGGAGCCGTGGCGGGTGGCAATTGAGTAATACCCTTATTATTCGGGGAATCGTTGACGGGCTTGGCGCAATCGAATTTTTCGGTGAGGTAAACCTGGCCACCACCGGAATAGTCCACCTTGTTATAACCGTAATTATTGCCATTGCAATAGGGCCAACCATAAAAACCACCTCCCGGCTTGGTGAGATTGATTTCATCGTATCCCGCACGGCCCCGCGTGCTATTGTCTGCGGTGGCATCTGGCCCGACTTCGGCAGAATAGACCCAGTCCGAATTGGGCTTTACCGATATCCGGTAGGGATTTCGAAATCCCATGGCATAAATTTCCTTTTTAACAAGCGCCATATTGGTTTCGGGCAAGGTCGCCGCGATGGTTTCCCAAAAATTTCCTGCAGGGATTTCATAGGTGGAACCGATGCCCGGAGTGGGGGTCTGTGCATCGGTAAAGGCGAGGGGTTTTACCCGTAATATTTTCCCGCGAAAATCCATGGTATTGGCAGCGGAGCGTCCGCCGTCTCGGATGGGTGTCCTGGTATCGAAGGCACCATAACCCGAATTCGATTGGGGACTGGTATCACATCCGGTAGAGATGAGGAGATTGCCGTGCTTGTCGAAAGCTAAGCCAGCACCCAAATGGGCATTGGTTTCCTTAGGGATTTTTAGCAAGGTTTTTTTCGAACTCACATCGAGAATATCCCCGGTCATTTTGAATCGGGCAACTTCATCATCGCCTCCTCCCCGTGGAGAAAAACGGATATAAATCCAACCATTGCTAGTGAATTTCGGATCCAAAGCAAAGCACTGAAGCCCATGCTCATTGCTATTGGCCACCGAGAGTTTTCCCGCCGTGACCCACTTCGGCGTACCGCCATCACGGAAAATTTTGATTTCGCCGGTATAGATTTCCGATATGAAAATACGGCCATCCGGGGCTAATTCCATATCGGTAGGCGAGGACAAGCCG